>CAZGLN010000192.1:0-7829 GCA_964526545.1 uncultured Chthonomonadales bacterium
AGGAAGAGGCACGCTCCTGCCGCCTGACCTGGCCGGACGTTTTCCGCCTGCCGCGCTCGGCCAACCTGGTGCTGACGGACCTGGCCACAGGCGAGAAGCGATTCCTGCGCAATGCGCCGGACTACCGGTTTGCGGTGGATGGGCGGGCAACAACGCGGCGCTTCCGCCTCGAGCAGCTTCCGGCGAACCGGCTGCTGCGCATCCTCTCGGCCGCCGTGAGATCGAGCCGGTCCGGCGCGGGCCACACCATCGCGTTCGAGCTTACCGCGGAGGCGAACGTGGAGGTGCGGATTGCCGGCGTGGGCGGACATGTGCGGAAGCTGCTGTCGCGCGCGGCAGCGGCGGGCACGCGCCAGGTGGTGTGGGACGGCCGCGACGAGAAGGGCATCGCCGTGCCCGCGGGTGCCTACGTGGTCGAGATCTACGCCGTGAGCCCGGACGGCCAGGCTGCACGCCATACCGTGCCGCTGATCGTTGTTCGGTAACGCTGAGAGACGGGGGGGCGCAGCGATTGCCGCGCCCCCTCTAGCCCCTGGCAGGACCGCATGAGGAAGATGGGCACCACGGCGGTTCAAATGCCGATTCTGCCATGCCTGCGTTGCGCTGCCAGGCCGGTGTCTGCACCAACATCATCTCGCGAGTTGCTCGTGCGGCGAGATGCACGGAGCGGCTACGGCCTGCAGTCTGACCGATGTGCCCAACAGGGAGCGGCCTCTCGGACAAAGCGTACAAGGGCGACCAACCTTCTACGTTACCCCTCCGGAGGTGCGCTCAGCCACACAGCCGTGCAGCCCTCTACCCAACCCCTCTCCCGCAAGGGGAGAGGGGCCTATCAGTGTTGCCCTCTTTCCCCAGCGTCTCTACCGCAAGGGGAGAGGGAGTAGGCGTAAAGGCGTCGTTGATGAAGTAGAGCCGGGAGGTCCGTATCGAAATCGCCGTCGCGGAACGGCCGTGCTGTGGCTTCGACACGCTTGCTTCGCGGGCTGCTCAGCCGGTGGGCCACCTTACCCAGTCAGACCTCCAGGCTCGGCAGTTATCCAAGGCCAACCGTGCGCGTGAGGATGGCTTCGTCCGCGTGTCCCAGCACGGATTCGATCTTCCTCTTGGCGGCGGCGGAGACAAGGGCCCAGAGAGCGGATGGCTCCCGCAGCTCCGGCCGCAGCGTCAGGACCTGCTCGGAAAGTGGTACGCCAATGGGGCTCTGCTCGAAGGCGCCCGCGGCCACGAGGCTCAACACGCCCGTCTTCGCCGCTTCGTATGGGATTGCATCGCCATTTGAGCTCACAATCGCCTCAATCAGGCTGCCGACATCGCACTTGAATGGCGGATTCGCGGTAAGCCACGCGAAGACGGCATGCAATTGCTGGCGGTCCGGCAGACGCAGTACCGGCATTCCCTGCGCGAGGATGGCCCGGTAGCCCTCCTCCGTGTGCCAGTCTACCGGCTCCAGATCGGGCAAGACCTCCGGGTAGTACCGTGCGTAGGTGCGCGGCACGAGCACTGCATGCGTATCCGATCCGCGGGCCACGCAGAGCGGCGTCTCGGCGCAGGCGTGCTGCAGAAACTCGATGAACTTCATGAATCCGAAGCGCATCGGCTGGAAGCCCGGCACCGCGTAGCGCACGCCTTCCTGAATCACCGAGAGGTGCATGCCTTCGCGGATCAGATCGTTGCGGCATTCACTGTCCTCCGCATACCAGCGGAGCACCTCGCGGGTGCGCGCCAGCATGACCGCGGGATCATCGGACGTGCACTGCTTGATGCGCGCCGCCATGCGCACATTGCGGGGATCGGACACTAGAGGATGCCCCGAGGGGAGGCACGGCGGGATGCGCTCGGCGGGTCTCTCCTCTTCCTCCGGTTCCTGGATAAAGACAAATGCATCGCATACGGCGAGCAGGGTGGAGTTCGTGGCGCTCTTATAGGCGCAGCCAATGACGGTCTTGCCGTATTCATGCAGCTTCTTGGCCAGCGCCGCGAATCCGCCGTCGCCCGAGACAATCACATAGGTATTGACTGCGGGTCGAATATGCGCAAGATCAATTGCATCAATAGCGAGCTGGATGTCGGCGGCGTTCTTCTTTGGGTCGCGCGCAAAGCCGAATACCTGGACTGGATCAATGCCGAGTTCATTTATTTCGCCGCGCAATATAGCCAGCCTTGCGTCGCTCCAATTGGCATAGGCTCTCTGCAAGGCAATCTGCCCGGTGCGGCCGGTATCCTGGACGGATCGCAGTATGGCGCCCAGCGAGATGCTGGAGATGGTCTGCTGCGAGAAGCTGTAACCCTTGATGAGGTTCTCGATGTCGTAGAAGATCGCGGTATCGAATGCCATGTTCCTCCCTCCTACAACTAAGATGCACGGGCCAGGCGAAGTGTGACAACGCGCCCTTATGCGGCTCTCATGCGCCCTCCATGCCTGGCGTGGCTCGCGCAGGAGGCGCTTCCAGCCGCAGCGAACTCGGTAGGGTAAGAAACGGCAAGGAGGCGGACGATGCCCGGCAGCACGCAGATGGAGGAGCTCTACCAGCAGCGGCTGGAGCGCTACGTTACGGCCATGCGCAACGGGGTGCCGGATCGCGTGCCCATCCGCCCCTTCGCGGCGGAATTCACGGCGAAGTTCGCGGGATATACCGCCCAGCAGGTAACCCACGACTATCGGCTGGCCTTCGACGCCGTGCGGCAATGCGCGCGCGCCTTCGACTGGGATGCCGTTGTGGGCAATATGGTCTATGTGTGGACGGGCCTCACGCAAGCCGTGGGGCTGCGCTACTACGCCGTGCCCGGCATACACACCGGCGTGGATACCGGCTTTCAGTACATCGAGCCGTCGGAAGACCAGGCCTTCATGCGGCCGGAGGAGTACGACCAGCTCATTGAAGACCCCACCAGCTTCCTCTACAACGTCTGGCTGCCGAGAGTCTCCACCGAGGTCGCCGCGCCCGGCCAGCCGAACACCCCGCGCAACAACCTCTCCTTCGTGAAGGGCGGCATGGCCATGCTGCAGTACTTCACCGCCTTCGGCGGGCAGGCCGCCGCGCTGCGCGAGGAGTGCGGCATACCGTCCGCCATCTCGGGCATCCTGAAGGCGCCGCTCGACATCCTGGCGGACAAGTTGCGGGGCTATCTGGGACTCATCACGGACCTGCGCGAGCGGCCGGAGAAGGTGAAGGAAGCCTGCCAGGCCCTCGCACCCCATCTGCTGGCCGTCGCGCTGGGCGGGGCGGATCCAACGCGGCAGGTGCCGGTTACCATCTGGATGCACCGCGGCGGCGTACCCTTCGTCTCCCACGAGGTGTTCGACACCATCTACTGGCCCACGCTCAAGCCCATCATCGAGGGACTCTGGGCCGAGGGGCACCAGACGCTCTTCTACGCGGAGGGCAACTGGAACCCGCATCTGCGGCGGTTCCGCGAGCTGCCACCCGGCAGCATCATCTACCACGTGGATAATGCCGATATCTTCGAGGCCCATGCGCTGTTGGGTGACCGCTTCGCCCTCAGCGGAGGCATTCCGAACACGGTCCTGAGCTACGGCACCCCGGAAGAGGTGCGCGAGACCTGCAAGCGCGTGCTGGACGGCGTGGCGGGCGAGGGAGGCTACATCTGCGACGCCAGCGCCATCATGCAGAACGACACCTCCGTGGAGAACGTGCGCGTGATGACGGACTTCGTGCGCGAATACGGCGTGTACGGCACCCCGAGGCCCGCTCCCGTCCGAAGCGCCAGCGATGAGCCGGAGGGGGTTACTCCCTCGGCGGCGTTCCGGCACACACGCCTGGCGCCGGGAGTCTGCTTACCATGGGCGGAGAAGAGGGCGGAGCTGCCGCCCATCAGCGGGGATGAGGCGCTCTTCGAGCGGGTGTGGGGCGAGGTAGACGGCCTGGCCTACATGTACATCTGGCAGCTTCTGGAATCGTTCTAGATGGCGTGGCGCGCCTCGGCTTCCTCGGCGGCGGCATTCGCCGAGGGGTTGCGGCGGCGCAGCACGAAGAGGGCGAGTTCCGGCGGGCAGTGGATGCGGAGAGGGAACTTGCTCATGCCCAGCCCGCGCGAGACGTAGAGCTGCGTGTTGCCCGCGGGGCTCTTGCCGCGCCAGGTGAGCTCCTCCCCACGGTACCAGCCGGAGACTATTCGCCGCACGCGGTACGTATTGGTCCGAAGCGCTCCAATAAGCGGCAGGCGGCACTGGCCGCCGTGCGTGTGGCCGCAGAGCATGAGATCGGCGCGGTGGCCCCGCCTCTCGGCGCAGCCATCGGGAGAATGGCAGAGCAGCAGGGTCCATCTCCCGGCATCGGCGGACCGGTAGGCGCGGGCGAAGTTGCTCTTGCCCATGTGCGGGTCGTCCACGCCCACTATCTGCATCTCCGCGCCACGCACGGCGAAGATCCCCGAGTCGTTATTGAGCAGGGGAATATCGCGCCGCGCGTATTCGCGCGTCATGGCGAGGGTGGGGATGTCGCGCTTGTGCTCGGCATTGCCGTAGACAGCCACGCAGGGGCGGATGGCCTCGCCCAGTTCGTCCATCCAACGGAAGAAGGCACCCACTCCGCCGCGCTGGTAGACCTGGTCGCCGGTGAGCAGGTAGAGATCGGCCTCCACGGAGCGGATGGCCTCCGCGATCGCGCGCTCGTTGCGGCCGAAATCCGTGATGTGCACGTCCGCCACCTGGCAGAGCACCACACCATCCAGTGAGGCGGGGAGATCGTCGAACCAGACTTCGTGCCGGGTGATCTCCACGCGGTTCGGCTCGACATGCTTGCCATAGTGCCAGAGGGCGGCGACGCCCCAGGCGATGAGCGCGATAAGGGGCAGCGACACGAGGAGGGCAATCACGGGCGGCGGGCCATGCAGAAGACAGTTACGCCGAAGGGAAGGGAGACGCGGCGGATGAGTGCATTCTCCAGTGAAAGCAGGAGCGTAAGGGCGCGATTGGCCGCCCGGGGCACCGGCACCAGCGAGGCGTGCGGGTCGCCGCGGCGCAAGTTGCTCAGGCGGCGCACTATCCACACGATAGGGAAGAGGGCGGTCATGGCGTAGGAGAGGCGCTCCACGCGCAAGGCCGCCTCAGCCATCCGCTGCCTCAGCTCGCTGGCAACGTAGCGCCTGCAGTGCATCAGTGCGACATCGTGCCCACTCCAGAGCGAGCGGTAGGCGGGCACCGTTGAGATGACTCGGCCGCCCGGCCTGAGCACGCGGGCGAACTCGCGGAGAGCCGCCGCATCGTCCGGCAGGTGTTCCAGGATGTCCAGCGCAACCACGACATCGAAACTCATATCCCGAAAGGGCAGGCGCATGGCGTCCGCCGCACAGAGCTTGCGCAGGCCGCGCCGCCGGCAGTAGGAGAGAGCCAGGGGGCTGAAGTCCGCGGATGTTACCGCGCCGTGCCTTGCTAACAGGGCGGACATGGCGCCGGTGCCGCAGCCGATATCGAGGATGGCGAGATCCGAGCGGGCCGGGTAGGTTGCCGAGAGAAACTTCAGGATGAGGTTATGGCGCCCGACGAACCACCAATAGGAGTCCTCCAGGCGGTACATTCTCTCGTACTCTTCCGTGTTCACGGCGTTGATTATACTGTCTAAGCGCTTACCGCTTGCGTGGGTCCGTGAGGGACCGCCAACAGGCAGAAGCGGCATGCCGCGCGGCACCTGCCGCGCGCAGAGGGGAGACGAACAATGGCGGAGGCTCCGAACGTCTCGGTTGAGCAGTTGGAGGTGCACGCGGATTCGTTTGATGTGCGCGAGGCGGTGGAGAAGTACACCGAACATGGCGCGCTAGTGGTGCGCGGGCTGATGAAGCAGTATGTGGAAGCCGTGCGCGAGGATATCGAAGCTGCGGCCTGGCAGGCGATCTCCCTGCTGGACCAGGCCCGCAGAGTAACCGAGGGATGGCTTACCCCGGATGGCACCCTCTTCCTGCCCGCGCCGCCCGGCTTCCCGCGCGACAAGCAGATCATGGTGCTCGCGGCGGGATACCGTACCAGCGCTGCCTTCTTCCGGAGCGCCTTCGAGGAGAGGCTAGTGGCCTTCGTGCGGGAAGTGCTCGGGCCGGATGTGGAGCTCTTCGGCGATGGCCAGTGTCTCTACAAGGAGCCGGTGGGCGGCCATCCCAAGAACCTGCATCAGGATTCCGCCTATTTCGAGCACCGCTACGAAGGGCCCGTGGCGGCGCTCAGTTACGCGGTGGATACGGACCTGGTGAACGGCGCGCTCTACGTGGTGCCCGGTTCGCACCGGTTCGGCACGCTGCGGCACATAGATACCTTCTCGCACCTTGGGCTCGACCCTGACGAATGGCCGTGGGAGGCGGCGCTGCCCATCACGGGCCAGGCGGGCGATACCATCCTCTTCCACTACCGCACCATCCACGGCAGCCAGGAGAACCACTCAACGCGCCCGCGCCCGGTCTTCATCCACCGCTACCGGCGCGCCAATGACTTCGTAACGGTGAGCGCCACCACGGCCGCCAACCGCGAGGAGGCCGAGAAACGCGCCAGCGAGGCCCGCAAACAGAATCAGAAGGGCATCATGGTGTGCGGCCGCCGTATGTGGGAACCGGAGGAGTGATCCGCGCCGTAACGGCGGCGCGCCGATTGACGGCCGAACAGGCATGGCGCTGGAGGCGAACGAGGGCCTGGAGCCGGCTTGCAGGAGCGACTCGCGCACGGAGCGCTGGACAACCATACCGATGGCTGCCAGGCCCATCACGGTGCCGAAGGGCACGTACCAGAGGCTGAAGAGGGCGCAGTAGAGCGAGATCAGCCAGCCGAGGCAAGGCGCCGCGTAGAGCAACGCCGCGGCCGACAACCAGGTCGCGATGAGCACGGCATGCGCCGCCTTCACCGCCACGGGGCGTGGGTCCAGGCCGATGCCGTCGAGAAGGCCGGCTCAGCGGCCGAGCTGGCTCGCGAGGGGCCCGCCGTCTGGCGTGCAGCAGTCGCCGCTGATGAAGGCGCGCAGGCCGTCTGCCAGCATCCATCCTCCCAGATGCACCGCGGGTACGGCCTGCAGGAGCCTCACGGGGCAGGCCGCTGGGCGCTTCCCCGCAGGTCCCTACTGGTACACGCGCACATAGTCAACCAGGTAGCGCAGCGGGAAGATCGAGTCGTCAATGCCCTGCTGGCCTCCCCAGGAGCCTCCGATGGCGAGGTTAATTAGCAGGTAGTGCGGCTTGTCGAAGGGCCAGGGGTTCTTGCCGTCGTTGACATATTCGAAGTAGACCTTGCCATCCAGCAGAAACTGGATGCGTTTCTGGTCCCAATCAATGGCGTAGACGTGGAAATCCGCATACGGCGCAGGAATATCCACATGCCCGCCCTTCGAGAAGTGCTTGCCGGCCTGGTCGCGCACGTGCACGGTGCCATGGATTCGGTCCGGCACATGCCCCACGTTCTCCATGATGTCTATCTCGCCGCAGGCGGGCCAGCCGACCTCCTTGATGTTGGTGCCCAGCATCCAGATGGCCGGCCATGAGCCGCGACCGGTGGGAATGCGCGCTCGCACTTCGATGCGGCCGCCCGTCCAACTGGCTCGCGAGGTGAGACTGGCGGAGGTGTAGGCGGCGTTCTGGTAGCTCTCCTTGCGCGCCTCAATCACTAGGAAGCCGCCTTCGACGCGCGCATTCTCCTTGCGGGCGCGGGTGTAGTACTGGGCTTCCCGGTTGCGCACGAAACCCGTTTCGTAATCCCACTTGGCGGGGTCCGGCATGCCGGGCTTGTTGAATTCCTCCGACCACACCAGTTTGCGGCCGTCCTCGCGCTGCTGCGCGCCCATTGCGCCGACGAGCAGCGCGGCGGCGACGCAGCCGGCTATCCAGCACATGGCTCTCCT
>CAZGLN010000193.1:0-7791 GCA_964526545.1 uncultured Chthonomonadales bacterium
CCATCAGCTCTACCAAGTCCATGACCGGGCACCTGCTCGGGGCCGCGGGCGCCGTGGAGGCCATCGCGAGCGTGCTGGCCATCCGTGACGGAACGGTTCCGCCGACCATCAACTACCAGACCCCGGACCCGGCCTGCGACCTTAACTACACGCCAAACGTCGCAGTAAAGCGGCCGGTACGCATCGCCATGTCGAACTCGTTCGGCTTCGGCGGGCACAATGCAACCGTCGTATTCGGCGCGCCTCCTGGTTAAGGCGTTGTTCCGTCGTGGCGTCTATCCCGCTTCGTTCTGAACGGCGATCGGCCGCCCTCCAACGGCGCCGGCGGCAGGATTCGCCGCGCGCCTTGCCGAACCCAGCCGTGCCGTAATCGCTGGCTGCTGCGTTATCCATCACGCCCACGGACTGAGGGAGCCTCCCATGTACTGCGCGTTCTGTGGCGGAGCCAATCCGGCGGATGCCGAGGTGTGCGTTCATTGCGCCAAGCCGATTGCGGGCGCCTCGTCCGGCGCAGATACCGATCAGCCGGATGTTCGCAGCCAGGCGCCTACCCTGAACTACGTGCCTGTCGCAAACTATCCGGGCGACGCCCAGGCGGTGGGACCCTACACGTGCGTGGTGTGCGGGTATGTGCTTGGGCCCGCGGATTCCGTATGCACGCGGTGCAAGACGCCTCGCGGCATGCAGGTGGACCCGCAATCGGCCGTGCCTGGCGCATTTGCCCCGACATCCGCGCTGTACGCCGAGCAGAACACCTCCGGCATGAAGAGCACGGTGCCCGCCGAGATTGCCGGCGGATGGAACTGGGGCGCCTTCTGGTTCACCTGGATTTGGGGGCTTAACCATCGGGCATACGTCACGCTCTACGCGCTGCTCCTCGGCGTGCTGGGCGTTCTGCCCGGCATCGGGGCGCTCTTCAATATCGCCAGTCTCGGTTTCCAGATATACTGCGGAGTGAAGGGCAACAGTTGGGCCTGGCAAAATCGGCGCTTCGACAGCATCGCGCACTTTCGAACGGTGCAGCGTATCTGGGCATACTGGGCTCTCGGATTCTTTGTGGCCGTTCTGCTGCTGGTAGTGCTTGCAGTTATCGTGCCGCTCATGATGATGGGCACGCGCGGCCTGGAGTAGCATCAGCCTGTATTGAGGAGCGCAAGCAGCGATCTTGGCGACGGATACGGAACACCAGCAAGCCACGGAATCACCTCCGGCCGAATCGGGTATCGAGCAGATACGCGCGGATCTGCGCGCACTGGCGCTGCGCCACCGATCGGCGGTGCCGCACCGTGGCGCGCAGAGCAACGAGCGGCTGGAGTTCCTGGGCGATGCCGTTCTGGGCCTTGCGGTTGCCGAGATACTCTACGAGAAGCATCCAGACTGGTTGGAGGGAGACCTGGCCCGAGCCCGGAGCTTCCTGGTATCCGAGGACACATTGGCCGATGCCGCCGAGCGGCTGCGCCTGCTGGAGGAGATGGCGCTGGAGGCGGCCGAGGCGCGAGCGGGGGGAGCCGCGCGGCGCTCCATTGGCGCGGATGCGTTGGAGGCAGTGCTAGGGGCAGCCTATCTTGATCAGGGCATGCCCTTGGTTCGGCAACTAGTGAGCCGCTGGCTTGCGCCGGCTCTCGCCGCCGTTGAGGCCAACCAGTTCCGCAAGGACTACAAGAGCATGCTGCAGGAGCGTTTGCAGGCGACTCACCAGCGGCTGCCCAGTTACCGCATTGTCGCGGAGTATGGCAAGGATCATAACAAGACGTTCGTAGCCCAGGTGTATCTGGGCGGGAGTCTGCTAGGAGAGGGAAGCGGAAGAAGCAAGAAGGCCGCGGAGCAGGCCGCCGCGCGGGCGGCCATCGCGAAGCTGGACGAGGAAGCCGGCTTGTGCGAAGCGGAGCGGAGCGAGCGGGAACACGGCGCGGAGCACGAAGGCAGCTGAGGAGAGCGTTTCATGGATTGTCCGATCGGCATCATAGGCGGCAGCGGTTTCTACAGCCTGTTGGAGGATGTGCGCGAGGTTACGGTTGAGACGCCCTACGGCTCTCCCAGCGATTCGTTGTTCGTGGCGACTCTCGGCGATCGAAGCGTGGCGTTTCTGCCGCGCCATGGTCGGCGCCATACCATCCCCCCGCATAAGATCAACTACCGCGCCAACATCTGGGCCTTCAAATCGCTTGGGGTACGTTACCTCATCAGCCCCTGTGCTGTGGGCAGCCTGCAGCCGCGCATCCATCCCGGAGAGTTCGTGCTCTGTGACCAGTTTGTGGATAGAACGCGCGGCCGTGTGGACACGTTTTACGAAGGGCCGGACGTCTATCATGTGAGTCCGGCAGAGACGTACTGCCCTCATTTGCGGCAGCTTGCCGCGGAAGTCATCCGCCAGCATGGCATTACCGTGCACGAACGCGGTACCATCGTTGTTATCAACGGACCGCGTTTCTCCACCAAGGCGGAGAGCCGCTGGTTCTCAAGCCAGGGATGGGATGTGGTAGGCATGACCCAGTATCCAGAGGCCTACCTGGCCCTGGAGCAGGCCATGGCCGTAGTGAATATCGCTCTGGTCACCGACTATGATTGCGGGCTGTTCGCCGAAGGCAGCGTGGAGCCTGTCAATGCCACGGAGATATTGCGCGTATTCCAGCAGAATGCAGAGCGAATCCGCAAGGTAGTGCTCGATCTTGCCGCGCGAATACCTCTCGACCTGGATAGCCCGTCGCATCACGTTCTGGAGCATGCGAAGATAAGCCACTGACCCAGCGAACAGGCTGCAAATGTGCGCGCGAGCCGTGACGATCGGACCTCGGTATGCCGAGGATGAGTTGAACGAAGCTGCACGCGCCGAGTGAGGATGGCCACGCCAATGCGAGACAACGAGAAGGTTCTGCTCACCGTTGCCTGGAAGGGCGGAAGGGTCCGCCTGATAGACCAGACCGCCTTGCCGGAGCGTCTCTCCTACGTGGACCTCGCGGATTGGCGCGAAGTGGCGCAGGCCATCCGCACCATGGTGGTGCGCGGCGCTCCCGCCATCGGCTGCGCGGCCGCTCTCGGCATGGCGCTCGGCGCGCGGGGCATCATTGCGGAGAGCCGCGACTCGTTCCGCAAACGGATGGTCCAGATCGCCGATACCTTCCGAGCGGCTCGCCCAACCGCCGTAAACCTCTTCTGGGCAATTGACCGCATGCTAGCGGTGGTGGACCGCACGCCGGGTAACGTGGTGGACATCAAGGACGCGCTCATCACCGAAGCGCTCCAGATGCTACAGGAGGATATCGAGGCCAACAGGGCGCTCGGTCGGCATGGCGCTGCACTGCTGAAGGATGGCGACACCGTGCTGACTCACTGCAACGCGGGCGCGCTGGCGACGGTGGGATACGGTACCGCGCTGTGCGTGCCGCGATAGAAGACGGCAAGAGCATCCGTGTCTATGCCGACGAGACGCGCCCACGTCTGCAAGGCATGAAGCTCACCGCGTGGGAACTCCACCAGGAGGGTATCCCCGTTACCGTTATCGCGGACAACATGGCGGCTGTCCTGATGCGCGAGGCCAAGATAGATGCGGTGGTTGTGGGAGCGGATCGTATAGCAGCGAACGGCGACACGGCCAACAAGATCGGTACCTACAACGTGGCCGTTCTCGCCGCGTTCCATCAAGTGCCCTTCTACGTCGCCGCGCCTTTCTCCACCATAGACATGGAACTGCCGGATGGCAACCGCATTCCCATTGAGGAGCGAGAGGCGGTGGAGATGACGCACATCGAGGGCATCCGGATAGCGCCCGAGGATGTGCCCGTCTGGAACCCGGCGTTCGACATAACCCCGAATAAGCTGATTACGGCAATCATCACCGAGCGCGGCGTGGTTTCCCCGCCCTTCGCGCAGAATCTTGCGGCCCTTCGCGAACCCGCCCACGCGGGCCGTTAGCCGCTGAGGCGCGCGGATGTGGCCGTGCGTTCCATGCACCCATTCAAAGAGGCAATAACGTGAGCGAACTCCTGGCCAAGCAGCTTGTGCGCGACGTGCCGGACTTCCCCAAGCCGGGCATCCTGTTCAAGGACGTTACTCCAATTCTCCAGAGCGCTCCCGCGATGCGGGAGGTCGTTCAGGCGCTGGCCGATATAGCCCGTGGCCTCCAACCCGATGTGGTCGTGGGCATCGAGGCCCGCGGATTCGTGTTCGCCGCGCCGCTTGCCCTGGAGCTGGGACTTGGTTTCGTGCCCGTGCGCAAACTAGGCAAGCTGCCGTGGCGTACCATCGCGGAGGAGTACGCGCTGGAGTACGGAACCAATACGGTGGAGATGCACGAGGACGCCGTACGTGCCGGCCAGCGC
Organism: uncultured Chthonomonadales bacterium; assembly: GCA_964526545.1. GTDB lineage: Bacteria > Armatimonadota > Chthonomonadetes > Chthonomonadales > CAJBBX01 > CAZGLN01. Next base: position 4,320 of record CAZGLN010000193.1, read on the forward strand.
GCGCTGATAGTGGACGACCTGCTGGCGACTGGCGGAACCGCCGCGGCTACCGCTCGCCTGGTGGAGCGCCAGGGAGGCCGCGTGGCGGGAGTGCTCTTCGTGATCGAACTGGACTTTCTGCATGGTCGCGAGGTCCTCAAGGGCTATGACGTACACTCGCTAATCCACTTCAGTTAGCCTTCGGTTAGGTTTCGGTTAGCCGCCGCACCATGCGCAACGGGGGAAGAGCATGCTAGAGCGCCTCTTTCGCCTCTCTGAGTTCGGCACCACCGTTCGCACCGAGATCCTCGCCGGCGTTACCACGTTCATGACGATGGCCTACATCATCGTGGTGAACCCGGTGATCCTCTGCACCAACTCCCAGCATCCCGGCCCGCCCTTTGCCGCAACGGTTACCGCCACCTGCCTCGCGGCGGCCATTCCTACACTCCTCATGGGCCTGTGGGCCAACTATCCCATTGCTCTCGCCAGCGGGTTGGGGCTGAACAGCGCGCTCATCACCAGTGTGGGAACGCTGCCGGGGGCGACATGGCAGGCGATGATGGGAGTGATCTTTGTGGAGGGCATGATCGTGGCCCTCCTGGTGCTCACCGGCCTGCGAGAAAAGGTGATGCATGCCATCCCGATGGATCTGAAGCGCGCCATCGGTGTGGGCATTGGTCTCTTCATCGCCATGTTGGGATTGCACAACGCGCACTGGATGAGCAGCACTTCCGCCGTAGGCGGCGTGCCGATGACGGCGCCGCCCATCGGAAACTTCCATGTGCCAACCACGCTCCTAGCGACCTTCGGCATCCTGCTCACGTTCTGGCTGGTAACCCGGCGCACTCCGGGCGCCCTGCTCATCGGGATGGTGGCCACGACGCTGGTTGCTTTCGCCACCGGGCTCGCCCGCCCGCCGGAGGCCGTTGTCGCTCCGCCGGATTTCAGCACCATCGGAAAGCTGGATGTGATGGCCGCGCTTCAGCCCGCCCTCCTGGGTGCGGTGTTTGCCTTCCTCATCGTGGATTTCTTCGACACGATGGGCACCGTGATCGCGCTGGGTGAGCAGAGCGGCAGGATGCAGCCGGACGGCACGTTGCCGGGGCTGAAGAGGGTGCTCTTCACGGACTCCCTGGCCGCGATGTGGGGCGGCTTCTGCTCGGCCTCGTCCGTAACCAGCTACATCGAGAGTGCGAGCGGCGTGGGCGCGGGGGGCCGCACGGGGCTCACCAGCGTAACGGTAGGGGTTCTCTTTCTCTGTGCTCTGGTGCTGGCGCCGCTCGCCCAGGCCGTACCCGCGGAGGCCACCGCGGCGGCCCTGATTGTGGTGGGCTTCATGATGATGTCCGTGGTGCGCGACATTGATTTTTCGCGCTATGCCACGGCCGTTCCCGCATTCCTCATTCTGCTCGTCATTCCGCTTACGCAGAGCATATCCCGGGGAATCGGCATCGGGTTCATCTCCTACGCACTGCTGCAGACCATGAGCGGCAGACCGCGCGAGGTTTCGGGCGTGCTCTGGGTGCTCGCCCTGCTGTTCGGGCTCTCCTTCTGGCTGGAGGGCCGCTAGACGGGCGTATTCGAAACCCCGAAGTCGGGCAGATCCGCCGCAGCCAGATAGGCCTCCACCACTTCGTCCGGCCGGCCGTCCATGCGGATCTCGCCGTGGTGAAGCCACACAACCCGCGTCGCCATTCGCCGAACCACCGGCATGTCGTGTGACACGAACAAGATGGTGTTGCCTTGGGCGTGGAATTGCTCGATGGCCCGGTAGCACTTGTGCTGAAAGGCCTCATCGCCTACGGCGAGCACCTCATCCACCAGCAGAATCTCCGGGTAGGTGTGCAGAGCGATGGAGAACCCGAGGCGCATCTTCATGCCGTCGGAGTAGTTTCGCAGAGTGGTGTCTATCTTCTCGATGAGGTCCGGGGTGTCAAAGGCGAAGCGGACGATGCTCTCGAAGCGCTCCTCGATCTGTCGCCTCGTCATGCCCAGTATCGCGCCGTACAGCTCCACGTTTTCGGCACCGGTCAGTTCCGGGTGAAAGCCGGCCCCGAGTTCCAGCAGCGGGGCCAGCGAGCCACGCACTTCCACCTTGCCCGCGGTCGGCCGATAGACGCGCGCGATGAGCGAAAGCAGGGTGGACTTTCCGCTGCCATTTCGACCGATAACGGCGAGAATCTCCCCCTTGCTGACGCAGAGATCAATGCCCTTGAGCACTTCCTTGATCTCTCGTGGCGATGGCCGCAGCAGGTTGAGTGCCGCGCGCTTCAGGGTTCCCGCGGGCTTGTGCTCCACCACGAAGGTCTTGCGAAGACCCTGGATGACTATCGCCGCCTCCCTCGCGGTGCTCATGGTCTCTCCACGAAGCGCCACTTCAGCGCGTTAAAGTAGGCGTAACCTCCGATCAGCACAAGGAGCGAAACGGCACCGGCCAGGAGGAGGCTGGTGGGATCGAGTGGGAGGTACTCGCCCGACCGCACTACGGATGGCGGCGGCGGCTCCAGGATGCTCTTGCGATAGCCGTTGATCAACGCCACCACCGGATTGTTCATGTAGATGATGGCGGCCCAGCCGCCGAACAGCCTGGACAACATGCCGCTGGGGTTGAGCTGCTCCACGATGTAGAGAATGGGAAACACGAAGAGACCGAGCTGCAGTACGATGGAGACGATGTACTTAACATCCTCATAAAAGACGTTAAGCGCCGAGACAAACAGGCAGATGCCCGTAACAAACATGAAGTTGACCAGGATGAGGTAGGGAAACCAGAGGGTGCTGGGCAGAATGGGTCCCTTGCGGAACAGCCACCAATAGACGAAGAAGACCACCCAGGAGAGCAGAAAGTGGAGGTAGTTGCTAATGGCCGAGGCCAGGGGGATGATTTCGCGCGGCAGGTAGACCTTCTTGATGACCCCGTACATGAGCAGAATGGATTGGCTCGAGTCCAGGATTGCCGTGCTCATGTAGGTCCACGGGATCATCGCGACGAGCAGGAACGCGGAGTAGTTATCGAACTTCGCGGCGAGGTCCGTGGCGTGGCGAAACGCGAAGGTGATCACCGCCACCTGCATGAGCGGCGGCGCGATGGACCAGAGAAATCCGAGGCGGGAGTTCTTGTAACGGACCTTGAGATCGCGCCGGACCAGCACCCAGAGCAGTCCTCGGAATCGCCACAGCTCGGCAAGTTCATTCCGCAAGGCACGTTTCTCCGGGCTCTCCAGGGTCTTGTGATCCATGTGCCCGCGCAAGTGGTGGGGCCTCCCGCGTGGACCGCGGCAGTATACTGAGATAGCAGCGGCAGCGTCAAGCCGCGTCGTTCCCTCGTGCAGCTGCCTGGGAGACATGTCCCGGTAAGCCGCTCAGGGGAAATGCCCTCGCTCTGTCTCGTGAGGAGACTCCCGTTGACTGTTCATCAGCGGCGCTGCCTCGCCCCAGGACGAGGAATGCTGCATCGCCGGCATCGAGGCCGCGGGCCTGCTCGCCGACA
>CAZGLN010000194.1:0-7770 GCA_964526545.1 uncultured Chthonomonadales bacterium
GCCGTCTACCAAAATGCCGATACCGGTGGCGGCCGTCCCCGGCCGAGACAGCATGGCCGAGAGCGCGAATACGCACACTCCGGCCACCAGGAGCGCGGTAACCAATTTGCGCGGTGTCATCAACTCATTGGCTCCTCAGAGCATCACGAACAAGCCGATCCAGCAAGCCCTCGTCCTCCGGACGGTATCCAACCTTCGATGCCAGGACCCTGCGGCCCGTACCCATCAGGAAGAGCGTTGGCACTCCCCGCACGCCGTACTCCTCGGCAACACGGCGCGCATCGTCTCCATCGAGGACGGCATTGGCATGCACCACCTCTTTATACCGCACGAAGGCGCGCACGGATTCCGGTGAGCCGCCCAGCCACACGCCTAGCGCCCGCAGACCCTTCGGCCCGTGGCGCGCGCGCAACGCCGAGACTGCGAGCGTCAGGTCATGCGACTCTTCGTTGTCCTCCGAGAGAAATGCCAGGAGGGTTACCCGGCCGCCGAGCCGACCCAGCTCATATGTGCGTCCCGCCAGGTCCGCCACTTTCAGCGGCGGCGCGGTCTGGCCTTCGCGCAGCCCGGGTGTAGGCCTGCAGCCGGCGAGAGCCAGGAGCCCTGCCAGGCCCAAGTAGAGGAGCCAGGCTGCACGGCGCACGGCCTTCAATCCCGCCGAGGCGGCGAGGCGTCCGCGGCAGCGCCAAAGCGGAGCCGCCACGGCAGGAGGATGGACTCCGTGATCATCCTACCACCCATCTTCGAGCGGCCCTCCTTGCGGTCGGTAAAGATGATCGGCAGCTCCACGATGCGAAGACCCGCACGGTGCGCCCGCCAAACCATCTCGACCTGGAAGGCGTAGCCTGTACTGCGGACGCTCTCAAGGCGAAGACTTCGCAGCGCATCGCGCGTGTAGCACCTGTAGCCGCTGGTGGCATCACGCACGGGCACACCGGTCACCAGGTGCACATAGAAGTTGGCAAAGCGGCTGAGCAGCACCCGGCGGATAGGCCAGTTGCGCACTCCTCCTCCACGGATGTAGCGCGAGCCCACCACCACGTCAGCCGATTCAGCGAGGCGCATCATCTCCGGAAGGTAGCATGGATCGTGCGAAAGGTCACAATCCATCTGGATGACGCGAGGATACCCCTGGTCAAGCGCCCAGGTGAAACCATCCACGTAGCTGCGTCCGAAACTGCGCGGGCCGGGCCGGCGCATCAAGTGGAACCCTTCCCGGTCCCCGAAGAGCTGCTCCGCGATATCCGCCGTGCCATCCGGCGAGGAATCATCCACGACGAGGAAATGGCACTGAGGCACCTCGGCGAAGAGGCGATGGAAGAGAGTCGGCAGGGCCTCGCGCTCGTTGTAAGTGGGCACGACAATGAGTGTGCGGTCGCATGCCATGAGTATTGCTCTTCGCTCGAAATGCGGCGACTGGCACCTTGCCGGCAGGAGAGCGCCGCGGCCGCACCATCTAGCACCTATTATCGGCGAACAGCCTGCTGCTCCGCCACCACTTCCAACGCTCTTGCCAATGCCTCCTGCAGCCTTGCCGCGTCGCGCGCGCCCGCCTGCGCAAAGTCGGCGCGGCCCCCTCCCCCGCCGCCTGCCACGCGGGCCACCTCCCGCACCAGATTGCCCGCGTGGTAGCCCTGCGACACGAGGTCTGGAGTCACCTTTGCTACGAAGAGCGCCTTGCCCTCATGCTCGGTTCCGAGAACGATGACGGCCGACCCGCGGCTTCGGGCTTCCCGGTCCGCGATGGCCGCCAGCGTCTCCGCGTCGGCTGCTGCTAGACTGCCAGTCACCACGCAGACATCGTGCACCCGGTGTTCCGCCAGATCCGCGCCGGACGAGCCCGCGGCAGCCCTGGCCTTCCACTCCTGCAGTTCCTTCTCCAGACGCGCGCGCTCGGAAGCCAGGCGCTCCACGGCCGCCACCACGTCGCGCGGTCCGGTCTTCAAGATGCCGGCAGCCGCATCCAGTGTCTCCGCCAATCTGGAGAGATGCAGCAGTGCGCCCGCACCGGTAACCGCCTCTATGCGGCGCACTCCGGCCGCAATGCCTGTCTCGGAAACTATCTTGAATATCCCGGCTTGAGAGGTGTGCTTAAGGTGCGTTCCGCCGCAGAGCTCGCGGCTCACTCCTTCTACCTCCACCATGCGGACGTAGTCGCCGTACTTCTCGCCGAAGAGAGCCATGGCCCCCCGCGCGCGGGCTTCCGAAATGGGCAGCCTGGAATGCACCACCACCGGCAGATCCCGGAGTATGCGTTCGTTTACCAGCTCCTCTACCCGGCGGATCTCCTCGGCGGTCATGGGCTTGCCGTGGGTGAAATCGAACCGAAGGCGGTCCGGCGCCACGAGAGAGCCCTTCTGATGCACGTGGCTGCCCAGCACCTCGCGCAGCGCGGCATGCAGCAGGTGTGTTGCCGTGTGGTTCCGCATGATGTCAAACCGCCGCTCGGCATCCACCCTGGCCTCCACGGTCTCGCCGACGGCCAGGCTGCCCTCGGCCACCAGCACATGGTGCAGGATGAGCGAGGAGAGCCGGCGCGTATCCTTGACCGCGCAGAGCCCTTGCGGGCCGCGCAGCGTGCCCGTGTCGCCAACTTGCCCGCCCGACTCGGCGTAGAACGGGGTAACATCCAGCACCACATCGGCCTCCTGGCCAGTGCGAACGAAGTCCACCAACTCACCCGAGGCGATGATGGCCAGCACCTGCGCTTGCTCCACGCTGAGCCGCTCGTAACCCACGAACTCCGAGGGCGCAAGCGTGGTCTGGAGCTCCACCACGGCCTCACCCAGCGAGCGGAAGACCTCCCGATCCATGCCGCCGGCCTCGCGCGAGCGTTCCCGCTGCTGCTCCAGCGCGGCCTGGAAGCCCTCCTCATCCACGGCAATGCCGCGCTCCGCCGCGATTTCGCGCGTAAGCTCCAGCGGAAATCCGTAGGTGTCGTACAGGGTAAAGGCGTCCTCGCCCGCAATCCCCTTCGACGGCTCCACGCGGCCCAGCAGCTCCATAAGCTTAAGGTTGCCGTTGTCGAGCGTCCGGCGGAAGCGCTCCTCCTCACTCCGGGCGGTCTGCAGAATGTGCTCGCGGCGCTCGCTCAGCTCCGGATAAGTGGCGCCCATGGTCTCGATGACGGAGTCCACGACTTCATGAAGGAAGGGGGCCTCGAATCCCAGACTCGTCTTTCCGAAGCGGACGGCGCGACGCATCATGCGCCTGAGCACATATCCCCGCCCCTCGTTGGACGGCAGTATGCCGTCCGCCACGCAGAAGGCCGTTGAGCGCGCATGCTCCGCCACCACGCGAAAGGCGAAGTCCCTGCCGCCTGGCTGGCCGAGGTACTTCTCGCCACAGAGGGCTTCTATGCGGCTGAGGATGGGCCGAAAGAGGTCGGTCTCGAAGACGCTGCCTACTCCCTGAAGCACCTGCGCGATGCGCTCGAAACCCGCGCCGGTATCGTTGTTGCGCGCGGGCAGAGGGACCAGCACCGGCGTGCCGTCGCGCTCCTGCCGATCGAACTGCGTAAAGACGTTGTTCCAGATCTCCAGCCATCGCCCGGCATCGTCATCCAGCTTGAAGCGCTGCGTCGGGGTGAGAGAAGGATCGTTCGTCATCTCACTCTCCGGCGCGACGCGGTAGAAGACCTCCGTGCACGGGCCGCATGGGCCATTGGGTCCCGCCGAGATGGCGTTGGCGGGCCAGTAGTTCTTATCCTCGCCCAGCCGGTGGATTCGGTCCGGCGGCAGCCCGACCGACGTGCGCCAGATCTCTGCCGCCTCGTCATCCTCCTCAAACACCGTAACGCACAGCCGGTCGGGGTCCAGCTTCAGCCATTGGGTGAGAAATTCCCACGTCCAGGGGATCACTTCGGCCTTGAAGTAGTCGCCGAAGCTGAAGTTGCCAAGCATCTCAAAGAAAGTGCAGTGCGAGTAATCGCCCACACTGTCAATGTCGCCAGTGCGCACGCATTTCTGGATGGTAACGATGCGCCCGCTGGGAGGCTTGGCCGCGCCGATGAAGTAGGGCTTGAACTGCTGCATTCCCGCGCTGGTGAAGAGGGTGGATCGGTCCTCCACGCCAAGGCAGTCAATCGGCACGAGAGGCGCGCTGGGCAGCAGCAGGTGGCCGTTCGCGGTGAAAAACTCGATGTATTTCGTGCGAAGCTCGTTGGATGTCAAGCAGAAGACTCCGGGTCTGGATGGCGCTGTCTAGAGTGTTGGATTATAGCACGGGTGCGCCCGGCTCACCGGCTCCTTGAGGGGCGTACCCCTGCCTGCGCGGCCGGCCAACGGTAGCGTGCGGCGCCATTCAGCGGCAGGCGCCAGAAGCCTCCCTGCCGCTCCGGCCGGACTTCGGAATCGCTTCCGCCCTCCGCGCGCACGCGGCTCGGAGCGCCAAACTCCGCGGCTCGCAGCCATACCTCGAAGGCTCGGTCTCGGGGCATGGCGCGGAGTACCCAGTCGCCTCCCTCCCGACGCACCAGCACGCTGCCATTGGTGCGAAGGGGGCCGAAGTCAATCACCTTTCGCTGTGTGTTCAGGTTTCGATGCAGGGCCGCGTCCTGTGGGTCGGGCCCTTCCGCCACGGGCACAAACCGGAGCGAGCGGCCTTCCTCACGCACCTGCAGCGTTCCCAGCCGCACCCGGCCGTTGCGATCCTTCGGGCCGAGAAGAGATGCACGCGCGCCGCCGGAGTGAAGACCGATGGTGCATTCGTAATCACCATCCGCTGCATCCGCCGGCACGGCAACCTCGTGGGGGCCATCCACCACCACCTCGCCGGCACGCCAGGAGGAGGTGGGCCGTGGGCTGGCATGGTCGTTCTGAAATCGGATGCCCTCATCGTAGGCGGCGGTTGTGGGCTGGCTGAAGTGCACGAAGATCTGGAAGTCTCTGTCCGGTGCCTCGGAGACCTGCCAGCGGTAGGTGATGCGAAACCTCCTCGGGCCCACCGGAACGAACTCCGCCACCGCGGGGCGAATGCGCCGCACGCCTTGAATGTTCCAGTGATCGGCATGCCGCGCATTGGCGAAGAAGGAGCTCGGCGTCGCCGCATAGTCGGCCATCACTCCCTCCCGCATCGCCGTCCAGGCGGTAAGACCCGCGCCCTTGGCGAGCCAACCGTGCCTGGGCAGTCGGTGGCCATCCACACCGAGCGGCTCCCGCGCATTGTTCACCGTGATCGTCAGCCCATTGGCATAGACAATGCGCACCCGGTCGTGTGCGCTTTTTATCGCAGCCTCGGATCCATCCACCCAGCGCCCTCCGACCTGGTAGGCGATGCTGCGGACCGGCTGCGTTGCGTGACGCTCCTGCACGGGCGATACGAGGTGGTGCTCCAACCAGGCCAGCGGCAGGATGTTCCATGTCGCCGCGCCCAGGAAGCCGGCATGGCCATAGGCAATCTCCTGTGCGCGGTACTGGTCAAACACCTCCATCGGGGGCACGGTACCCCATCCGTAGCCATCCCACCAGCGCTCGTAGTAGCCCATGCCGTGGTTTAGCTGCAAGGGGTGGATGTGCAGGAGGTTAAAGTCCACGGCGAGCGGAGCATCGAGCCCCCGGTTCTGCGGCCAACCCGTGCCGAACTGCGCCTCCACGCCATCCAGCAGGCCGCTCCAGTAGGCATGGTTGTTGCCTTCGCCGAACACGGGCCCGCCGTGCACTCTCCTCTCGTATGCGAAGAGCTCCTTGTGGGCGCGCCAGACCGCGGAGAACCGGCCCGCGCCAAGTTCGCCCGCCCTGAAGTCCACATGGAACCAGGGCGGCACGGCCGAATGCACATCCAGGTAGCAGGCGTTGGTGCCGAACCGCCGGTGTATCTCGGGCGATTGCAGGCGCGCCAGCGGCAGGATCGCCGTAGGCTTTACGGCAAACGACTGTATGCGGGTCCCCGGGTTGTACCAGGCAAGCTGCCGTCTGCCTTCCGAGTCGAGCGCGATGTGGCTCTCGTCGAAATGATCGTAGTTCGGATAGTAATCCACGTAATTCTCATGGAGAGCGATGAGGTAGCCAAGCCGACGCGCGGTCTCCACGAGCACCTTCATTCCCTCGTCGCCGCCAAGGTCGGCGTTCGCGGGCAGATGCATGGGCAGTGCATTGTCGTAGCCGCTCCGCTGCCACACATGTATCAGCGCGATGCAGTGATCAATGCCTGCCTCCTTCAGCCGCTCCAGATCCTTGGCAATTCCCACGTACGACCCGCCCCAGATATCCAGCACAATCCGTTTGGCAATGCCGGCGCGATAGGGTGAGGGCGGATTGGGAATGTGCGGGAGTGCATGTTCCAATCGCGGCCCCGCACAGTAGAGCACCCGCTCTTCCAGAGGCGACCGCGAGCCATCCGTCAGGTGTCCGTATATCGCTCGCGCTCCGTCGTGACTGGAGGCGTTGGAGGCGGTCCAATCCAGGTAGCGGCTCACAAAGATCTGCTCCATGGAGAGGAAGAGCACTTGCACCGGGCAGTAAGGCGTGCTGACGGGCTGCCGCCGAAGCACGGGACCGAATCCGCCGGCTTCCAGGCGCTGGATAAGCGGTCTGTCGGCGCGCACACGCAGTGCGAAGGCGCCCCGCTCCAAGCGCCCCTCCAGAGTCAGCGTTACCTTCTGGCCGTCTACATCGAAGATTGCAGCGGCCCGCGCCGAACGCCTGTCGGATCCCGCTCGCAACGGCACCGCGCCCACGAACCGCGCCTGTCCAGACCATACGATTCGGCTGTCCTGGGCCGCCGGCACCTCACGCCAGGCGCCGTCGCGGCCGCGCACCCGCAGGGTGAGGCGCCCAAGCGGTGGGTCGCTGCCCCTGGCGGGCGGCTCCCAGCGCCACTGCCGGTCATTCACGCCCGTCTGCGCGGCATACCATGCGCCGGCGCGGATTGCATACCCAGCGGGCCATCGCGGCACTCCAGCGGGTTTCGCTCTTGCCGGCTTCGGCGCGACAAAGCCCTCAATGCGCAGAGATCGCTCCGCCCAGAGCGAAAAGTCGAAGGACGGGTTATTCGAGGGGCCGGGGTCGGTCTCGAACCGAAGCACGACCGTGCGCCCCGCCAACGAAGTGAGGTCCACGCGAAACGCGCTCCAGTCCGTGGACTTCCGGTGCTCTTCGAAGACCGTGCGGCCGTCAGCGCGGATGCGGAAAGTCACCCCGTCCGATTGCTCGGTGCCCTCCGCCCGCATGGCGATGAAACCCGTGAGCGCAATTCTTGGGGATCGAGGAAGGGCGATCCGGAACTGCTGAAAGGCGATTCCCGTGCCGCCGCGCCAGGGACAGTGCAGCAGCATGGCGGCCTTGCCGTTCTGCACGCCGGCCGGCTCCAGAGCGATGCCGGTCTGGTCGTCGAACGGTCCGCTCCAACCATCCGGAAACCGCACATCGCCGGCTCCGCGATAGGCATAGCCCACCGCGTAGAGACCGAGCTCGTCCAGGTTCATCACCGCGCGATCGGGAACGATGGTTGGCTGAGCAATCACCCGCACGTCCGCACAGAGCAGAGCGGCAGCAAGCGGTGCCCAAATGACGGCGAGCCGCATGGATAGCCTCCGAAGGAGATGACTCGCTTCTCTTTGGGCGAATGCGTGCGGAGTCCTGCAAGGAGACAGGGGCCCCAGCGTCGCGGCCGGGACCCCTGCGGAGGGTAGACAGTGAACCCTAGGTCACTGCTACTTCAGATAGCCCAGATTGGCGCCACCGTTAAAGTTCTCGTTGATCTTGGTGACGATGTCATTCAGGGCACTGATGGACGAGACGCCGCTCGGCAGCGAGCCGCCGCCCAGCACGG
>CAZGLN010000195.1:0-2032 GCA_964526545.1 uncultured Chthonomonadales bacterium
CAAACTCACTCCGGAGATTGTAGATTGGTCCCGCACGAAAGCATGGGGAGACGGCGGCTACTACGGGCGCATCTTCCTGAACGTGAAGGACCGAGAGCCTCAAGGCATTGTAGAGAATACCGAGGTAGTCGTCTTGCGCGAGGAGCTTGTGCGCAAGTTGGAGGCGCTTGGCGACGAGAACGGCCGACCGATTGGCACACGAGTCTACCTTCCGGAGGATGTGTACGCCGTCTGCAACAACATCCCGCCGGATCTCATCGTCTATTTCGGCAACCTCCATTGGCGTTCGGTGGGCTCGGTAGGCCACGGAACCATCTGGATACATGAGAACGATACCGGCCCGGACGACGCAAACCATGCCCACCAAGGCCTGGCCATCTTCAGCGCGGCCGGCGCGCCTCCGCAGGGCGCGGGCGAGCGCAGACACGGCATGTCCATCTACGACGTAGCCCCCACCCTCCTCCGCGCATTGGATATCGAGCCGCCGGTGGACATGGGCAGGTCGCCCGTGCCGCTCACCTCGCTGGGAGGCATCTACTCGGAGGCCGAGGAGGAGGAGATTGCGCGGCGGCTGGAGGAGCTCGGTTACCTCTAGCCATCGCTTCCCGATGTGCCCAGAGACGCTCCGGGCCGCCGCATTCATGCGGCGGCCCGTGGTTGCTAAAAGCAGCGTAGCGGACTACTCGGCCAGTCGGCTGCAGATGAACTTCAGGAAGCCGTTGCGCTCGATGGGCTGGAACTTGGCGTGTCCATCGGTGTAGACCACGGGAGTGCCGCCGATCTTGCCCAGATTGATCACGTTGCTATCCGTCTCGCCCTGGTGTGCGCCAAAGGAGTTGCAGAAGGCGAGGTTCGTCTCGGCGGGCCTGGCAACACTGGCCTGGGAAGCGGCGCAGGCCGTCCAGCCCACCGAGGTCGTCTGGATACCCTGCGGACAGACGAAGGGCGGAATGAGCCCGAAGATCACGCCGGCTAGCTCGGCTCCGCCGAGGGCAATCGGCGTCACATTGCTCGGCCGCCCGAAACCGCAATAGCAGCGATAGGCATAGGACCCGCCACGGTTGCTGATGACGTTGCCGGCCGCGTTGCGCTGGACGGGAGTCCTGAGAGTGGGACACTCCAGCATCTGATCGTTCTTGGTATAGGGCTGAATCACGTCCACCAGAAACGGATGCTGGTTGTTCACGCCGCCGATCCAGTGTGCCTGACCCGTAGTGATTCGGTCGGCCTCCTGGTTCGCAACAGGATACAGCTCATCATAGTCCTGGCTGTACATCAGTATCCCCGCGCCGATCTGCTTGAGGTTGGAGATGCAGGTCGTCTTGCGCGCCTGCTCCCTGGCTCGCGCAAAGACGGGAAACAGAATCGCCGCCAAGATTGCGATTATCGCAATAACAACCAACAGCTCGATCAGCGTAAAGCCACTGCGTCGCACCATGTCTCTCCGACTCATCCTCTCCCCTCCTCGGTAGTTCTGGACCCGGCACCAGGCCGCGGGGTCAGTTATTCGTCCTTCGCGGGGAATCCTTCACGTCTGTCCGAGTCTCGGTGGCCCTAAGAGGACTGGGGGCGCTGACTGCCGGGAACCGCCAGCCATTCGCAGAACTCGCTGGATAGTCTGGTTCGTGGGTCGTCGGTCACCTTCGCGTGGAGATGGTCCATGCCGCGGCGTTCCTCCTTCCATACAATCCATGCTTCCGCGGTTTCGGTGCCGGTGCGCGCAAGCAGCACATGGCGCACCTCCTCCATTCGTCCCGCGATTCGATGGGTACCAAGCAAGCCGCGTTCGGAAACGGCGTAGGTCCCTTCACGCGGCCTGAGCGTGAGCGTTCGACGGTACCGCAGCAGATGCGCGGAGATAGCCGCCAGGACCACCGTCATCGGCACGAAGAGTCCCCAGAGGCCCCACCTTGGAACGTCACGCGGCGCATGCACTCCCATGACCACATCCCACACGGCGAAACTCACGGTTACAAACACCATGAAATAGCCTAGCGAGCGTGGATAGACCTGCTCAAACTCCTTCTGCGAT
>CAZGLN010000195.1:2042-4214 GCA_964526545.1 uncultured Chthonomonadales bacterium
AACTCCACCACCTCCTCGTCCAAATGCTTCAGTTCAAGCATGTTTCCTCGCCTTGACCCTCACTTGCCCTGCAGGTATACTCCGCACACCATGAGGCGGGACGACCTCTCCTGGTCGCCAGTTTCCGACCGCGAGCTGAATATTCCTGTCACGCTAGCAAGCGGTCAGAGCTTCCGTTGGAGACAGACGGACAGGGGCGATTGGATTGGCGCAATCGGCGACCTGGCAGTGCAGCTGCGTCCATTGCCGGATAGGCTCGGATGGCGCACGCTTCCCGAGCCGGGACGGTGGGACGTAATTGCCCACTACTTCGCTCTGGAGGTTCCAATCGAGTCGCTATACGAGCAGTGGCGTCGAACGGAACCGCGCATGCACACGGTCACAGAACGCTGGCGGGGATTGCGCATCTTGCGCCAGCCGGCCGAGGAAGCGCTGGTCGCCTTCTTGTGCGCTTGCTGCAACACCGTCGTGAAGATCGGCCGCTCGGTCTCGTCGCTTGCGTCGCTCTACGGTCGGCCGCTGGCGGAGTTCGACGGCATACCCTGCTTTGCCTTTCCATCCATTCGCTCACTGGCGGCTGCCTCGGAACAGGCACTGCGTGAACGGCTCTGGGGGTTTCGTGCCCCTCGCGTGATAGAAGCCGCGCAATACATAGCCGAGAGGCCGACCGGCTGGCTTGAGGAGCTTCGGCGGGCGCCCTATCGGGAGGCCCATGCCGCAGTCAGCGAGATACCAGGCGTCGGCGCAAAGATTGCCGATTGTGTGTGCCTGTTCGGGCTGTGGCACGAGCAAGCCGTGCCCGTAGACACCCACATCCGCAGGATTGTAACGGAGTGGTATGCGCCGGAGCTAATGTCCCGGTCGCTAACGATTAGCGCCTACCGGCATCTAGGAGAGACCGTGCGACAGCGCTTCGGCGAGTACGCCGGCTGGGCACAGCAGTATCTCTTCTGGGATGCTATCGCTCCCAAGTATCTACCCGCCACCAGGTAACACAGCAGGAGATTACCGTAGACACGCAAGCTACCGTCGGAGTGCACTTATGAGTCTGCAGCTCTACAACACGCTTACCCGTCGAAAAGAGGAGTTCGTACCCATCGAGCCCGGGGTTGTCAGGATGTATTGCTGTGGACCCACCGTCTACAACTATGCCCACATCGGCAACCTGCGCACTTACCTCTTTGAGGACGTCCTGCGCCGCACGCTCCGGTTCAATGGCTATAAGGTCATCCACGTCATGAACATCACGGACGTGGGACATCTGGAGTCCGATGCCGATGAGGGCGAGGACAAGATGGAGAAAGGCGCCGCCCGCGAGGGCCTCAGCGTCTGGGATCTGGCCCGCAAGTACGAAGCAGCCTGGCTGGAAGATATGGCCCTGCTGAACATCGAACGGCCGGAAGTGATATGTCGCGCAACGGAACATATCCAGGACATGATCGCCATGATCCAGCGGCTTATCGAGCGCGGATACGCCTACATCACCCCGAACGCGGTCTACTACGATACGTCTCGCTTCCCAAACTACGCCCAGCTTGCGCGGCTTGACCTTCACGGCCTGAAAGCGGGCGCCGGCGGGAGGGTTACGCTGACCGGCGAAAAACGCCACCCGAACGATTTCGTGCTCTGGTTCACCAATCGTCCCCGCCACATCATGCAGTGGGACAGCCCATGGGGACGCGGCTATCCAGGCTGGCACATCGAGTGCTCCGCCATGTCCGCGCGCTATCTCGGCGAGCAGTTCGATATCCACTGCGGCGGGGTGGACCATATCCCCGTGCATCACACGAACGAGATAGCCCAGAGCGAGGGCGCGACCGGCAAGAAGTTCGTCAACTACTGGCTCCACGGCGAGTTTCTCAACATCGCCAGCAAGAATGACGACAGCGGCGTGGAGAAGATGTCCAAGTCGGCGGAGAACTTCCTGACGCTCAAGGTCCTGATGGATCGGGGGTTCGATCCGCTCGCCTACCGCTACCTCACCCTGCAGGCGCACTACCGCTCGGAACTGCGCTTCTCATGGGAGAACCTGGAGGCGGCCCAGGCAGGCCTTCGACGCGTCTACAGTACGCGGCCCCAGAGCGATCCTCTCGCCGCAGAGGTGCATGCCTACGCGGCGGCCCGCGGCGAGTGCATGGATGCGCTCAACGACGATCTCAACACACCCCAACT
>CAZGLN010000195.1:4230-7656 GCA_964526545.1 uncultured Chthonomonadales bacterium
CAATCGCTTTGGCAGCCACCGGCTCTGGACCGAGTTCGATGCGGTGCTCGGGCTGAGTTTCGCCGAACGGGCGGTGGACAGAGAGGAGCAGCTCCCGGAAGATGTGCTGGAGCTGGTAGCACGCAGAAACGAGGCGCGAAAGGCGCGGAACTGGAGCGAGTCGGACAGATTGCGCGACCAACTGGTATCCATGGGCTACGAAGTGGGCGACGGCCCCACGGGCACCACGGTCAAGCGACGAGCCATCTAGGTACCAACCGGTTCACCGGGACACGCGTTGGGCGGCAGTCTTCCTCGACTGCCGCCCGTTCTCGCCGCGGAGAGGGCGGGATTCGAACCCGCGGGCCTCATCGGCTCACTCGTTTTCAAGACGAGCTCCTTAAACCACTCGGACACCTCTCCATGAACGTGCGGAATGCTGCGGCTGGGCAAGTGCCAGCATGTTGTAGCACAGCCCCGATGCAGTGTCAATCGCGCTGCCGCCTCGGGCATCAGTCGGAGCCTTCGGGTAAACTTCCTTGCACTCTGGCTGCGAGATTGAACTCATGACGATTCGACACGCCGATAACTTCGCTCTCGCGGAGCATATCGAGAGGCTGGTGCCCTACTCCCCGGGCAGGCCGATTGAGGAGGTCAAGCGCGAGCTGGGCTTGTCGGACGTCGTGAAGCTTGCCTCCAACGAGAACCCGCTTGGTCCCTCTCCTCGCGCGGTGGCAGCCATGCGCGAACACGCGGAGAGCATGCATCTCTATCCGGACGGCGCCTGCCATGCACTTCGGCATGCGCTCGCGCGGCGCCTGGATATCGCGCCTGACCACATCGTCTTCGGTAACGGCTCCGACGAGCTCATCCACTATCTCGGCCTGTCGCTGCTCACTCCCGGCGACGAAGTGGTGCAGGCCGATCTCACCTTTGTAAGGTACGAGTCCGCAGCCGTGCTCAACCAGGCGCACTTGAGGTCGGTGCCCCTCCGCGACGACACGCACGATCTGGCGGCGATGGCGGATTGTCTCAGCGAACGCACGCGTCTGGTGTTCATAGCCAACCCGAACAACCCAACCGGCACTATAGTAACCCGGCTGGAGGTAGCCGACCTTCTGCGGCGAATGCCGGACAGAGCCGTCCTGGTGCTGGATGAGGCCTATTATGAGTACGTATCGCATCCGGACTACCCGGACGCGCTTTGCCATGTCCGCGAGGGCCGCAACATCGTTGTGCTCCGCACTTTCTCCAAGGCATACGGACTAGCCGGCCTCAGAGTTGGCTACGGAATTGCGCCGCCGCATCTGGTGCGAGCCATCGAGCAGGTGCGCGAGCCCTTCAATGTCAGCCGTATCGGTCAGGCAGCGGCCCTGGCCGCTCTCGATGATCACGAGCACCTTGCCCGCACGCGCTCCACGAATGCCGCGGGCATGCGGATGCTCACCGACGGCTTGAGGAAGCTCAACCTGGGTGTAACGCTATCGGAGGCCAACTTCCTCTGGATAGACCTGCGCCGGCCCGCCGCGCCGATTGCCGATGCGCTCCTGCGCCAAGGCATCATCGTCCGCGCGTTCGAGCATCCGCGTACCGCCAACAATATACGCGTGACCATCGGCACCGAGGATCAGAACGCGCG
The DNA here is from genome assembly GCA_964526545.1 of uncultured Chthonomonadales bacterium. Classification (GTDB taxonomy): domain Bacteria; phylum Armatimonadota; class Chthonomonadetes; order Chthonomonadales; family CAJBBX01; genus CAZGLN01. The sequence goes on from CAZGLN010000195.1 coordinate 5,849, forward strand.
CTTCCTAAACGCACTAACGAAGGTGCTCAGCCAATGATTGGTGTGCCGTACATCGGCACACTGCTTATCTACCTACAGCGTAATCATCCGCGGCCCGTCTGGACCTCGGAGACGGAGCGAAAAGCATGATTGTGGTCATGGCGCCTCATGCCACCGCAGAGCAGATAAAAGACGTTGAAAACCGCATCGTCTCCTGGGGCTATGGTGTCCACCCGATCTACGGTGCGGAGCGGACCGTCATCGGTGCCACGGGTGTGCCGGAGGCGGATAAGCTGGGCCTCATGGAGCAGCTCGAGAGCCTCGGATATGTTGAACGCGTCATTCCCATCCTTCGGCCATTCAAGTTTGTCGCCAAGGAGTTTCGCGATCAGCCCACAAAGATCCGCGTGGGCGATGTGGAGATAGGCGGCAGCCAGATCGTGATGATGGCGGGCCCGTGCACGGTGGAGTCGTATGAACAGACCATGGAGACGGCGTGTGCCGTGCGCGCCGCCGGTGCAACCATTCTTCGCGGTGGAGCCTTCAAACCGAGCACATCGCCTTACTCTTTCCAGGGCCTGGGCGTTCAGGGCTTGGAGATACTGCGCGCGGTCGCAGAAGAGACGGGCATGCCGGTCATTACCGAGGTGATGGATCCGCGCAACGTGGAGCTCGTCTGCGAATATGCCGACATCCTCCAGATTGGCACCCGCAACATGCAGAACTACGACCTGCTGCGCGAAGTGGGCAAAGCGCGTAAGCCCGTGCTGCTCAAGCGCGGCATGTGGGCGAAGATTGAGGAGTGGCTGCAGGCCGCGGAGTACATCTTCCTGGGCGGCAACCACGATGTGATGCTCTGCGAGCGCGGCATCCGCACCTTCGAGACACACACCCGCAACACGCTCGATCTCTCGGCCGTGCCCTCCGTCAAGCAGCTCTCCCATCTGCCGGTCATCGTGGATCCGAGCCAGGGCACGGGCCGATGGAACCTTGTGGGGCCCATGACCCTCGCGGCCATCGCCTGCGGGGCGGATGGTCTTCTTATCGAAGTGCACCCCCAGCCGGACAAGGCCATTAAGGATGGGGCGCAATCGCTGACTCCCAGCAAGTTCTCCATGCTAATGGACGACTGCCGATCCATCGCGGCGGCCGTCGGCCGGTCAATCTAGGAAGGAGGTTACGCAGGCTCATGCGGTGTTTCGCGAGTGTAGTCTGTTTGTTGCTGATCGCGACGGCTGATGCCGCGCCACGCCATGCCATCTCGGGGCGCACGGGGCTCTTGACCGTGCGGGAAGGCAAGAACCAGGTGCGCGCGGAGGATATCCAGGTAGACGCGCAGGTGCAAGGTGGGCAGATCACTATCACGCAGACGTACCGCCTGAGAGCCCAGCGCGCGAGTGACGGCGGCCCGCTTCAGATAGAGATCGGCCTGCGGGAGGATGACTACCAGCGCGTGAGCGTTGAGAACACACCGCGCCGGGGCTTCGCAAGGTTCTCCGCTGCCCTGGACGGCAAGCCGTTGAAGATGGAGGTTACCGCCTGGAGCATCAACCGCGTAGGCGACACCGCCACCCGGTGGCGAACGGCGAAGATTGACTTCACAGCCGGGCAGCTACGCACCCTGCGCGTACAGACTGTGGCACCCCTGGGCGTCTACGGCAACAAGCCTCTGGTCCAGTTCATCTCGAAGGATCTCGGCGGATGGCAGGGCAAACCCAATCGCGTGGAGATCCGATTGCGTCTGCCAGGAAGCATGGAGTCGCGCGTAGCGGGTGTGGAGCCCAAACCGGTGAATATCAACAGTGCGGGAATCCGCTGGGTCTATCGCA
>CAZGLN010000196.1:0-7607 GCA_964526545.1 uncultured Chthonomonadales bacterium
CCGTGCGTGAAGCAGACCAACAACGGCATGTCGGTCACCGTGGCCGATGCGTTCGGCCTCACCATGGAGCGCCGTGACCAGCCGGCCGGATGGTTTGGTAACTTCTCGCCAGGCGAGGAGCTCCTCTGGACCCAAGGCAACAATGGGCCCATGACGCTCATCTTCGACAGCCTCATCGTGGCGGCCGGCGCGAACATCCAGGCCGATTTCTATGGTCTATTTGGAGCGCGCCTGGAGGCGTTTGACGGCGGCGGCAACAGCCTCGGCGCGGTGACCCGGGACGGCAACTCCACCGCGGACAACGACGGCTCGGCCATCTTCATCGGCATCGCAGATGCCAATGGCCTCGCCACCATCAAGAAGATTGTCTTCAGCCTCGATTATGCGAATTTCGGCATGACGGGCGACTTCGCCATCAACCGCGTGGAGCTGAAGACCTTGGGCGGCAACCAGGGACCGCAAGTGCCCGAGCCCGGCGCCCTGGCACTCTTGGCGGGCTTCGGTGTTGCAGGCGCCCTCATCGCCCTCCGCCGCAGACACTAAGCGCAACTCCAGACCCGGCAGACGAGCAGGGGCGGGCGTTGCCCGCCCCTGTTGTATATGTGTCCCGCTTCGGGCGCAATATCCCTGCGGCCGGCCCGAATACGTTGTCGCGGCGCCCTCACCCAATCCTGGCGGGCACCACGTAGGGCGCCCGATAGTCGCGCGTGAGCATCCGGTTGGCCTCGGCGTCGCCCGCGAAGCGCTCTCCGTTAAGGCGCAACTTGCGTCCCAGGCGGTACTTGGTCTCTTCCAGACGGATGCCGTTAGCGGCCAGGTGCTCCTCCATGCGGCCCAGCGTCTCGTAGGCCTCCTTATCGTCGCCGAAGGCCTTGGTGCGTGGGTTGAAGGGCTCCAGCTTGCCAAGCCGGTACGAGATATTTGCGACGTGACAGAGCGCGCTGGAGAGGTGCCCCTCCTCGCAATCGGCATGCAGGTCCTGGTGCCTGCCGCTTCGGATGGCGTTGAGCCAGTTGCGGAAGTGGTCGTCGCCGCCCTTGAATTCGGCAATCTTCTCGCCGCTGGTGTTGAAGGCCGTTGCCGAGCTGTAGTTTGCGCTCACCAGGAGGCCCTCGGTGCCGTAGAAGATATTGCCCACCTTGGCGCCGTGCAGGTCTGGAGTGGCTAGCCCGCGGACCTCGAAGATGAGCTGGCAATCGCCGTAATCGAAGAAGGCCAGCTGCGTGTTTGCCGTCTCGCCGTCATCCACATAGCCGAATCTGCCGCCTAGGGAGAGGACGCTGCGCGGCATGGTGTTCTTGCCTAGGCCCCAGCGCGCCTTGTCCATTTCGTGGATGCCCTGGTTGCCGATATCGCCGTTGCCGTAATCCCAGAACCAGTGCCAATCGTAGTGGAACCGCTGACGCCGCACCTCCTTGCGCGGGGCGGGGCCCAACCAGAGATCGTAATCCACCGTGGAGGGCGGCTGCTGCGCCGAGGTGGTGAGGCCGATAGTGCCGCGCGGCTTGTAGCAGAGGCCGCGCGCCAGGGTGATCTTGCCGAGCTTGCCGCTCGCCAGAAACTCCATCGCCTCGCGCATACCCGTGTTGCTGCGGCTCTGGGTGCCGCACTGGCATATCTTCTTGTAGTAGCGGGCCGCTTCCACCACGCGCCGCCCCTCTGCCACTTCATGGCTGATGGGCTTCTCCACATACACGTGCTTTCCCGCCTGCATAGCCCATATCGCGCCAAGAGCATGCCAGTGGTTCGGCGTGGCGATGGAGACGGCGTCCAGGTCCTTCATCTCTAGCAGCTTGCGGATGTCGGTGAATGTCTTCGGGGCCGGCTTTCCGGCCTTCTCGGCCGCGCGAAGGCCCTTCTCCCACACCGCCGTATCCGGGTCGCACAGCGCCACCAGATTCACATCGGGTTTGGAGAGCAGGTTGTTGATGTGGCCGCTCCCCTGGCCGTTGAACCCGATGACCGCGACATTGATAGTCTCGTTAGGGCTTACGCGCCTGCGCCAGGCACCTGCCGGCGCCGCCACGGCTGCCAGCGGCGCGGCCGAAACAGCCAGCAGCGCCAGCGAATCCTCCAGCAGTCTCCGTCTTGAAAGCTTGCTCATCTCCCGGCGCCCTCCCGCGCGCTCAATACGAGATACGCTGCACGATTGCGTTGACGCGTGGTATTTCACCGCCGTTGCACTTAAGTCCTTGCCACCTGTCAACTCTGCTGTGTCCATCGAGGCTCTGCATCTGCCGAGAATACACACAGGAGCAGAGGCATGGCGGAGCATTGGGGACGCTTCACCGCGGGCGGCGGGACGCAGGTTGAGGCCGAGATAACCAGGCAGGTCGAGAGACTGGCGCAGGCGCTGAAGGCCGCCGTGCGCCCGGAGGAGGCCGTTGCGCTGCTTCTGGTGGGTGACTACGGCCGGGGTGAGGGACGGGTATGCGCGGATCCACTCGGTACCCAACGACCCGCGGATCCTCTGGAGCTCCTTCTCCTCACCGCGCCGCTGCCCCTTTCGGAGCGGAACGGCCTGGCGCGACGGCTGGCCCGGCTGATTCACGCGCAGACGGAAGAGAGTCTCTGCCAATTCACCATTCAGGTGGTGCCCTTGCCGGAGATGCGCCACTCGCAGGCCACACTCTGGTGGCACAACGCGCGCTTCGGCCACAAACTGCTCTTCGGCGACTCCAGCGTGCTGATGGCGCAGGAGCGCTTTCGGCTGGAGTGCGTCTCCGCCGCGGATATCCGCGCCACCCTCGTGCGGAGCGCGGTACCGATAATGGTGGAGGGGCTGCTGCGCGAGCGAGGCCGCACCTCGCCGCGGCACTCGGAACTGCTGGGCCGCAACCTGGATGCCGCGGTCATCGGCTTCGGCGACGCCCTGCTTCTGGCCCGAGGGCACTACCACTGGAGCGGTATGGAGCGGCAGTGCCGCATGGCCGAACAGGACGATGTGCCCGAGACCTTCCGCAGTCTCTACGATGACGCCTGGCAGCGCACCTTCGTGCCTTCCGTCGAGACCGGATCGGCGGATCTCTGCAGCGCCCTTCCTTCCGATATCGCCGCCTTCATCGCGCCCGTGCACCTGGCAACCGAGCGGATCCTGCAGCGTGCCCCCCAGCTTGAGTGGACGGACTTTCCCGATGCGGCGGTCATCCGCACGTCACGAAGCATCCTGGCGCCCGGCGGTTGGGGACAGGCTCTGGCAAACATGGCGCGGGCAATACCGCACGGCGGAACGCTTTCGCTCGGGGCGCGATTCGCCTGGCTTACGCTTGGACCGCTGAATGCGCTGGCCATGGTGGCGCCGGTGCCGCTCTATGACCTTCGCGATGTACGCTACCGCCGGCTGGCGGCGGCGGCCCTGGATGCCGAAAGCGATTCTCTGCGCGACCTGCGCAGTGCTTTCGTCAGCGCATGGTCCGTCTTCGGCCTTCCCAGTGACGGGGCATGTGACGGAGCGGGGTCGTCCGGCGCGATGGTTCTGGAGCCCGCCGCCTAACGCAACCCTGCAGCCAACATCGAAATCCTGCCAGAAACAGTCTTGGATAGACAGGATTTACAGGATTTACAGGATGAACTGGCAGCACGCCTTCGCGGCGCCTTCCCACACCTAAGACCACAGGCCACGGCACCCACACCACAACCAACACCGAAATCCCGTCAATCCTGTCAATCCTGTCAGAAACAGTCTTGGATGGACAGGATATAGTTGCCGAGCGACTCGCATACGTGGTCCCGCGAAACGTGCAGGGCCGCCCGCCCGTAGCCTACCCAGAGAGGTTCCCAGCGCCTCCGCGCGGAATGCTCCCATGATCCCATGACCATCTCTACCCCGTTTGGCCGCATCCTCGACCGTGCCCGCGGCCATATCCGGCGCGGCCGCGCACTGCTTCGCCGGATTAGGGGCGTGAGACGCACGGGAACTCCAGAAGAGCAGCTTCGCGCCTGGCTGGAACACCTGGTGCCGGCAGACCGCATCGCCGTTACCTGGCGCGAATGGAGCCGACCGGCCAGGTGGTTCCTCACCTTCCTGCTCTTCAGCCGGATTGCGGGCCTCACGCCGCTCTCGGAGGCGCCGCTTCTGCTGAACCTGGTCAACTTCGCGCTCCTTCTTACCACCGCCGCGACGGCAGCGCCCGTCGGCTTGCGCTACGCAGGCGCGTATGTGCGCAGGCGGCTGCTCCTACGGGACCTCGTGGCCCAGGGCGACACCGCGGATATCGGCGAGCTGCTTCGGCTTGCGGAGGCCGAGATCGCTGCCCTGCCCTGGAGACCGGAGCCGAAGGCCGACTCGCTGTTGGAAGAAATGCGAGGCCTCCTGGTGCGCAGGGCCGGAATATTGATCGCGGGTCCGGAGGCGGTGGCCTCACGCTCCCTGCGTGCCTGGCTCTTCGGACCCACGCCGCAAGGCCCTTTTCCACCCTATGCCGAGGACCTTCTCGCGCTCATCGAGAGGGCGCCGGAGCCGGAGCACCTGCCCGTTCTGCTCGACCTGCGCGATCTTACGGCCCACCTGCCGCAAACGCCAGGCGATAGCCGCATCCCGGAACGCGCCAATCAGGTGCTGGGACGGCTGCTTGGCGAGGAGCATCGTGGAGCAGAGAGGGCGATGGAACCGGTTGAGGCGCGGTTGCACCGGCTACTTAGGGAGGTCTCCGCGCGCAGCCCGCTGCGGCGCGCCCGGGCCGGCCAGGCGCTTCGCGCGATGGGTGTGGATGCCGTGGCCGCGCTGCGCCAGCTCAGGCACCAGCCGCGCTGGTGGTGGAGGCTCCCAACTCTCACCTCCCTGCTGGGACTGGTCGCCGCATGGCTGGTCTACCGCGAGGGATTGGGACTGGTGGATATCACCAGTGAGGTCTCCTTCGCCCGAAACATCACCCCCGTGGACTGGATAGTGCGTCTCCTGGGCAACCAGCCCTGGGCCGCCGCTGTCGCCGTGTACTTCGCGTTCGGCTTGGCGGGCGGCATCCTCGGCTGGGTGGTCTCGCTCTCTTCCGGTCAGGTACGGAGGCTCTGCCAGCGAACGGCCAGAGCGCTGAGTGTGATGGAGGGGAGGGAGGCTGCGGAGTGCCTGCTCGAGGTTACCAGGACTCTGCACAAGCGCTTTCCCTCCAGCCCCGTGACCCTCCAGCATCGCAGGCAGTGTGCCCGAAGGCTCTGCTGGCTCACTCCCACCGAAGCCTCCGATGCGCTGGCACTGCACGGAGACTGGTTCTACAAGCCCCCCGCGGAGCGCGCCGATGCCAGGTTCGCCAGGGACCTGCTCGCCGTCATCGAGCACACCTGGGATCCGGCGGCGCGGCCGCTCCTGCGGCACTGGTCGCGCGAAATGGAGGGCGAGCCAAAGGAGCAGGCCGCTCGCCTGCTGGCCGAGATCGAGGAGCGGATGGCACGGCAAGGCACGCTCGTTCGGCCGGCAGGGCCCGCGCACGATACCGACCACCTGCTCAGGGTACCGCAGGCCACGGACACGCGCACGGACGCCCTGGTTCGGCCGGCAGAGGCGGCGGGAGTAGGCGGTGCATATACGCAGCAGCCCGAGGACGACGCACCCAACACCGTGGCGGAAAACACGTAAGGCGGCCGCGTGGGCCGCCTACGATGCGTAACCTAAAGCGTGGGTCGTGAAGGACTCGAACCTTCGGCCCGCTGATTAAGAGTCAGCTGCTCTGCCAACTGAGCTAACGACCCGCAGGGCACTCTATTATACCATCGCACTCGGTTTCTTCCACCCAATCGGATCGGTTTGGCGGCACTGTCGTCCGCGGTTGGCCCACGCGGCCCGCCATTCCGCCGTGCGGGATCAGGGCAACTCGTCATCGAGTTTGTGGAGGGGGATGGCGCGGATTCCCGGCGCCAGAGGGAACGCGTCGCGGCCCGCGTGAATCACGAAGAGTTCATCGAGTTTCAGGTCACGCTGCGCAACGCGCATCGAAGGGGTCACGCGCGGCATGGACGTGCGCTTCACCTCGAAACCCCGGCGCCGCGCCCCCTGTACGATTAGCAGGTCCATCTCGGCACCCCCGTGAGTCGCCCAGAACCATCGCTGCTCGGGAGCCGCGCCGACCTTTCGGACGATCTCCTCGATCGCCAGGCCCTCCCAGGAGGCGCCAACCTTCGGGTGGCCCAAGAGGTCTTCGAACGTCTCGATACCCAGAAGCGTGTGCAGGAGCCCGGTATCCGCGACGTAGACCCTTGGCGCGCGCACCTGGCGCTTGCTGATGTTCTCGTGCCATGGTGGAAGCAGCCGAACGACCATTGCGGAGGCGAGGGCTTCGAGGTATCGGCGCACCGTCATTTCGGAGACGCCAAACGAACGCGCAAACTCCGCGTGGTTCCATACCTGCCCATGATAGTGCGCCAGCATAGTCCAAAAGCGCCGCAGGGTCATGGCCGACATGCGGAACCCAAGCTGGGGCATGTCACGCTCAAGGAATGTTCGGATGAAGGCTCCGCGCCACTCGGCGCTTGCCTGCTCGCTCTCGGCCAGGAACGCCCGGGGAAAGCCGCCGCGCAGCCATAGCGCCTCAAGCCGGTCCGATCCTACTTCGTCCATGCGCAGCGGCGTCAGCTCGTGGTATACGATCCTGCCTGCGAGACTCTCCGATGACTGGCGAAGAAGCTCGGGAGCCGCGCTGCCCAGCACGAGGAAGGTTGCCGGCCGCCCGGGCCGGTCCGCCAGAACGCGCAGGATTGGGAAGATCTCCGGGAGGCGCTGCACTTCGTCCAGTATCACCAGGCCGTGGATCGCTTCAAGGGCCAGGATGGGATCGGCAAGGCGCGCCTGGTCCCGAGGATCCTCGAGATCGAAGTGCGTCACAGGCAGGCCCATCGCTTGGCCGATCTGCCGGGCGAGCGTTGTCTTGCCTACCTGCCGTGCCCCGACGATCGCGGTAACGGGATGCCGCGCCAGAAGTCCCTTCACGATCTCACTATGGCGTTCGCGAGACAACATGGAGCGATGATACCTTGAAATTCCATCGGCAGGTGTTGTGATTTCAAGGTAATCGCCTGCCGCACCAGGCATTGCAGCCAAACAGAGCACGCCTTCAGAGTGAGGAGACGTATTGGCGCACGCGTCTCCCGCGCAGAAGCTGGACTCCCTCAGGCTGTCCGCCCTGTTTCACGTGACGCGCGGGCGCGCTCTTCCCAGCGATCGTAGAGCCAGAAGAGGGCGAGGCGCAGATTCCCCCCGGACTGCTCGAAGGCCTGACGGAGCTCCTCGGCAGGCACCTCCTCGCCCAGAGCCGTTACTACGGCCTGCAGGGTGCGCAGGTCGGGCGCCATGGTGCAGAGGGTAGGCAGGCCGAGGGAATCATGCGTTGCTGCGAGCAGCCCCCGGCAGCGGCGCCGTAGAAGGGCCAGGCTGAGCACTCGGAGACTGGCCGGCAGCGAGTCGAGCTCATCCACCACCCCCGCGTCGGCCCCGTGCAGACCCGTCAGCATCCACGGCGCGGGAGCGCGGAGCTCCACCACTCGCAGCCCCTCTTCGCGCAGGCGGCGGGCGGCCGCGTGGAGCAGCGTGGACTTGCCGGAGCCGTGGGGGCCAACAATCTGCCCGCGCATGTTCGCGGCTTTCAGGCGCGCAACGAAGCCTTCCATGCCCGCGTCCT
>CAZGLN010000197.1:0-7582 GCA_964526545.1 uncultured Chthonomonadales bacterium
ATGTCCACCGGCATGCAGACCAGCCACCGCCTGATGCTGGAGCTGACGGCCGCCGGCCGCCTGGACCTGGCCTACGGCCTGCTGCTCACCCGGGAGTTTCCGAGTTGGGGCTACATGATGGAGAACGGCGCCACCACCATCTGGGAGCGCTGGGATGGCTATGTAAAGGGGCGCGGCTTCCAGAATCCGGGCATGAACTCCTTCAACCACTGGGCGTTCGGATCCGTGGGCGAGTGGATGGCGCGGGTTATCGGCGGCCTGAACCCACTGGAGGAGCATCCCGCATATGCGCGCTTCCTCGTGTGGCCGAGGCCCGGCGGCGGCTTGAAGCATGCCAGCTTCCGCTACCGCTCCATCCGCGGAGAGATACGCATCGCATGGCGGCTGGAGGGCGACCGTTACACGCTGGAGGTTGTGGTGCCGCCAAACACCCGGGCCGAAGTGCGCGTGGCGGCACGCGAGGGCGCGGAAGTGCGGGAGAGCGGCGCGGCGCCCTCGCCTGAGCGGGGAGTGCGCCCGCTTGGTTGGCGCGATGGGGCCGCCGCGTTCGAAGTGGGTTCCGGTACCTACCGGTTCGAGTCGCGCCTGTAGCCGCCGGCCGCTTCGGTTGGCAACGCGCGCCGCAGGCGCCCGAGGGTTCAACGGGCGCAGCGGAAGCCGACGGGCATCAGGTAGTGGAGCGGCGGGGAGGAGCTGACGAAGGGCTCGCGCTCACTGAGCGGCACGGGCCGGCCCATCTCGCGCCGAAAGTGGCGCGGAAGCGCCTGCCAGGGCGCATATCCGGGCGGCATGCCCAGCCTCTGAAGCGGGCTCTGGCCGGCCGGCCAGGAAGTGGCGTCCGTGGTTAGCACGTAGTCCGAGGCGATGCGCATCCCCGCGAGCGGCCGCAGCATCAGGTTCACTTCGTTAAGGCTGGACCAGAGCAGCAGCTCCTCGTCGGAGGGGCTGCGCAGGGTGCGCCGGTAGAGGCGCGAGAGCAGGGGCAGGCCGCGCGCATCGGTGAGCACATCAATGGTTCGCAGCCAGAATGACTCGGACCGGTCCGCCTCGGCGGGAACCCACCGGGCATAGAGGTAGTAGGCGGATCGCTGAACAGGGAAGGGCACGGGCGGAGCCACCATTTCGTGGCAGTTGAGCAGCTGATCTTGCGTGCCGTATGGGCCCACATCGAAGGCGCGCGCCCCGACGGGTACCACATGGAGCGGATTGCGCCAGCTGGCCTGCAGGCGATCCAGAAGATCCTCGATGGTCCGGCGCGACCACTCCGAGGCAGGCATCAGGGCAGGATTAGCGGCGACCCAGGGAAGCTGCGTGATGCCTCCCACAAGCGCGCCCGGCTGCCTTAGCTCCACGTGGAACGCCGCGTACTCGGCGTGCAGCCGCTTTGCAGTCTCCCATGTGGCTTTGCGCTCCCGAAGATAGGTCGCAACCCACTCCGGCGGCCTGGCCTCTCCCTCCGGCCCAAGCGCCGCCAGACACCACTCCGCGGCCGTCGGCAGGCGCTTGCCGGCCCACCGCGCGTAGGCGCGCGCGCCGGAGAGCGGCACGCCCAGCACCGGCATATCGGCCATCGTGTCCGGGAAGGGTGTGCCGACCGGCGCCCAGCCGAGGGGGTAGAGATCCATGCGGGTGCCCGGGTTCCGCGTGGCCTGCCCCGTTACCGCCAGCCAGAAGGCGTGATACTCCTTGTTGGTCACCTCCCGGCGATCCATTCGGAAGGGCGCCACACAGGCTATGCGCGTGCCGCCGTGTTCAGGATAGTCACGCACGACCGCATCGGGTAGCGCTACCGGCCCGCCCGGAATGGGGACCATCTCGGTTTCGGCGAGCTCCGCGGCGGCCTCGGTCTCAAGCCGCGGGAGCGGCGTTACACAACTGGTGGCCAGACCGAGGTCCTCCATGGTGAGGAAGGTGGAGCACTCGGCTTGGGGGCCGCTCCCGCGCACCATGCCGATGGCCATGCCGCTCGGACCCGTAATCACCGCGCCGGCGGGCACGTCGTGCAGCACCGGCTGGAAACCCGCCCGCGTGCCCGCGCCGGCATCCTCCTTCGGCGCGGGCGCAAGCCGCACGGGTGTATGCGTGGGCGGCTCGAAGCGGCGCGATTCCGCGTTGTACGCGCTGAACCAGACCTGGGCGGCATCACCCTCCGCGAGCGCATCCATGAGTAGCGTGGGCAGCGCGGGGCTGTGCACAGACTCCAGTTTGAGAACGGCATAGCCGGTGTCGCGCGGCATGTGGCGTGGAGGGCGGGCAATCACGCGGCGCTCACTCGCGGTTCCGGGCGCCAGGTGTACGGCTGCCGTCAGCCGCCCCTCCTCCTGCCTGCCGGCGACCTCGATCCGCGGGCTGAACAGTCCGGCAGGTACAAGCACGTAGCCATCGCAGCGCAGCACGAGGCCATTGCCCCAACGCGTCCGGCTTACCGCGCCATCGGCCGCCGATACGGTGACCACGAGGCCCACCAGAGCATCCTCCACGGTGCCAACGTGGCGGCCGACGGACTCAGCGGCGGGCCTGGGCGCATCCTGACCGGCCGCCCGGGCAAGGGAGAGGAGGACGAGCACGCAGAGCGCAAGCGCATTCGGTCTGGTCGTCATGGGTCCGTGCAGAGGCGCGGCACGCATGTCGCGCCGCCAGCCTCACGCGTTGGACCGTGCGGCGGCGCGGAAGGTTACAAGGCAGGGAACGGCAGCCAGGCGGTGGAACCGAGGGCCATCCCCGGCGGACCGGCACGCAGGAAAGGGCCTCCAGCCATGCAGGTAGTGCGCTTCAACGTAGGACCTTTGGACAACAACACCTACCTACTCATCGAGGAGACCGGCGGCGCCTGCGCCGTGGTGGACCCCGCCTTCGAGAGCCGCGTGGTCCTCGAGGCCATCCAGCAGCGCGGCTTGAGGACGGAGTGGATCCTGAATACCCATTGCCACCTGGATCACGTGGTGGAGAACGCCTTCTTCGTGGAGCAGACCGGAGCGCCCTTCGCCATGCCGGAGGCGGAAATCGGCCTCTACGCGGAGCTGCCCCAGTGGGCGCGCTGGTTCGGCTGTGAAACGCCAAGACAGGTGAAGCCGCACCGGCTGCTGGCGGATGGTGATTCCGTTGCGATCGGCTCGGAGACCCTGCGTGTCGCGATCATCGGCGGGCACTCGCCCGGCTGTGCCTGCCTCCTTGGCGAGGGCTTCGCAATCGTCGGCGATGTGATCTTCCGCGAAAGCATCGGCCGCACCGACTTTCCTGGAGGCAGCCTGGAGACCCTCACGCGGGGCATCCATGAGCGGCTCTTCACGCTGCCAGACGCCACGGTGCTCTATCCGGGTCACGGCCCCGAGACCACCGTGGGACACGAGAAACGCTGGAACCCCTATGTGGGGCTGCGAGGGTAAGGACCATGCGCAAGTACATGCTGACCATGCTGCTCCTCGCGGCGGCTGCACCCGCTCAAGCGCAGGACAGGTTGGAGGCGCGGCTCCGCGCCGGATGCATCTACCACCTGAAGAACGCCCGCACCGGAGAGGTGTTTGCCCTGGCCCCAACGCGGGAGCCGAATGGAGCAGGCATCCTGAGGCCCGGCCGCGAACCGTTGCGGCTCTCGACTCAGGCGCGAATCACCCTGCGGGAGCAGGGCGGCGTGCTGACCGAGAGCGCGGCATGGCGTGACGCGGCCGGCGAGATTGGCGCGCTCACCACGCGGCTGGCCCGCGACGCTCGGGGGTTAGCGCTCACGCAGAGCGGCACGGTTCGCGAGAAGGGACTGAGCGCCCTCGCCTGGTCCATAGCCGAGGTCCCGGATACGGTGCAGGTGCTGGTACCGGGCGCGAGCGGCCAGATGTTCGGCGTATCCGCGCCGCAGGGCCGCCGCGTCTTCGAGTACCCGCTCACCTGGGAGTGCCGCTTCGTGCTTCTGCAGGGCCGCTCGGGCGGAATCCTCATATACTCCTCGGATCAGCGGCGCTTCCAGGCCCTCACGGTGGAGCACGTTGGCCGTGCCTTCCGCCTGCTCTTCGAATCGCGCCCGGATGCACCTTACGAAGAGAAGCGCGCACACGAGTCGCTCGTGTGGCGCATGGAGCCCTATACCGGCGATTGGCACATCGGCGCAGGGCGCTACCGTGAAGTCCTCGCCGCGCAGGGTCTCTGGACGCCGCTGCGGCGCCACGGCCCCGCCTGGGCGGCGCAGATACAGACAGTCGTTACCATGGGCATGGACATCCCGATGCTCTCCGAGCTGGCCCGCGCGATGGATCCCAGGAAGACCCTGCTGTACATTGCGGATTGGCGGCGCGACGGCTATGACCGCAACTACCCGGACTACACCGCTTCCGAGAAGTTTGGACCCTTCGTGCGCGAGGCGCACCGCCTTGGATTCCGCGTGATGCCGCACGTCAACTACTTCGGCTGCGACCCAAAACACCCGCTCTACCAGAAGTTTTCCCGCTACCACATGCGCGATCCCGTCAGCGGGGAGCACCTCTGGTGGGATTGGCCCTTCGCGGATCCGCCCATCCGCTTCGCCTATATCAATCCGGCCAGCGCTGAGTGGCGGCAGCTCATGGTGGAGCGGCTCAGCGAAATTGTGAAACTGTATGGTGTGGATGCCTTCCACCTGGATCAGACGCTCTGCATCTTTAACGACCGCAACGGACCCATCAACGGCCTGAACTGCGTGGACGGCAACGTTCTGCTGCACCAGGAGCTGCGCAGGGCGCTGCCGGACGTCGCGCTGAGCGGCGAGGGCTTGAACGAGGTTACCTGCCGCTACGAATCCTTCGCACAGCGCCACGTGTGGGGAATGGATCACGTAAAGGGCACGTGGGACGACCGGCAGATTGCCATGGCGCACCCCGTGAGTTCGGCGGTGCTCCTGCCGGCTACGCGGATGTATGGCTACCTGGGCATGCCCAACCCGGCGCGCAGTCCCGACCTCTACCATGCGTGGCGCCGCGCCTACGAGCACTACGGCGTTCTCCCAACCTATGCGTGGCCTGAAGCCGGGCAGACCGTCGGCACGGACCCTATCCTGCGGACCCTCCTTGCGGAGATCCGCTTCTGGCAGAGCCGAGACCCTGAGCCGGACTTCGAGCGTGCCTGGCGGCCTGAAGAACTCTTTGCCTACCGGCTGCGCGGCGGCGGACGGGCGGCTTACGTGCGCGATCAGGGAGTGGCACTGGTCGAGGGCGCGGGCGCAACGGCCCAGACGATCACGCGCCGCATCGAAGGGGTGCGCGTCGCCAGGGTTCCCGGCTCGGTGCCGGGCTGGCCCGTATACGATGCGCAGGCCATCCGCGGCCTCAACCCGCGAAGGTCCTACGCGTGGAGCCCCGCGCCCCGCGACATGCACGCGCTGCGCATGGATGACGTGCCGGAAGGCTTCCAGTTGGAGAGCGCGGGCAGGCACCCCCAGTACGCGCGGTTTGTCTTTGCCCCGGTGCCGGCCGCCGAAAGGCCGGGCGTCATCAGGCTCTGGGATGTTATATCGGGCTCGGTTGGAGGGGTGGCGATGGCAGATGGCTCCATCACGCGCCACCCGCTCCCGGGTTGGGAGGACCCGCGCACCGGCGCCCGCATCCAGCCCGAGGGCGAGGGATGGGCCGTGCACCCGCCCTGGAAAGCCCTGCCCACGCCGCGAGGGCCGGGCGGAGCCCGCCATGTGGCCTTCCAGGAGATAGCCGTGCGCGTGCCGAAGGCGGAGCGAGTCGTTCTGGAATGCGCGCTGCTCATTGAGAGCGCGGCAGCAGGCAGGAGCGACGGCATACGGCTGCGCGTGAGCGCAACAGGCCGTCAGGGCACGGTGAGCGCCGAGGCCATGGCAGCCTCGGCAAGTCCGGTGCCCCTGCGCCTGGACCTGAGCCGGTTCAGCGGCGGGCGGGCCACGGTACGCTTCGAGATAGATGCCGGCGAGCGCGGAGACCCGACCTTCGACTGGGGCCGAATCTCGCGACCGATAGTCTACGCGGAGGGGGAACCGAGTGCCAGGCGCGCGCAGATCACTCTCCGCGGCCGCGGACTGCCGGACAGGGCGCTGGTTGGGAGGGGCGAGGCGCGCTTCACGCAACCTTCGGCGGAGAGTCTGGTACTCACGCTCGATTTGCCCAACAGCGTGGTGCTCCCGTTCGGTGTGCCGCGTGACGCGCGGCTGCCGCTCAACCTCTGGGAGGAGCCCTGGAACGCCGTTACCATCTTCCCGAGCGGCCAAGAAGGCGGCCCGCCGGTGTTCCGCCCAGGCGTAGGTCCCACGACCTCCTCGGGCGTGGAACGCCTGTCGCTGAACGCGCACCCGCCGAACGGCGGGCGCACTGCCCTGGACTTCCACATCCGGATGCCCGAAGAGCCATGCGAACTGGTGAGCGCGGTGGGCATTCGCGATGGCGCGAAGACCGGCGGGGTAGGATTTGAGGTCGCAGTCAACGGAACGGTGCTGTGGCGCAAGGCGCTCCCTGGCCCCGACGGCTGGCATGCGGTGGAGGTGGACCTGAGCGCCTACCGCGGCAGGGAAGTGCTGCTCAGCCTGATAACGGACAGCCTGGGCGACTACAGCTTTGACTGGGCGGCATGGGCCGAGCCGCGCCTGGTGCCGCGCGGCAGGGCAGCGGCGAGGTAATCTTGATGATGGGAGGCCCGTTATGCTTGAGATGAACCGCAGGACTTTCGCTTCGGGGGCGCTGGCCGCCATCGCCGGTCCGGCCCTCGCGTCCAGCCAAGAGCAGCCCATCCGCAAGGCGCTTATCTACGGCATGCTGCCGGAGCGCGCCACGCCGACCGAGCGCCTGCGGGTCGCGCGGAGCGTGGGCTTCGAGGGCGTGGAAGTCGGCCCGGTCTACGACCCGGCAGAGGCCCGGCGTATGCGCGAGGCCGCCGACGCGGCGGGAGTGGTCCTCCACTCGGTCATCTATGGCGGATGGCACGCCCCGCTCTCCAGTGAGGACCCGGCGGTCATCGCGAAGGCGCAGCAGGAGATTCGCGACGCCCTCCGCTGCGCGGCCATTATGGGCTGCGACGGACTGCTGCTGGTGCCTGCCGTGGTGAATGCCAAGACACCCTACGCCGAGGCCATGCGCAGATCCAGGGCAAACATCCGCCCGCTGGTAAGTGCCGCGGCCCGGGCGAAAGTGCGGATTCTCATCGAGCCCGTCTGGAACAACTTCCTGCTGAGCCCGTTGGAGTTCGCGGCGTATGTGGATTCCTTCCGCAGCGAGTGGGTGCAGGCCTACTTCGATGTGGGCAACGTAGTGCGCTTCGGCTGGCCGCAGGACTGGATTCGCACCCTAGGGGGCCGTATCCGAAAGGTACACTTGAAGGACTTCAAGGGCGGCCCCGGGCTGGGAACCGGCGGACAGTGGGTGCCCCTGCTGGAAGGTTCCATTGACTGGCCGGAAGTACGCCGCGCGCTTCGCGACATTGGCTACGCCGGATGGGTTACCACGGAGGTCGGCGGCGGCGACGAGGCGTATCTCACCGACCTGCGGCAACGCGTGGAGCGCATCCTCGCCATGTAGCGCCAACCTGTTGCCCCGCCCTGCCGTCCCACTGAAAGATCCTTCGCCTCGGAGAACTACGGACCTATGCGCCATCGTCAAGCCGC
>CAZGLN010000198.1:0-3925 GCA_964526545.1 uncultured Chthonomonadales bacterium
TTCGCTGCCCCACTCCTGCCAGCGCACCCGGGTGTACCGCAATTTGTCCCCAAAGCCGGGTGTGAGCTTCGGGTTGTGCGGCGCCGGCCGTTCAAACGCGGTGTAAGGGCGCTTGAGCGCGATTCCGGACCGGTTGTGATAGAGCGCCCGCGTCACGGCAGCGAAGGCTTGTCTGTACACGTCTCGCGCGATCTGGAAGGGAAACGAACAGCCGATGCCATCCACGGCCACTACATAGCGGCCCGGCTGACGGAGCGCGGAGAAGTCGCATTCCCACACATCCGCGCCAAGGAAGTTGCCATGCGGCGGCGAGTCGCTCTTGTGCCCGGTCTCCTGGCTCTCTTTCGGCATGCGGAACCGGACCTTGCCAGCGAAAGCCGTGCGCCCGGTCGCGGTATCCACTACACGGAAGTCGCGCCCTTCATAAGCCCGGAGGTCCAGACTGCCGCCGTCTCCCCGCCAATAGAAGAGGTAGGCGAACTTCGCCGGCGCGTCCGGGGTGTATCCGAGCAGATTTACGTGCACGGCTTCCGAGCGCGCGGCCTGCACCTTGTAGGTGAGGCGCCATTGGCGGCCGTTGCGGGCCAGGTTGCCCGTATTCAGCAGATAGGTCTTGCCTGGAGAGAGCGGCTCAGGCAGGTCGAGCGTTATCCAGTGCTCCTTCGCATGGTCGGGGCGGTTGTTGATGGTCCGTCCATCCACCCAGGCATCCACAAACCAGGCGAAGTCGGTGCCCTTGCTCTTGCGCGCCGCCTTCGTTGGGTTACCCGTAGTGCGGTAGCGCGGGTCGTTAGGACTGCTGAGGGAGTAGGAGGCCGGCTGCGACGCGGCCGCAACGTCGAGCGGCTGGACGACGACCCTCTCCGCGCTTCGCGGCTCGCCCCGCTTGTGGTGCTCCACGTGGCCATCCTTGAAGTGGACAAGCAGGACCCGGTCGGTGAGCTGTTGGAACGCCACCAGGTCTGAGGCGGCGGCGCACACCGAGGTAAGGGTCAGCCCCGCAACGAGAAGGAGGCTCGACTTGATCATCCGGTTCCCTCCATCACCTGGTTGCTACCAGAGGCTACTGCGTCTCGGGAAGCAGATCCACGTCGCTGCGGAGCACCAGGGCGCCCGTGGGGCAGGCCTCGGCGCACTGACGGGCAGCGATCTTCAATCCCTCGCGAATCTGTCCCGCAAAGGGCACGCGTGCGCGCACATGGAAGCCGCGTCCCGAGAAACTGATACCGAGCTCCTCGCCGACCTCGGCGGCGATGCGCACGCAGATACCGCAAGCAATGCACTTGCCGGGCTCGAAGATCACTTCCGGGTGGCTCTCGTCCACCTCGTATTCGCGCCTCTCTCCCCGGAAACGGTTCGGGCTCGCATCGTATTGGATGGCGAGCTCCCTCAGCTTGCACGTAGCGGCGGCCGCGCAATCGCAGAGCAGGCAGCGCTGCGCCTCGCGCAAGGCTTCCTCCTCGGTAAATCCCGCCGCTACTCCCTCGGATGGCGCAAGGCGCGGCTCCGGATTCGCCTGCCTCAGGAACGGGCGCACTTCCTGGGCTTCGAGTTTGCCCACGTGGATGCTCCACTCCTTGTCCTGCCGGCCTGGCTCTTCGCCGGCGAGGAAGGCGTGGATGGCCTGTGCGGCCGCCTTGCCATCGGCCACGGCCCGCACCGCGTGGCGCG
The DNA here is from genome assembly GCA_964526545.1 of uncultured Chthonomonadales bacterium. Taxonomy (GTDB): domain Bacteria; phylum Armatimonadota; class Chthonomonadetes; order Chthonomonadales; family CAJBBX01; genus CAZGLN01. Next base: position 1,672 of record CAZGLN010000198.1, read on the forward strand.
ATCCGATGATTGCGGAGCCGGCAACGAAGACGCCTGGAAGGTTAGTGCGCAGAGTCTTCTTGTCGGCACGGATGCCCTGAGGTCCACGCTGCAGCTCCGGCGTGGGCGGTTCGGCCGACTTCATCTCGCCGACGGCCACCAGGATGGCATCATATTCGGCCTGCAAATCGGAAAAGGGGATATCGGTGCCCACCCGTGTGCCGCATGCGAAATCCGCGCCCATCTGCCGAATGACATCAATCTCCGCGTCGAGCACGTCACGCGGCAGGACCTCCGGGGAAGCGCCGTAGCGAAGGCCGCCGCCCGGTGCCTCATGCTCATCGAAGAGCGTGCAGGCGTGCCCGCGCTGGAGCAGGTAGTAGGCCGCGGCGAGACCGGCCGGGCCCGCTCCGATGATGGCCACGCGCTTGCCGGAGGGCGGGTCGCACTCGGGGAGGTAGGGTTGGCCGGAGGCAAGATCCACATCCGCAACGTAGCGTTTGAGCATGCAGACGGCGACGGGGCCATCCAGCGAGGCCCGTTTGCAGCCCTTCTCGCAGAGTTCCGGGCACACGCGGCCCAACGCGGCGGGCAGCGCGATGGATTCCTTGACGGTGATGAGGGCATCCCGAAACTGCCCGGCGGCAATCTGGCGCATCATGGTGGGAGTCTCCAGATGCGCCGGACATACGCCCTGGCATGGCCCGAGGCAGTCGCCTAGATGATCGCTGAGCAGCAGCTCGATGGCGGTGCGGCGGGCCTCGCGCACCTCATCGCTCTCGCTGTGGACCACCATGCCCTCGGCCGCCGCGGTTGCACAGGAGGGCACCAGTTTGCGCACCCCCTCGATGCGCACCATGCAGAGGAAGCACGATGCCTGGGCGGGTTTGCCCGGCAGATGGCAGAGCGTGGGAATATCAATGCCCAGTTCGCGCGCCGCATCCAGGACTGTCGCGCCCTCCGGCACGGTAACGGACCGTGAATCGATGGTTAGAGTCGGCATGCGGCGAAGATCCTCACTGCCCTCTTCTATTGGGCAAGACGTCCCGCGGCGTGCGCGGGCTTCCGCGCATCCACGATGCGCACGGAATCCTCCGGGCAGACTTGTCGGCAGGCATCACAGCGCGTGCAGAGCGCGGTATCAATGGTGTGTTTCTCAAACGGCCTCATCGGAATTGCGTCAACCGGGCAGGCCTGCGCACAGAGCGTGCAGCCAATGCACGATTCGGTGATATGATAGGCAATCAGCGCCGTGCACTGGCCCGCTGGGCACCTGCCCCGCAGGTGCTCCTCGTACTCCTCACGGAAGTAGCGGAGCGTGGTGAGGATGGGGTTGGGCGCGGTCTGGCCTAGGCCGCACAGGCTGCCCTCGGTTACCTGGCTGGCGAGGTCCTCCAGTCGTTCCAGGTCTCCCGGTCGCCCTCGGCCCTCGCAGATGGCATCCAGCATGTCCAGCAGCCGCTTGGTGCCCAGGCGGCACATGGTGCACTTGCCGCAGGATTCCTTCTGCGTGAATTCCAGGAAGTAGCGCGCCACTTCCACCATGCACGTGCTGTCGTCTAGCACCACCAGCCCGCCCGAGCCCATGATGGCGCCGGCCTTCTGCAAGGCCTCATAGTCCACGGGCGTATCCGCAAGGCTGGCCGGTATGCAGCCGCCGCTGGGCCCGCCTATCTGCACGGCCTTGAAGGTGCGGCCCTCCGGCGCGCCTCCGCCGATGCCCTCCACAATCTGCCGGATGGTGGTGCCCATCGGCACCTCGATGAGCCCGCCGCGCCGCACCTTGCCTGCGAGCGAGAAGACCTTCGTGCCCTTGCTGGTCTCGGTGCCGATGGCGGCAAAGGCCTCCGGCCCATTGCGGATAATCCACGGCACCATGGCATAGGTCTCCACGTTGTTGATGCACGTGGGCTTGCCCCAGAGGCCGGAGACGGCGGGGTAGGGCGGGCGGATGCGTGGCTCGCCTCGTCTGCCCTCGATGCTAGCGATGAGCGCCGTCTCCTCCCCGCACACGAAGGCTCCGGCTCCCTCGACGATGGTCAACTCGAGCGACCACTTGCCGCCGAAGATGGAGCGACCAAGCAGGCCACGCTCCTCGCACCGCTTTATGGCTTCCCTGATGCGGCGCACGGCGTGCGGGTACTCGGCGCGGATGTAGAGATAGCCCTTGCGCGCCCCCACGGCATAGGCGGCGATTGCCATGCCTTCCAGGACTCGGTAGGGAAAGGATTCCAGCAGCATGCGGTCCATGAAGGCGCCCGGGTCGCCCTCATCG
>CAZGLN010000198.1:3935-7415 GCA_964526545.1 uncultured Chthonomonadales bacterium
CACACGATGTACTTGGGGTCGCCCTCCGCGGCCCGGACCGTGGCCCACTTGCGGCCCGTGGGAAATCCCGCTCCGCCCCTCCCGCGCAGGCCGGACCGACTGACTGCCTCCACCACCGCTTCGGGATTGCCCTGGTCCAGCGCGCTCCGAAGGGCCTCGAAGCCACGGTGGGCAAGATACTCGTCCAGGTCCAGCGGGTCGAGGTTGCCGCATGCCTCCGTGGCGATGCGCTTCTGGATGCCGAGGAATTCACACACCGGCGCGTCGCGCACGTCCAGTGCGTAGCGGGTAACAGGCTCCCACGACTCATCGGTGAGCAGGCGATCCAGCCCGGCCTGCCAGGCGGATTTCAACAGAGCGGCTATTCCTTTCGGCCGGAAGTGCTCACGCACGATGTTTTCGGCCTCGGCCGGACCCACGCGCGCGTAGATGCGGCCCTGCTTGCCCGGCGGCGCCACTTCTACCATGGGCACCGCGTGGCACATGCCCAGGCAGCCGATGGGCTTCACCACCGCCGGCGCGCCAATCTCGCGCACGGCACTCTCCAGGGCGTCGCGCACGTCCAGGCTGCCCGCGGCGGCGCAGCAGGAATCGGTTGCGATGCGTATCTCGGTCAGGGCACCGTAGGCCTGTTTGCCGGCGGTATCTCTGTCGCCGCCCTTCTTGGTGATTTCGAGGAAGTCCTGAACGGAGCGTTCGACATTGTTGGGAGTGAGGTGCCCGTAGCTCACGCCATCTATCTGCATCACGGGCGCCAGCGTGCAGCAGCCTAGGCAGGCAACATCCTGCACGGTGAAGAGGCCCTCGGGGTCGGTATCGTCTCCGGCGGGTATCCGCAGCAGGCGATGCAGCGCGTCATCAATAAGGCGGGCGCCCTTCACGTGACAGGCGGTGCCGTGGCACACGCTAATCAGGTGCTTGCCCACCGGCCGCAGCCGGAACTGCGAGTAGAAGCTGGCCACGCCGGCCACATCCGCGGCGCTTGCCCGCGTGCGTTCGGCCACGCGGCGCAGAGCGGCCTCCGGAAGGTAGCGGAACTCTCGCTGGACGGCCTGGAGGAGCGGAATCAGCTGCTCCTGGCCCACGCCGTTCTGCTCTACCAGCCGGTCCACGAATTCCACCGGGTCCACGGTGGGCGGTGGGGCCACGCGGATCATCGCGGACGCTCCATCCACCGCGCGGTTACGAGCACTATATGGTTTTGAGTTCTCCTGCAGACCATTTGCGTACTGGCGGGCGCGAGCGCAGGCTATCTAGCCGGCTCCGCACGCTTCCATATCTCGTCCATCTCCACGCCGGCGGGCTGGCCCTGGCGGTAGCGCTGGGCCGCCGCGCGGATGGCCTCCTCAACGCCGGAGGGCACGTTGTTGCGCCACCAATCCATGCGCTCGCTATATACCCATACGTACTCCTCGGAGGTGAGGAGCGCGTAGTAGACGTTGTGTTCCAGCCATTTCAGCCGATCGGCCGGCGCGAGACGGTAGGAGGGTGTGGAGGACTCCGGCTGACGCAGTGCCACCAGCTGATCAATGTAGACGGCGTTGCCGGCCTGCACGCGGGTGCGATAGCGATTCCGATTCGGCGCGGTTACCAGTGCGAGCGCGGCGTTGCGGATGTTGTAGTAGAGCCGGAAGAAGCCCTCCGAGCGGGTCTGGTAGTAGGCAATCTCGTTACCGTCAATCATGACGGTTCGATCGGTAGAGGCGTCCAGCCAGCCCTCGTAGAAGGCCGCCTGCAGGCCCCACTCGTTGTTGGCCAGCGCCTCGCTCCGTTTGGCCGGATCGGGCAGGCGGGCGATATCAGCGAAGAGCGAGAGATGGAAGAAGGTGAGGAGCCGAATGTCCGGCATCTCCTGGCGCAGCGCCCGCATGAACTGAGCCCCGCGCTTGCGCACCTGTGCCGCCACCTGCTCGTAGCTTCGGCCGGCGGCAACCGCCTTGTAGGCCCACGGATTGTCGCCGTAAGGCTCCGGGTCGAACACAATCCCCACGCAGCGGCCGGCCTTCGCCGCTCTTGCATAGAGGCGCAGATTGGCGGCGATGGTGCTCCACTGCGCGTCATCGAACCAGTCCATCTTCCAATTGTTGGCGGCATAGAGCACGAGGAAGTTATCCGTAAAGCGCTGCCAGGAGATGGCGCGCAGGTCGGCCATCTGGGGGGCGAGGTCCGCGGGCTTCCAGGGACGGGTGTCGAAGGCGTGGTTCCAATCCTTCAAGCGGAACATGATGCCGTCGAAGGGCCGCTGCTCCATCGCGCGAATGTTCTGCCTGACGAAGTCGGGATAGGGCACGTCCCATCCATACTCAATCAGCTTCTTGCGCTGAGGCTCTTGAGAGGCGGCACCGGCGGCTGCCATGCAGAGCGTGCACAGTGCGACGATAAGCCAGGCCAGGTGGTGCGGCCATTGCGGCCATGTCGAGTTCATTGCGATGGTCCTATGCAGAAGAGGTGCTGCTTGCCGCGGATGAAGACGTTGCGCCCGACGAACGCCGGTGTGGCGTTGGTCTCCTCGCCGACGGTGCACGTGCCTAGCAACTTCCCCGTCCTATTCGCTTCCAGGATGTGCATGGTGCCGGCGGCATCCTGCAGAAAGAGCTTGCCATCCGCGAGAATGGGCGAAGCGCGGAAGGTCTCCTTCAGCTCCTTCAGCCACACTTTCTGACCGGTCTTTATGTCCACGGCGGTGGCGTAGCCGTTGGTGGTAATCATGAAAACGAGTTCATTGGAGGCGACGGGACTCGCGATGTCCGGCAGGTCGTGGTCATAGAGCCAGGCAACGTGCGTCTTGGTAACGTCGCCGGAGCCGTCCGGCCGGATGGCCGCCAACGCGCCTCCCTCGTTGGCTACCAAGACCATGCCTCCGCCGAGGGTAGGTGATGCGGCGACTTCTCCGCCGAGCACCTCCGCGCGCCATATCTCCGTGCCCGTGGCGGCATCGTAGGCGATGACAAGCGGACTGGCGCACGTGATAATCTGGTCCTTACCCGCCGCCCGGATGATGAGCGGGGTGCTCCAGGAGTTGGGCACCGGCCGCTTCACCTGCCAGATGGTCTTGCCGCTGACCAGGTCGAGCGCCATGAGGGCAGACTTGCCGTCATGCTCGGACATACCCTGATCCATCTGCACAATCAGGCCGCGCCCGTAGATGATGAGCGAGGCGGCGTGCGCATAGGCATTCTCGGGAACGCCGATATTGCGCTGCCAGAGTATCTTGCCGCGGGTGTCGAGGCAGGCGACATCGCCATTCACGAAGATGGCGCAGATTCTCTGGCCGTCGGTTACGGCAGTCGAGGGCGCAAAGCCGGCGTCGGGGAAGATGCGCTGCGGCTTGGCCCCGGCGGTCGGGGGCACGGAGGTCCGCCAGAGCAGTTTGCCATCTCTGGCGTCATAGCAGTAGACCTCTCGGCGCGAGGCGTCCGCGCCGGTGAGGTAGACGCGGTCGCCCCACACGATCGGCGAGTTCCAGCCGGGAAGGGGAAT
>CAZGLN010000199.1:0-5467 GCA_964526545.1 uncultured Chthonomonadales bacterium
GCCGCCCATTCTAGCCACCGGTCTCGGCAGGGTCAAGCAGCATGCAAATCCACGCCAGTGGAAGAGGTCACCTGCGGGCGATGTATTTCTGCTTGACAGTTGCGGTTTGCCGCGTCTAGAATCAAGGTCTCCACTGTTCCCCCGGCACCAAGGAGCGACCGCGCGTGGCGACCGAAACCGTTTTTGACTTCGAGGGCGAGTTCGCCATGCTTGACATCGGGGTAACCTCCACCCTCATTCGGTCCGGCACGGTTCGCCCAACCGTTATCGCCTACTCCTCGTCCGCGGATATCGAGTCGGTTGTTCTGGATTGGAGCGGAGTCGAGGGCGTCTCAGGCGCCTTTGAGGAGGCCCGGAGATTCCTGCGCGAGCGGGAGCCGGCAGCGTATGCCGTGGTTGCGGAGATAGCCGTTGAGAATGGCCAGCCCCGTTTCCTTCTGCCGCATGAGGCTCCGCCGCCGGCTGGCGACTATCTGGCTCTCACAATGACCGCCGATGACGGCTTGGGTCGCGGACTGCGGTATCCGGTGAGCCGCACGGGTGGAAAACCCGCGTTCGGCATGCCCATCGTCACCGATGGTCTCGCCACCGATTGGTGCCCCATAGGCGATGTGTGGCGCAACCCCTTCTGCGTTGGCGATGTCGTGCGGTTCCACGTGCGTGACCGTGTGGTGGATCCTTCCACTACGCTCTGGCAAACCATTGTTGAGCTCACCCGGCTGCGCATCCACGAGGACCAGCCCAATGCCGAGGAGTACATGAGTTTTCTGGACGACCTCCGCAACGGCATCTTCGTGGTCGCGGGCCGGCCGAGCACCGATAGCGGAGCCGTCCATCTGCGCCCGCGCACAGTGTTCAATCCGCTTGGCACACTTACGGTGGAGGCTTCTCGCCTCACGCTTGTCGAGGGGCCCGAGGCAGGCGTGGTTCCGGTGGTCCGCTGATGCGTGTGGTCGCGGTCGTCAACCAGAAGGGTGGAGTGGCGAAGACCACCACCACGGCCAATCTCGGCGCGTGCCTGGCCGCACGCGGCTATCGCACGCTGCTGATTGACATGGACCCGCAGTCGAATCTCACTCTCGGCCTGGGGGTGGAGTGGTACAAGCTCAACTGCGCGCTGCACAACGTGCTGCTGGACTCGGACGAGACGCCGATGGCCAGCATCCTGCATCCCATCGCGGATCTGCCGCTGTTCCTCGCTCCCGCCCACCTGGACCTTGCCCAGGCGGAGGCCATACTCACTCCGCACGCGGACAAGGCGTACCGCCTGCGCAATGCGCTCGAATCGTCCGACCTGATAAATCGGTTCGATTGGATCTTTGTGGACTGCCCCCCGTCGCTCGGCACGCTTACCGAGAACGCCATCGTCGCGAGCACCCATCTGCTCATTCCCACGGAGCCTAAGTTCTACGCCTTTGCCGGCATGGACTCGCTTAACAAGATGATCGTGCGGCTGTCGCGCGGGCTTCGGTTTCAGGTGGACACGCTGGGCGTGCTCCTTACCATGGTCGAACGCGGGACGAAGCTCCATCAGGCCATCGCGGATGAAATCCGCGAGAAGTTCGGCAACCTGGTCTTCGACACAGTGATCTACAAGAACGTGCGCCTCTCCGAGTCCGAGATGGAAGGGAAGCCCATCATCCTGTACGACCGCAGGGCGTCGGGCGCTCAGAACTACGACTCCCTCGCGGAGGAGGTCCTCGCTCGTGCCAGCCGATAGGTACTCCACGCTAAGACAGCGCTTGCGCCGCGAGGCCGACGCATTCGAGTTCGGCGCGCTCAAAGAGGGCGTATCTACCCTTCAGGAAGAGCCCACGTCGCGCGGACCGCAGGATGCGCCCGACCGTGCGGAACCGGAGCCTGCGCCAGTACCCGTTGAGCTGCTTCCAGTTTATACCGAGCCAAAGGGCGGCCCGGAACACGCGTCTGAAGAGAATGGCGCGGTTGCTGCGTTGGAGCCCCCGGATGAAGATGACACGCCGAAAGTGCGCGCAGCGATCGGGGCGATGGTCGAGCGGATGCTGCTGGTCGCAGCGCAATTCGAGGCCGCATTGCGTGATCGCTCCGCGGTCCTTGCCGGACGGAAGCTTGCCCAATTGAACGAAGCCCTGGAGCTGCTGCGATCGGCAGATGCGGATGCGGCTCTGGCACGGCGCCTCGGGTTATACGGCGCGCCTCCCGAGGGTCAGGGTTGGCCCGCTCCCGTATGGAGCGTCGCGGAGTTGGCGGCCTCTCCCCTGAGCGGATTGCTTCCGCAGGATGCCGACGAGAGCTTCGCGCGCGCCGTTGTCTACGCCGCCTGGGGAGTGGAACTGGAGTAGCTCCCGCACGCGGTGCCCCATGCCTCGCTCGCTGCCCGCGCCTCGGCAGAATTCCGATTCGGCTGGTCGTGGGACCTACGGCACCAAGGCTCTCAAGTCGCTCGTCAGCGTGGGAGCATCGTTTACAAAGACAACGAGGCGATAGGCCAGCCGGTCGAGCGGTACGGGTGAGGCGGCGGCTGGCAGAAAGATCTGTGCGTTTCGGATATCCACCGCCTCATCGGTGATATCGAAATCGGCGAAGACGGCAAAGTTGCCCTGTTTGTCGCGCAGACCTGCCGCACCGTTGGCCGCGGGCACACTCTGGCCGGTCATCCTGTCCACGGGAAACGCCCCCACCGTTAACCGCTTATCGGCGACCCCGAACGCCCGCAGCGAGGATGTGATCAGCACACCTTGCTGAGGCGGCGCGCCTGGTGAGAGACTCCGGACAACTCCGGCTGCTTCGGCGATGTGAAGGAACCGCACGACGGGGGAGCGACTCGCGCCTGGCGGCGTCTCTTCGTACTCGAAAGCAACCTGCACCGGCACCGTCTGGCCCTCGGCGACGTACACCGAAAACATCGCCGGAAGCAGCTCCGCGGTAGGCGGCACCAGCCGCACGACATGCAGCCCAGCAGCCAGATTCGGCACCTCGCAGGGCGTAACTCCGACCTGGCGACCTGCCACAAAGACTCTGGCTTCTGCCGGTTCGGAGGTGACGCGAAGCATGGCCGTCCGCGGAGCTTGCATGGCAGGCGCGGCAGGAGCGGCCGATTGGGCTGCGGGGGTGGAAGGCTTAGCCGGGGCCACGGGCTGCTTGGGCGCGCGGGAGGGCTGCATCCGGGCCAGCCACACGGCCAGCAGAACCAGAGCCGCCACGGAACAGAGACCCACCAGCAGCGGAACAGGACGCGGGCGCCAGGGCTTTCGGCTGGCTGCCTCCAGACGGGCCGAGACAATGCGCTTAGAGTACGGAGGTGGCGTTCCCTCCGGCTGCGCGCTGGCGTCGGGTGATCGCGGAGGCGTTACGGCCAGCGCGGCGCGCACACGCTGCAGTACGTCACGGATGTGCGCGGCATCGTCTATGCGGTTCTCGATGTCCAGATCCACGCAGCGCGCAATCAGCTCCACAAGCGCCGGCGGCAGTGTAGGGTCGTAGTTCGTAAGCGGTGCGAACTTAAACGGTGATCCCGCGGGGTCATGCCCGCTGATTAGATGGTGAAGGGTTGCGCCCAGGGCGAAGATATCGGAGCGTGGGTCCGTCTGCGCGCGGCCGTATTGCTCCGGCGGGGAGTAGCCAGGACTGCCGTACAGCAATGTGTCCTTGGTGGCTCCGTGCTGAAATCGGCGCGCTATGCCGAAATCAATGAGCTTCACATCCCCTGAATCCTGAACCATCACATTGGCAGGCTTCACATCGCGAAATACGATCGGGGGATCCTGCTTGTGGAGGTAGTCCAACACATCCGCAATCTGAGCGCCCCACTTGAGCACGCTGTCCAGCGGCAGGGCCTCCGGAGCGGCCTCGCGGATAAGGCGATCCAGAGTGGTGCCCTGGACATACTCCATAATGAGGTACCAGCGCTCGCCATGCACGAAGTAGTCGGTAACCTTCGGCAGGTGGGGATGGCTGAGCTGCGCCAGGAGCTTGGCTTCTCTCTCAAACTGGCGCACCGCGGACTCCCGGGTTTCGTCCTCGCCGTGGGACTCCCGCATCTCCTTCACAGCGACTTGTGTATCGAGCCGGCGATCGCGCGCGCGATAGACCGTGCCCATCCCGCCGCGTCCCACGATCTCCTCGATCTCGTACCGGTCACCGAGGAGGGCGCCTCTCTCTAGCCGCTGAGTGTATTGGTAAGTCTCATCAGTCATTGGGAAGATGTATCCGTCTGAATGAGCTGAATCAGGTTGCCCTCGGAATCCTGGAAGGCGGCGGTGCGGCCCATACCGGTATCGGTTGGCGCGACAAGAAACGGCACCGCCTGTTTGATCAATCGGTCATATTCCGCATCCACATCCCGCACGTGCAGACAGAGCATGACCGAGTTCAGCCGGAGCGAATCCCGGCTAACCCCATCGGGGGCCAGCATCAGTCCGAAGCCCTCCTGAAACGCTACCCAGTCCTCTTCCTCGACTTCGATGCGGAACCCGAGAATGTCCCTGTAGAAGCGCAGGGCGGCCTCCATGTTGCGCACCAGCACCATCACGCTCACATTCTCGATAATCATCGGTTGGGCCCACCGTATTTACAAAAGCCGCTTGCGATAGAACCACCAGGCCATGGAGCCGCTAGCCGCCAACATCAGGCCCAGCAGTACCCAGAACATCTGGCCGCTATCCCATTCCGGTTGCCAAGGCGAAACGCGCAGGTTCATCCCAAAGAAGCCGGTCAAGAATGTCAGCGGCAGAAAGATGACCGTAACGATGGTCAGCCTCTGAATGACAAGGTTCATCTGGTTATTGACGGTGGAGAGGTGGGCCTCCATGGCACCGGCGAGCAGGTCGCGCTGTGTCTCCAGTATCTCATGGATACGTATGAGGTGGTCATTCACGTCGCGCAGGTAGGGCAGGGTCTCGGTGTGTATGGCGGGAAATGTCCGAGTCAGCAGAGTGCCTATGGCGTTGCGCGTAGGGGCAACCACCTTTCGAAGATAGATGAGCGCACGACGCAGGGCGAAGAGGTCCTCCAGAACGTTACGCCTGGTGTTGTGCGAGAGGGCGCGCCGCTCGCACCGGTCTATCTGCTCATCGAACATCTCGATGATCGGGAAGTAGCGATCAACCATCGTATCGAGGAGAAGATACAGCAGGTAGTCCGCTCCACGGGAGAGATTGCTGGGTCGGTTTGCGCATGCAGTTGCTACCTGGCGCAGGGTCTCGGATTCGCGGTCGTGCACGGTCACCAGCAGGCTGTCGCGAACGAAGACCGAAACTTGGCGGGAGACTACCCGAAGGCTGCGCGGCCGCAGGCTGGTTGATGGAGGCTCCGCGTTAGGCGACTCCTCGGGCCACGCTGCTCCTAGGTGGCAATCCACCTCATGCACCGTAAGGAAAAAGTAGTCTTCGTATTCCTCCACCTTGGGCCGCTGCCTCGCGTGAATCACGTCCTCGATGGAGAGCGGATGAAATCCGAGACGCTGTTCGAGCAGAAAGAGCTCCTGCTC
>CAZGLN010000199.1:5626-7374 GCA_964526545.1 uncultured Chthonomonadales bacterium
GATTCCTATTCGGGGGCATTACGGTCCGCGGGCTGTGTAACCGGCCACTGCCACTCCCGCCCGAGGAAGGTGCGGTGGAACCATCGCACCACATCGTCCACGACGGTGTGCATGATTGGGATGTCTATCAGGCTCAGGAGCGTGCCCATGATGAGGCCTCCCACTACCGCTACCGCCAGTGGCTGGTAAGCATCCAGGCCCGTCCGAGGTGCGATGGCAATCGGCAGCAAGACGATTAGGGTGATGCCGGAAGTCATCAGCACCGGACGCAATCGCTGTGGGCATGCCCTGGCCACGGCTTCGTCACGCGGCACGCCACGGTCCCTGTATCGCGCGATCATATCAATTATCAGCACGGCCGTGGTGATGTCCATCCCAGTCAGGACGATGATACCGAGAATGGACACGGTGGAGAACGAGGCGTGCGCCAGCCAGAGTGCGGCGAAGACGCCCGCCAACTCAAGCGGGAGCGAGGCGATCATCTGAAGCGGCTGGAGGAAGCCGCGGAACTGCATCACAAGCACCAAATACATAAAAACCAGGGCGATGGCCAGACCATAGAGGAGGCGACGGAAGCTATCCATCATCTGCGTCATGTCGCCTCGCATCTCGATGCCGTAGCCCGGCGGAAAGTTCACCGGTTCGATTCCGCGCTCCGGGTCTCCGCCATACGCTTTAGCCACAAGCTCCATCACCACGTCCATGGATGGCAGGTAGCCGAGGCGGTAGTATCCAGTTACCCCCAAGACTCGCTTGAGCCCGTCGCGCTCGATGGCGGTTGGTCCTTCTGCCCGCTCCAGTGTTGCAACGGACTTGAGCGGGACCTGGCTCCCGTCTGCCGCAGTAAGGTAGAGACCCTCCAGGTCGGACTTGTTCTGCCGCTGATCCTCCTCAAGGCGAATAAGCACGGTTGTCTGCCGAAGGTCGGGCAGCCGGAAGAACTCCGTGGCAAGCCCGCCGCGCAACGCGTAGTACGCCTGTTGGGCGATGGCGTCCGGCGATAGTCCGAGCTCGGCCGCACGGGCAGAGTTCACGCGCACGCGATATTCGGGAGCCGAGAGAGTCCAGGTTGTGGCGGGCTGGAAGAGGTCGGGCATGCGGCGTGCGACGTTCAGAACCTCACTGCCCAGCCTGTCCAACACCTCCAGATCCGGGCCGTAGATGTTCACGTGGATTGGCGCAGCGGCCGTCGCCATGACGTCCGAACCCATCTCCTTCAGCTGCAGCCGGCGCAGCCGCGGGATGGTACGGTAGGCCTCGGCATGCACGGCATCCATCACTTGCCAGATGGTCTTTCGGCGGGTGTCTTTGTCACTGAACGTCAGCATCATCGAGGCGGCATTGATCTGCGGCATCTGGTAGCCGGTGTAGTAGGGACTCCAGCTCTCGAACATCGACTCCGCACCCAGCTCCATGCTGACTCTCTCTATCTCCGGATGCTTTAGCAGGATGCGCTCGAGTTGGCGCGCGGCCTTTTCGGTCTCCGCGAACGAGACGCCCGGCTCCATCTCCATGACGCCGCTGGCCTGGCCGACATCGGCGAGCGGCATCATCTCCGAACCGATGAAGTAGTAGAAGCCGAAGCCCAGCATGACCGTGGCGGCAACGCGTGTGAGGTTCGCGAACCGGTGACGCAGCAGCCAGCGAATGAGCATCTCGTAACGCTGCTCCATCCGGTCGAGCCCACGCTGCACGGGGTCCAACGGCACGTAGAGCCAGCGAAGCAGCCAGTGCTTCCGGTCGGCCTC
>CAZGLN010000200.1:0-7347 GCA_964526545.1 uncultured Chthonomonadales bacterium
CAACCGTCACGGGCACCCTGTAGAGCTCGGAGAGCACCTGGCTGGTAATCATCTCGTCTACCGCGCCCACTCTCACCTGGCCATCGCCAACGATGGCCACGCGGTGTGCATAGTTCACGACCACGTTCAGCAGGTGGCTCACCATGAGAACCGTGATCTGGTCCGCGTCGTGCAGGCTGCGGATGAGCTCCATGAGCGCCTGCTCCGCGGGGAGGTCCATGCCGTTGGTGGGTTCATCCAGCAAGAGCACGTTCGGCTCGCCCACCAGCGCCCGCGCAATGAGCGCCCGCTGCTTCTGCCCGCCCGAGAGGCTGGGATAGAGCCTCTCCGCGAGGTCGGCGATACCCACGTGTTCCAGGGCTGTCATCGCCTTCTCGCGGTCATGCCTGCGCGGCAGTGCGCACGGACCCATCCGCCGGTACCGCCCCATGAGCGCGATGTCCAGCACGGTCAGTGGGTAGAGGCTGTCCACGCTCTCGCGCTGGGGCACATACCCGATGTTGAGTACGGCATCGTTTCGGGTCACGGAGCCTTCCAGCGGGCGGATGAGGCCCAGGATGGCCTTGAGGAGGGTGGTCTTGCCCGATCCATTCGGACCCACGATGCCAAGGAAGTCCCCTTCCGAAACCGCGAGGTTCACCTGGGTGAGCACGGGAGTGCGGCCGTATCCAAGCGACGCGGATTGGATGGATATATAGGGCTGATGAGATGCCATAGCGCGCCTGATTGGCGGAAGCCGCGGGCGGTGCACGCCGCGGCTTCCGCCGGGTTATTTACCGCAAGGCGGCCGCCACGCGGTCCACAATGGCGCCGATGAACTGCAAGTAGTCGGTGATGCCGGGTTCCGCTTCCACTGCTCCCGGCACGGAGGCTACCTTCGCGCCCGTCTGCTGGGAGATGAGATTGGGGAACCGCGGGGATCGAAACGACTCCGTAAGTATTACGCGCACGCCTTCGGCCTTCATGGCACGTACCAACTCCGCAATGTGGCCGGGCGAGGGCGCGATGCCGGGCTTCGGCTCGATGGGAGCGAACTCCTTCAGGCCGAAGCGCTCCATGAAGTAGACCCAGGAGCGATGGTAGGTTACGATCTTCGCTCCTCGGTAGGGCGCCAGGGTCTTGCGCCAACCTTCCAGCTGCTGCTTGAGTCTGTTGCTGAACTGGGTGAAGCGCTGCTGATATTGAGCCTGATTGGCTGGATCCACGCGAATCAGGGCTGCTGCGATATTGCCCGCCGCCAGGATGCCGTTGGCGGGATCGAACAGGTAGTGGGGGTTGCCGTAGACGTGGATATCGCCCATGGAAGGGTCCAGCTTACCCGAGGGCTGCTCCAGCACGCGAAGGTTCTGCGAGCAGTCCGCGTATCCCTTCGCTCCGCGCTGTATCGAGCGGTTGCCGGATTTCTCCAGCACGGCATCCGCCCACATATCCAGGTCCATCCCGATACGCGCGAAGACCTGCGCCCGAGCCAGCTTCACAATCATGGAGGGGCGCGGCTCGACGGCGTGCGGATCATCCGTGCCCCTGGAGAGTGATTCCACCTTCACAAGGCTTCCGCCCACCTCTCGGGCGATGGATGCCAGCGTGGTATCGGTGGTTATGACGCTCAGCTCCGCTTGCGCGGGCTGTTTCAGGAACGCAGCGGCCGCAACGGCCGCCACACAGGCCAATGTCAACCTTCTCATTCTCATTCTCCGGTCGTCCGCCAGTGCACGCGTCGCCATCTCACTGAATCGGGTGCGTGTGGGAGCCGCCGCCCCAGATGAATTGCAGATACAGCTCGCTCAAGCCACGCTTCTCGGGCAGGAAGTAGCTATGCTTGCGGTCGCCGAATTTGTACTGCAGGCGCAGCAGCGTGGCTTCCGTGAGGCGATTGGTATAGATGAGCGAGTAGGTCTGCTCTCGACCATCCAGAGGCCAGGGGAATCGGGAGTTGTCGTACCGGAAACCGAACTCGTTGTACTTGTCTTGCTTGTAGCTTAACAGAGCATAGTGCCCCGACCGCGAGTGGGCTCCCGTGCCGAACTCCCTGTCCTTCCGCCGATGACGGAAGAACTCGCCTTGAAGCAGCAGCCTGCTGTGGGCTCCGGGAAAGGCGCGGAACGTGAGATCGAGACCGGTCAATCCGATGAGGTCGCCGTTATCCGCCTTGCCGAACGCGTGGCTGCCTCCAATCTCCAGCTCGGCGCCATTGCCGAAGGGCTTGGAGAGCCAGAGCCTGGCCAGAGGCATATCAGCCTGAATTCCGATGCCCGGCGCGGCGTGGGGGACTTCGTCGCGTCCGCGTCGAGCGGCTAGTGCAGCCCGGCTTCTTGCCGCCAGCGCCGCATCCTCGTGATCGTGATCGTCATGGGTGTCCTCTTCGTGCGCATGGCTGTGGCCGCTCTTCTTGTAGAAGCCGACCTCCAGGTTGGCGAAGAGGTTCTTTACCGGAAGCGTGTAGTTGAGGGCGGCCCCATTGCCGAAGAGGGCCTCCTCGCCCAGGAAGGCGCCCAGCGCGGCGGGCTGATCCACGAAGAGGCGCGCATGCGGGTGGATGGGGTTGACCTTCCCGAAGTTGCTCCTCTTCTGTCCCAGGACGCCGCCAAACGGAAGCCGGGCCACGTTGGTGAAGGTGGCGTAGGCCTCCTCCACGCTGAGCGAGAAGTCATGGTCGGCACCGCCCGCGAGGAAGGCATCGAAGCGTATACCGGGATAGATGCGCTGCTGCAATCCGATTTCGAATTCGCCGAGCTGGAGGCGGTTTCGGTCGGGATCGCCGCGCATGCTGAGGAATCGGCCGGTATTGTTGCCGATTACACTGATATCCGGGAGCAGTGAGGCGCGCGCTTTTGGAGCGGCATCCGGCTTTTCAGTAGGCAGGGCGACCTCGGGTATCGGCGGCTCCTCTGCCTCCTTCTTCTGCGCCTTCTCCAGGCTCTCCACGCGCTCCTGGAGTGTCCGGTTGGCTTCCAGGATCTGCTGGATCAGCTTCTCCTGCTCGGCGAGACGCCGTTTGAGCGCCGCGATCTCCTCCTCCTTGCCCTCCTGCGCCCAAACGGCAGGCTGGCAGACCACGCCCATAAGGACAGCCAGTACGAGTGCTGAAACGCGAAAGATCATCTGAATCCTCCCTGTCCTGGAGCATCAGCGGGTGCAATAGAGTGCAGCGCTGGCAACAAGCGTATGGCGATGCTGCGTCAGAAGATGAGCAAACGCGCAGTGCCCTGCTGCTCTCGAGCGGCCCGCTGCCGGCCCAGGCAATTGTGGTACGGTCTGCGCCCTGGCAGGGGCAGACATCACGAACAGGTAATGGAGGGAGGAATCAGGCGGGCGGGCCCCGCGGCGCCCCGGGGCCGAGAGAGGTCTCCTGCGCGGCAGCGGATCTGCCGGGCTGGAACGATTCGGGGCGCGGAAGGACTGCTGGGATTGCGGCGGGTTCCGGTGCCGGCGCCCGCTGGATGGAGTTCCAATGGCACGCCACGCAGACCTTTGCGCTGCCGATGGAAGACTGGTGCGTTTCGGCACCGGTGGAGCATCGGTGGGCGAACGGCGTGACCACGGAGAGCCAGAGCCACGCCGAGGCCAGCAGGGTTGCGCCAAATCGGTGCCACATTCCCAGTGGTTGCTCCATGCTCCCAGTATACCAAAGCATGCAGCCACTTGGGGTTTCGCTCGGCCGCCCGCACGCCAGGGGGCGCGGCGCCTAGAAGCGAGTCTTGTAGAGGGAGACGGTTACCTCGGGGCGTGAAGCGGATATACCCTCCTCAAACCGTGCGCGCGCGGCCTCCTGATCGCGGTGAAGGTCTCGGCGCAGATCCGCCAGGGAAGAGAGGGCTCCCGGGCTGAGCGTGGCGCTTGCGGTCACGAGGCGGGCGGATGGCTCACGATCGCCAGTTGGTGCCGGCGCATCCGCGACAAGGAGTGTGCCTGTTGCGAAGCGCGGTTTCGACTCCATTGGCTCGGGCTCCGGTTCGGTGACGACGCTGGGAGCCGGCAAAGGAACCTCTGGCTCAACCGCATCTGATTTCGCGCCGTTCGGCGCGGGTCCACCCGGCACCTGGACCGCCCGCTCAGCGGGCAGGGACCGCGCGGGCTGAGTGGTCTTGAGGTTCGGTACACTGGTGTTCCTGGCAAGCTTGACGACAGATGCGCGTGGAGAGCCACTGGCCGTCTCCGCGGCTTTCGGCGGTGCCTGAACGAGGTCCGTGCGCTCCGGCCGGGCGGGACGCGCTGCGGCGACGGATGGACCCGGCTGGGTTACGGGACCGGCGCCAGAGATAGAGTTGGGGCCCGCATGGAGCTGCCAGGCCGGCGGCGCCATCCGCCACGCAAGGATAGCGATCAAGGAGATGGCGGCGGCGGCTCCCGTAAGCGCGATGCGGCGCGGCGAGAGCGCAACGGAGAATGCGCGCAGTGCTTCTTCGCGCCACGAAGGCCTGCGCGTAGTGGAGCGCAGGATGGCCTCGCGAAGGGCGGGATCCGGCTCCGCAAGCGGTAGCGAATAGAGAAAGGCCGAGGTCTCCCGCAGGAAGGCGAGGTCGCGGGCGCAGGACTCACATTCGGCAATGTGCAGCTCAACCAGCCGCGCATCTTCCGGGTCGCACTCGCCATCCACGTAGGCCGAGAGCAGGTCCCAATACTCCGCGCACTCTTCAGGAAGTCGCTCGTGTCGCATCAGTCTCTGTATCGGCGGCCGCAGGCCCCTCAATTGGCGCGGGGAGTCTAGCACAATGTCCGCCCTCCCGCAAGCGGTGCGGACCGCCTCGTCACACCCATGAAGACGAAGGCCGCAGGGGAGTGTTCCCGCAATCTTTCATGCCGATGGAGCGCGGTTTCGGGGCGGGTTCCTCCTTGGTGAAGTTCCTGGCTGCGTGCGCGCCGCAGGCGAAAAATGGGCCTGGCCGACGCCGCCAACCCTTCGCGGCAGGCGTGGCAGGTACCGGGAGGTTCCGGGAAGAAGAAGACCGCATGACTACCCAACTTCCAAACATCCTCTTCGTCTTCGCCGACCAGATGCGCGCGCACGAGATGCGCTGCGCGGGCAACCAGCAGATACGCACGCCGGCGATGGATCGTCTTGCCGCCGAGGGAGTGCTGGTATCCAACTGCATCGCCACCAACCCCGTCTGCTGCCCCAACCGCGCAACGATGCTCACGGGCACCTATGCCACCACCCACCGCGTGGTTGCGAATGATCTCGCCATCCGCACGGACCTGCCCTCTCTCGGCACGGTGGCCGCGGAAAATGGATACCGCACGGGCTACGTGGGCAAGTGGCACCTGGATGGACTGCCGCGCTCGAAGTTTACTCCGCCGGGACCCCGGCGCCTCGGCTTCGAATTCTGGGCGGCCTACAACTGCACCCATGACTACTTCCGGCCGAAGTGGTATCGCGACACTCCGGAGCTGATCGAGAAACCGGGATATGAGCCGGAGCTGCAGACCGATCTCGTGCTGGAGTTTCTGGAGAGAAAATCCGAGAAGCCCTTCCTCTGCGTGCTCTCCTGGGGACCGCCCCACGATCCGTACCCCATGGTGCCGGAGCGATATCGAGCGCTCTACAATCCCGATTCCCTGCAGTTGCGCCCGAATGTGCGCGAGAAGACGGACAACCGGCTCGCGCGCGGATTGGAGTGCAGGCGAACCACGGCGGACTACTACGCCGCAATCACCGCCCTGGACGAGCAGCTAGGCCGCCTGCTGGAGTGGCTGGACCTCCGCGGGCTTACCCAGGACACGCTGGTCATATTCACTTCCGATCATGGCGACATGCTCTGGTCGCACGGTTTGATGAAGAAGCAGTCGCCCTACGAGGAATCTATCGCGGTGCCGTTCCTGGCTCGCTGGCCGCGCATGCTCCCGGCCGGCGCCAACTCCGGCGCGCTGCTCTCCAGCGTGGACCTGCTGAGCACCATCGCGGGACTCTGCGGCTGGCGCCGCAGGACCAGGACGGAGGGCCGGGACCTCTCGGCGGCGCTGCGCGGCCTGCCGCGGGCTTCCACGCCGGAATCCGCCCTCATTGCGAACTACGTGGTGGCCGACGAGGCGACTTTTCAGCAGATGCCTGAGTGGCGGGGCGTGCGCACGCGGCAGCACACCTACGTGGAGCTGCCCGGCCGCAAGCCCTGGCTTCTCTTCGATAATCGCGCCGATCCCTACCAGATGCGCAACCTGGTGGGCACCGCGCCGGCCCTGGGGGCCCGCCTGCGGCGCCAGCCCACCGGGTGGCTCGAGCGCACCAGGGATCCGTTCGGCACGGGCGAGGAGTTTCTGCAGCGCACCGGCCTGGCCGATGCCTGGGCGGAGCGCCAGAGGAACTACGGACGGTGATGCTCGCCGTGCTGATTGCAGCGGGCCTGCTCGGAGCGCGGCCCGCGAGAGAGGCCGCCTTCGACCTGTGGGACTGGACCCCGCCATGCCGCGACATCGCCACGTTCCGCGTGTGGGCCAGGGACCTCAAATCCATCGGCCTGAACCGCGTGGAGATCAGCGCGCCGTGGAACGTGCTCGAGCCGCAGCGCGGCGTATACGATCTGCGGTTTGTCACGGAGAGACTGGCCGTCGCGCGCTCCCTGGGAATGGGCATGCGTATTCGCATCAACAGCTACTATGCGGGGGCCGTGCCGAAGTGGCTGGAGTGCGACCTGTGGCAGGACCCGCAGGGCCATACGCCGATGGCCATCCCCTCCATTGCGGACCCACGGTTCTGGGAGGCCTACTCCGCGCTCTGCACGCGCCTGGCGAGGGAGTGCCGCGGCCAGGATGTGCTCTTCAGTCCTTTCATCGGAGTGCACGCCGAGCTGAAGTGGGCGGACTGGTGGAGTTACGATCCCTCCACGCTGGCGCTCTGGCGCAAGAGCATTGCCGCGCCGCGGCCGGAGTGGCTGCGCCGCGTGGTGGGCGATGCGCCCCTGCCTGAGAGACCGCCCGTGCCAAAGGTGACGGCGGGCGCTCCGGACCGCGATCCCGCCGCCATGGCCTGCATCGCCTTCCGCGAGGAGTGCTGGCGCGAGGCCGTGCGGCGATTTGTTCGTGCGGTGCGCGCGGGCGATCCAGGGGCGCGTGTGAGCGTGCCTCTGGGCGAGAGTTTCCGGCGGCAATCCGCCCAGATGGCCAACCTGGACTACTGGGGCCTGTCGCGAGGGGCGACTCAGGTGGTGCACAGCTACGATTTCTTCTGGCATGCAGGCGAGCCTGCCTGGCACGCGGCCGCGGCGGTGGCCTCCTTTCGCGGCATCACCGGCCTGCCCGTGGTCTTCGAGTTCGATGGTCCGGTGCTCCAGGAGAAGCACGGCTACACCGAGGACACCCTGCTGCGCATCCTGGACGAGGCCCTGGACGCAGGCGCGGGATGGAAGGCCGCCA
>CAZGLN010000201.1:0-6575 GCA_964526545.1 uncultured Chthonomonadales bacterium
GACTGGAGTTCAGACGTGTGCCGAGGAGCTCAGTCGGTTGGAGCGCTTGTACGAGACGGAATTGCGCCACTTCGCGGCCAGCGGAGAGGCGGCGCGGCGGCTTGCGGCCTCGGCGGACCTTGCGCCCGAGAAGGCAGCTGAGCGGGCCGCACTGACGGTTGTTGCCAACGTGCTGCTCAATCTCGACGAGGCGGTTACCAAGGAGTGACACCGTGAAGTCCCAGCATCTCAAGGAGATCACCCGGCGGCACTTCTTCGAGCAAGCCGGCCTCGGGATAGGCACTCTGGCCTTGACCGCGCTGCTGGATCCGCAAGCATTGGCTCAGGGCGCCGCCGCCCGTACCGATCCCCTTGCTCCCAAGCCTCCCCACTTTGCGCCAAAGGCCAAGCGCATTGTCTATCTCTTCATGGCCGGCGCGCCGACTCAGCTCGATCTCTTTGACTACAAGCCGAAGCTTGTGGAGCACAGCGGGCAGCCGATCCCGGAGGAGTTCATCAAGGGCGAGAGATTCGCATTTATTAAGGGAGTTCCGAAGCTGCTCGGCACTCCCCACAAGTTCGCCAAGCATGGGCAGTCCGGCGCGGAGATCTCGAACCTGCTTCCTCATACGGCCAAGATCGCAGACGAGATCGCCATCGTGCGCTCCATGCACACCGATCAGTTCAACCACGCGCCCGCACAGATCTTCATGAATTCTGGCAGCGCCCTGTTCGGCCGGCCAAGTATGGGAAGCTGGCTCACTTACGGACTTGGCAGCGAAAGCCAGGACCTGCCAGGCTTCGTCGTGCTTCTTTCTGGTCTGAACCAGCCGGACGGCGGCAAGTCCTGCTGGAGCAGCGGCTTCCTGCCGACCGTGTATCAGGGCGTGGAGTTCCGCTCTAAAGGCGATCCTGTCCTCTTCGTTTCGAATCCGGAGGGAATGTCCTCGGAGGTGAGGCGGCGATCGCTGGACGCCCTGCGCGACCTGAACGAGATTCGCCTGAAGACCGCCGGTGATCCGGAAATCAAGACCAGGATAGCCGCCTACGAACTGGCGTACCGCATGCAGACGAGCGTGCCGGAGCTGATGGACATCGGCAAGGAGCCGGAGCACATCCATGCTCTATATGGCACCGAGCCGGGAAAGCGCAGTTTCGCCAACAACTGCCTGCTGGCGCGGCGGCTGCTGGAGCGAGGAGTGCGCTTTGTCCAGCTCTATCACCGTGGCTGGGACCACCACGGCACGGGCCAGCAGGAAGACCTGCTTACGGGCCTGCCCAGGCTCTGCAAGGAGACTGATCAGGCTGCCGCTGCCCTCGTGATGGACCTCAAACAGCGCGGCATGCTGGAGGATACACTGGTTATCTGGGGCGGAGAGTTCGGCAGGACGCCCATGAACGAGGAGCGCAACGGCTCACCCTGGATGGGCAGGGACCATCATCCGCGTGCGTTTACCGTGTGGCTGGCGGGAGGCGGCATCAAGCCGGGCATCACGCATGGCTCCACGGACGAGCTCGGCTACAACGTTGCCACCGATCCTGTGCATGTGCACGATCTGCACGCCACCATTCTGCACCTCATGGGACTGGATCATACGCGACTCACCTACAAGTTTCAGGGTCGGCAGTTCCGGCTCACCGACGTGCATGGAAACGTAGTGCAGCCCCTTCTCGCCTGAAGTCGTACACTCCCATGCCCTCGCCAATGGTGCCGCTGCTTTGGCGGAGGCACGGCACGTCGTCGCCTGATCGAGGTCCGTCGTGCTTCCTCGGCTCGGGCCCCTGACCCTGGGCGGGAGGACTGCACCGCTTGCGCAGGAACTCGCGCGATGCGGCGTGAAGTGAACGCCATTACTGGCCTTCAAGGCGCCGCTTGAAGAGGAGAGAACGATGGCGAGACGATATCGGCTTGGTGTTGCCAGCCTTGTGCATGACCATGTCTGGGGGGAGCTCAGGCATTGGGCCGAACATCCGTCCGTGGAGATCGTCGCGGTCGGGGATGTGAATCCGGACTTGAGGGAGAAGGCGGTCCGCGATTTCGGCGTGCCGAAGGCCTACGAGTCGTGGGAAGAGATGCTGGCCAACGAAGAGCTGGACTTGGTGCAGGCCGCCAGCGAGAACAGCCGGTGCGCGGACATCGTGGAGGCTTGCGCCGCGCGCGGCCTGCATGTGGTAAGCGAGAAGCCGATGTCCGCCACGCTAGAGCAGGCCAACCGGATGGTTGCGGCGGCACGTGCCGCCGGGACGCTTCTTATGGTGAACTGGCCCACCGCGTGGTCGCCGCTGGTGCAGGAGATGGAGCGGCGCATTCTGGCGGGCGAGATAGGGCGTCTCTTCTACTTTAAGCAGCGCAGCGCCCACAACGGCCCGAAGGAGATTGGCTGCAGCCCGCAGTTCTGGGGTTGGCTCTATGATGAAGAGCTGAACGGCGCTGGCGCGCTGATGGATTATTGCTGCTATTCCGCCGATATGTGCGCCCGTTTCATGGGTCTGCCGGAGAAGGTTACGGGCTTTCGGGGAGTATTTGTGAAGGAATATCCCGTGCCGGACGACAACGCCATCATCGTGATGAAGTACTCCAACGCGTTCGGCGTGGCGGAGGCGAGCTGGACCCAGAAGGTCGGGTATGCCAGCGCGAATCCGGTTGCTTATGGCACGGAGGGCAGTCTCGCTATTCTGGGCGACAGGCTGATTCAGCAGAGGGCGGGCAAGGAGACAGAAGAGATTGTGCCGCCGCCCACGGCCGCGCCTCGGCGAAATGCACCGGAGTATCTCATCCACTGCCTGGAGTCAGGAGAGCCCATTGAGGGATTCTGCTCCATGGAAGTGAGCCGCGACGCGCAGGAGATTCTGGAGGCGGGCAAGCGGTCCGCGGATACCGGTGTCACTATCTCGCTGCCGCTGTAGGCGGAGCCATCGGGTGGGGTCACGGCGTCCCCACCCGGTGGGTTACTTTACAATCAGTACGGGGCAGTGGGCGTGGTGGGAGACGCGGTCACTCACGCTGCCAAGCAGGAACGACGAGAAGTTACTGAGGCCGCGGCTGCCCACGACGATCAGATCGTAGCCGCCGGTCTGGGCGATGCTGACAATCACCTCCGGCGCATGACCCGTCTCGTGCCGCGTGGTGTAGGGCACCCCTGCCTCCTCCAGCACCCGTCCGGTTCGGCGCTCGACTGCTTCCTGGACTTCCTCGGCGTAGCGCGTGGCCACAAGCGGATCTATCTCCAGGCCGGGGGCGCCAACGAAGGGCAGGGGAGTAACGGGCATCGTGAACACATGGACGACCGTTATCTCCGAACCGTACTTGGAGGCGAGATCGGCCGCGACCCGCGCTGCCTTCAATGCACCTTCCGATCCATCCGAGGCGAGTAGTATCTTGCTGAACATGGTCTCTCCCTTGAGCCTATTCGTCACTTCAAGCAGCACTGGTTCTCATAGGGCAGCATGAGAACGATGGAAGTGCACCATCTTCCATACGGAATCGAGGCGCACAAATACACGCGATTCGTTGAAAGCCGTCCATTCGGGACGTTCTCCCCGCATCCAGGTCATCAGGCGCGTGTACGTGACCACGCCACAGTTGCCGAAGTGCTGAACGCGCGGAGTCAGCATGTCGCATCGCACCAGGTTGGCGTACTGGTCTGCGCGTCCGCCCATGGCGCGGATGAGGTCTGTATGGAACTCCAGATTATCGATGCGGTAGGGCGCCACGTCGGTCTCGTAGCAGGAGAGGTCGGCAACACATAGAGATGCGTAAGTCTCGACGTCCCCCGCGTGAATTGCGTCCAAAAGGCGCTGCGTGACGGCCAGCAGCTCACGTTCGATTTCTGACATCCGTGTGCTCCCTCCGGTGCTACGTTCCGTGGCGGCGCGACTTCTCGAGCACGGCGGCGTTGTAGGATCCCAGCGCACCCGCCTTTCGGTAATGGACGAGCGCTTGACGCTCCGCGCCCATACGGACGCAGGCATCGCCTAGAAGGTAGTGGTACGAAGCGTTCGTGGGATCCGCCCGAACGGCCTGGTGGAACGCGACCGCTGCTTCCTGGGCGCAACCGATGCGCAGATAGAGGTGGCCGAGCCTTGCGCTGTAGTACGCGTCCACCGGCTCCAGGTTCGAGGCCTGCCGCATGGCCGCCACCGCCTCCTCCAGCAGGCCGAGTTTGGCATAGAGATCGCCCAGCAGAAAGTGATAGAAGCCGCTCTCCGGAGCCAGGTTACAGGCCACCTCGAGCTCAGGCACCGCCTGGTGCGGCTCACCGAGCGCCAGGAGTGCGCCACCCAACCGATACCGATAGAACGGATTCTGCGGATCGTGCTCAACGGCAAGCTTATAGTGCTGGGCAGCCGCGCTCCAGCGGAGGAGACGGCGTTCGGTTTCGCCGCGGTTGAAGTGTGGTCGGGCCTTGCGTTGCGCCGTTGTCTGGGCCGAGGCGGCCCTGCGGCGCGCATGATGCCTGGCGTGACCGTTGGTCGGCGTCTCCTCCTCGCGCATAGGCCCGGCGGCCTCGCTCTGCTGATGCATGGTCTCGGGCTGCATCTCAGAACTGCCTTCGACTGTCGAGCAGTAGAGTCACAGGCCCGTGGTTTATCAGGCCGATCTCCATCTCCGCACCGAACTGGCCACGCGCCGTACTCAGGCCATGTTCCCCGAGAAGGCGGCACACCTCCTCATAGAGCTGCTGGGCCTTCACCGGCTCGGCGGCCTCGCTGAAGCTTGGGCGGCGTCCCTTGCGGGCGTCACCCAGCAACGTGAACTGCGAGACCACCATCACCGAGCCTTCCACATCCAGAACCGAACGGTTCATCTTGCCGGCGTCATCCTCGAACACGCGAAGGTTTGCCACCTTCTCGGAAATATAGCGTGCGTCATCGTGCGTATCCTCTTGTGCCACTCCCACGAGCACAAGCAGTCCGGGGCCGCTGGCGGCGACCAGCTCTCCCCCTACGCGGACCTCCGCGCGTCGCACACGCGTTTGATCTCCCAGTCTATTATGACATTGAGCGGTCTGGTGGCGCAGATCCGCCCACGGCGAAGCCGATGGGAGCCCTCTCGCGGTATGTGTCATAATCGGTACAAGCACACCGGGGAGCCTGGAGGGTAGCACCGTGTCCGGTCATTCGAAGTGGCATAACATCCGCCTGCGCAAGGGCAAGCAAGACGCGGAGCGCGGCGCGCTCTTCACAAAGCTTGCGCGCGAGATCATCGTGGCGGCCAAGGTTGGAGGCGGCAATCCCGAGTCGAATCTGCGCCTGCGCCTCGCCATCACCAAGGCGCGCGAGAACTCCATGCCGCAAGACAAGATCAAGAACGCTATCCAGCGGGGCACGGGCGAGATAGAGGGCGCAAACTTTGAGGAGATAACCTACGAGGGTTACGGGCCCGGCGGCGCGGCAGTGCTTGTCCAGTGCGCCACCGACAACAGAAACCGCACCGTGGCCGATATCCGCTCCATCTTCTCCAAAAACGGGGGAAATCTTGGCGAAAGTGGTTCCGTCGCGTGGATGTTCGGCCCGCCTCAGGGGCTCATCACCGTCGCGCTGGATGCCACGGACGAGGATTCGCTCATTGCCGCCGCGTTGGAGGCCGGCGCCGAGGATGTGAAGACCACGGCGGATGGCTACGAGGTCTACACGTCTCCAGCCGACATGGGCTCCGTTCAGGAGGCCATTCAAGCGGCGGGCATACCAACCCAGAGCGCGGAAATCACCATGGTGCCCACGACCACGGTGCAGCTCGATCCCAAGGAGTCCGCGCAGATGCTTCGGCTGCTCGAACGCCTTGAGGAGCTGGACGATGTGCAGAGAGTCTTCTCCAACTTCGACATTCCGGACGATGTGCTCGAGGCGGCCGCCCGGTAGGAGACCGCTCGCGTGAAACTCAAGGAAGGCGCATGCCGTGCTCGTGGTTGGCGCGGCGCCACGCAGTCCTTAGCCGCGGAAGCCGCGCCGGCAGCCTTCTACAGCGGTGCGGCCGCGTGTGTCCTGCGGCGTACCGCCAGCGCGTCACCCTAACTCATGCTGCTGCCCTATGCCAGTGATCGCCCGCCCGCGCGAGAGGCAGTCGCCGTCGCATGCATCGTGCTCTGCAGTTTCGCCGTCATGGGGCTGGTGGCGCTCATCTCGGCGGTGCGCGGACCGGACATCCCCATACACTGGTACACCCATCTGGGCATGGTGCCCGCGTCGCTCACGTGGTATGCCCCGCTGACCTATGTGCTGCTTCATCAAGACGTCTGGCACCTCTCCACCAACATGGCCTTCCTGGCGGTCTTCGGTGCGAGCGTGGAGGATGCCGTCGGCTGGCGCAGGTTCCTCTTACTCTATTACGGCGGCGCAGTGGCTACCGGGGCAGTTCAGACCGGCGCAGTGCTTCTGCTCCACGGCGACAAGTACTCCCCCATCGTGGGGGCATCTGGGGCCGTCGCCACCATCGTAGGCGCCTTCGCGGTGCGTTTCTATCGGTCGCGAGTGCGTTTCCTGGGGCTTCCGTTCAGCGTGCCTGCCGTGATGCTGGTTGCCCTGGTGATGCTCATGGAGATGGGGCAGGCGCTCTACGACGTCCTTCGCGCGGAGGGCGGCCTCGCCCGCACGGA
>CAZGLN010000201.1:6603-7331 GCA_964526545.1 uncultured Chthonomonadales bacterium
TGCTCGGGGTTGGGGCCGGCCACGCCATGCGCTTTGTCTCGGTGGCCCGCGGCGAATACGCATTGACCGATGCCGTGCGCGCGCGTGATCGAGGTGCCTCGCGTTCAGCCATCAGCCGACTCTCGACGATATTGGCTCGCAACCCCGATGACCACAAGGCACGCGTGCAGCTCGCCGCGGCATGGGCCGATCTTGGCGACATGGAACAGGCGGAGCGTGAGTATCTGCGCGCCATCGCAGGTCTCCTCGACTCGGGGGCACGAGTCTCGGCGGCTGCTGCCGCGGTGGCACTCTGGAAAGTGAGTCCCGAGACACGGCTGCCTATACACCATCTCGCCGAAATTGCGCGGGTTCTGCAGGAGAGCGGGCAGGACAGCGATGCCCTGGAGACTTACAAGCGTCTCGTGGCATGGTATCCCGACTCGTCGGACGCGGCTTCCGCCCTGGTGCGGTGCGGTACCATCCGGCTGCGGAGGCTCGGTGATTACGCCGGCGCCGTTCGGGATTTCGAGCGCTATCTGCAGACGCATCCCGAAGGCGGTCTTCGCGAAGTGGCGGAGGGCCTGCTGCGCGAGGCGCGTGCCCAGGCAGGCGCCGGCGGGCTAGACTGATTTGGCTCGGTCCACATACTCCTTGAGGGTTTCGTATGGATCGCTGCTCTTTATCAGCGGCATCCCGATGGCCACGATGCTTGCACCGCGTCGAACGGCACGCTCGCCCTCCTCACT
>CAZGLN010000202.1:0-7327 GCA_964526545.1 uncultured Chthonomonadales bacterium
GGTTCGTCTCGCCAAACGCGTCGAATCCTGACTGCGGGTTGTCACGCGTGGTATCCCACAGCTCCAGCAGCCGAATATCCACCAGACCCACGGCATCCTCGGGTCGGAACTCAGGCTCTCCAGGGGTCACCATGCCGCCGGTAATCTGCACGTTGGCATAGGACCGCATCTGGCCGTTGATCTCGCCTGTGTCCTGGTTGCCCTCGTCGCCCTGGAAGAGCCAGGAGTTGGCCGTGGTCACATCCGCGCCGCGGTAGGCGCTGCTCGCGCTCACCGTAACGGTGATGGGATTATCGTTGCTGTCGAGCTGGGTGATCGGTATGCGGCCCACGCCCGCATCGAAGGCGAGCCACATCAGCTTGCCGTCGTCCTCCACGGAGGTCCCGATGATGCCTCCGGCGTCGTTCGGCAGCAGGAGCGCGGGCTTATCCACCGCCGGTCCCGCGATCGGCGGAACCTGCACCTTGTTGGGTCCTGGCGGCTCGATAAAGGGTGCCTGCGGCGGCAGCGAGTTGAGGAAGACCACGCTCGCCCGGGTGGTGCCCCGCGTGGCGGTCCGGAACAGGATGGGCGGTCCCGCGATGGGGTTGCCGGTCACGGTGCTGTCTATCGCGCGGACCGTGCCATCGCGGTTGGCCACGTACACCACTTCGTTGCCGCCGTTGATTCCGGCGACACCCGTGCGCCAGGCAGGCGCCGTGAAGAGGTTTTCATCGGCATCCACATCGTTGGTCTTCACGGGATCGGCCGGCGCCGCCGCGTAGGGATAGGTCCATTCCGGCGTCAGGTGGCCGCCAGTGGTGGTAGGAGGTGTCCGGATGCAGTAGACCCTGCCTCCCGCCGAGAAGATGTACTTCTGGTTGGTGGTCAGCGCCCCGGCATGGGTAATCGGCGGCACGGTGGTCGTGGTGGACTCAGGGAACTGCCACAACGCCTTGCCGTCGTTGTTCTCGTTGGAGATGCGCACGCGCACATCCACCGAAGTCAGGTCCACCGCGTAGACATGGCCGTAACCCTGTCCGGCATAGTTGGCGAACGGGGCGATAAGGGTGTTGCTCGGCTCCACACCGTTCACAGGATTCGCGGCGATGCCGCTGCGGTTGGCGGCCACGGAAGCCACCACCTGCGCCTGCGGCCCGAAGCCGTCATCCGTGTATTTGTTAATGGAGAGCAGGCCTCCCGGCTGGCCCGCGCCGCCCTTGCGCAGCCACTTGTCGCGCGGAATGGTGGGCCAGGTGAGGGTGCGGCGCGTGGTGCCGGGCACCCCCGGCGCATCCCCCGCCGCGAAGGTTACGGCATAGGGCTCGCCGCCGCTGGTCCGACCTACCGGATCGAACCCATACACGCGCCCATTGCTGTTGCCCACGATGATGAACGGCGTATAGGTGATGTTGCCCATACCGTCATCCTTGCCAACCTCCACGTAGGCCGGCGAGGAGACGAAGGGGCCGAGCGTCGGTGCGGCCGTGCGCAGGTCAGGGTCGCCGTTCGGATCAATCGCATCGTTCTTGGTCAGGTCGCCGTCAATGCCCTGGCTCGGGAGCGCATTGAACGGATCCGGACGCCAGTTCGGGTCGTTTCGCTGTGAGGTGAGCACGGCGCTGGCCAGCCGCGTGGCAGGCGGATCGGCAGGATTCGCCAGCTCGGGATTCGCGATGGAGGGATAGACCCAGTACGCATGGGTCTGGGTGCTCGTCTGCGCGGCGATGGGATTGCCCAGGGCATCCTGATCCACTCCCACGGCGTCAAGCGCCCAGAGCCGGCCATCCGTCGTGCCGAAGTAGACCACGGTGCGCACCCGGCCCGATGGCCAGCGCACGCGCGCCACCAGCGGCGCGGCCACCACGCTGTTGCTCGTGGCGGATTCGGGCACGAACTTCACGGCATCCGCCACCACGAAGCGGGCGTTGGTTACATCGTCCTGCGGCGTATCGTTGTAGAGCGTTACGGTCGCCACGTTGCCTGGGAAGCGTATGCCCGTGGCCAGGAGCCGCCAGGTGCCGGTACGCGGAAGCCCGATGGCGCTGTCATCGGTGTTGCGCTGGTCGAGATAGTAGTCCTGGTCGCCCTGGTCCGTGGTGATGCGGTAGCGCGCGCGGTGGGCGAACTTGTTAGGCTCGTTGGTATCTCCGCCTGGTATCCACACCAGCACACTGAAGGTGCCGGAGCCGTAGACCGGCGCGGTCCACACGGCGTTCTCCGTGGGTCCGGCTCCGCCAGCGCCCAGCTCAAGCACGGCGGGCGCGAGCGCGTAGGTGGGACCGAAAGCCTGGTCGGTAACGGATTTGGGCGCCACCACCTGCGCGAAGCCGGCCGTATTGGTGTAGCCAGCCGCGCCGTCGTCCACCGTGGTCTCAATCACCGGCAGCACGCGCGCGGGATACCGCCACTGAAGCCGCGCATAGCGGTTTCGGCTGGAGTCGTTCTTGTCTATATCGTCGCGAAGGCAGTAGAAGACCGCCGATCGAATGCTCTGAGTCGGATCGAAGATAGCCGGGTTGGTTACCGGGTGGGGCGGCAGCGTTGGGTCCAGCAGTGCGCCAGTGAAGCCTACCGGCGGACTGTAGTTCGCGGCCGTCGGGAAGAGAATCGCCGGACCGGTGGTCTCGTCGCGGCCGAACACCGTAAGCTGGCTGTATGTTGTAGCCAGAGGATCCGTGGCGGCGCCGGGCGGCATCACGAAGCTCGCCGCCGGTGCATGGATATCGCCGCGCAGCGCCTCGGGCACCAGACGCACGGCATCGGCCGTGACATAGGTGGTAACGCCCGCCGAGTTGGGCTGGTCGTCCGGAGTAAGGTTGTAGAGCGTGACGGTGATCGGAATGGAGGGATTCGTGATTGGATCCGGCGGCAGTGCCGGGTTCAAGAGGCCCTGATACGGGAAGTAGCGGTCATCGCCCGGGCCGGAGCGGACGCGCTTCCAATAGCCGCCGGTATCGCCGAACGACATCAGGAAGATTCGGCTGGTCTTCGGATCGTTAATGTCCGCGCCCCAGCTCACGCGCACCAGCACGTGATCCGTGTTCGGATGCGCAACGCCAGCTGCATCAAGCGTGGGGCTGGAAGGGAACCGGATGTAAATGGCGTAGCGCTGATTCGGCACGAGCCGCTTGCCGGTTACATCTACCGTGCCCTGTTGGGACCCTGTGGGATAGTTGGTCCCGAAGGTCCAGCGGGCATAGGTGGTAGCGGAGCGAAGCTCCTGGTCAATCTGGCTGTACGTGGTGGCGCTGACGAGATCGGTGCCCAGATTCGGCAGCCGCTGGAGCGTGTCGAGGCCGATATTCGCAAGCAAGTCGCTCTTTACGGCGGGCGTGTAGACATAGTCGCCCACCTTGTCGGCTACGGCATCGCTGAGCGGCCATGCGGCCGGGCCTCTCTCGGCGGTGGTTGGATAGAACCAGGTACCGCTTACGCCGAACTGCTGATTCACCACGTCACGGGGCGGCGTGTTTGGGTCCTGTGGATCCGTAATGCGCGCGGGAAAGTCGCGATTGTCCCACCGTGAGGGAGCGCCGCCCGCCGTCGGGAAGATGGGCGCCGGCAGAGTGGTATTGTCCACCACCATCTCCGCGGGCATGTCCCTCGAGGCG
The DNA here is from genome assembly GCA_964526545.1 of uncultured Chthonomonadales bacterium. Classification (GTDB taxonomy): domain Bacteria; phylum Armatimonadota; class Chthonomonadetes; order Chthonomonadales; family CAJBBX01; genus CAZGLN01. Next base: position 3,594 of record CAZGLN010000202.1, read on the forward strand.
GGATAGACCCACGCCGGAGCCACCTGGTTCCAGGTGCTCACGGTAGGGTTCGGTCGGCGGTTCTGGACGCCCGGATCGCTATTGCTGCCAACGCGGCTGTTGGAGCCGCGGTGCAGGAGCCAATCTCGTGGCGTCAGTATCTGCGCGGGTACCCGCGCCGCCATCCCCGCGAGCAGGGAGAGACTGATTACCGTCTTCGCTAACGCACTTACGTGTCGCATTGTGCGATCACCCGATCTCTATCCATTGATTCTCCCGGCCTCGGTGCCGGCGAGAGGAGCAGACGTGAGAGCGTGGAGGGCTCGCCCCCGGGACGCGATATTCAGAATTCCACCGGCATCCGTGACACCCGCATCCTAGAACGGACGATCCGCGAATGCGGGTTGTTCCAGCACCCCCGTGCTTGTGGCCCGGCTCTGGTCGCCGATGTACCTCAGGAATCCCAGGAAGGCGCCCGAGACGGGATCGTTCACGGCGACCTGCTCCGGTATGCGCCGCACGATGTTGCGCATCGGGTTGTCCATCAGTCCGCCGCTGCCGTTGGCTACATAGTCCTGCTGATAACCCAGGTTGGGAGCTGTCAGGTTGAACGTATGCGGCCGGATCACGAAGACCTCTCCGCGGAACAGCGAAGTGCGCCCCGCGAAAGCGCCGCCAAACACGCCGGGATTATCCTCACCGCTGAAGCGGTTGGTGATCAAGAACTGCCGCAACGCCGGAGTGGCACCCGTGGGCGTGTTTCCGGCCGGCGCATTCAATCGGCGAATGCTGGTGGCCTGCAGCCGCTTGCCCGTCATCACATAGTAGATTTCGGCAGGCAGCAGCCACTCGACGTCCAACACGGTCTCGGTGTAGGCCGGGGCACCGGTTCTCGGTACGAAGCGAACCTGCGCCTGGTATGCGCCGTTGGCATCGGTAAAGAGAACCTTGGGCACCGGGATGGGAGCTCCCGTGGAGAGATCCACCTCCAGGAACGTGGTTGCGTAGGTTATTCCGCTGATGGCCAGACGCCGGTAGTGTGCCTCGTTGTTGGGATTGGGCGAGGCGACCACGGGCACCCGCACCGCGCTCACCGAAGCCAGCGGCAGGCCCGCCTCGTTGAGCAGCACGATGGAGCTGCCTCGCGCCTCCACACCCTCGCCCACGGCATTCACGGCACCGAACGGAGTGGCCGGATCCGGCACGCGGGCGTTGGAGACGGCGGTAACGGTCAGCGCCCGAATGGGCGGCCCCGGCACGCCGGGATTGGTGGGGTCGTAACGCCACTGGGAGGGCAGGTCGCTGTTGCGCACTACCAGGCGCTCGGCGGTGCGATAGCGATAGCGCTTGCCCTGCACGGCATAGGTGCTGCTGACGAAGTTCACCTGCCGCCGCATGGCGAAGCCGGCCGGCGAGCCTCCCACGGTTGGCGTTACCGGCCTCCCCGACATATCGAAGACATCCACCACCTCTATCACCCGCGCATTGCCCGTATCGGCAATCAGGTAGTGGACAATCAGGCCGGGGCTATCGGACTGAAGATCCGGCCGGCCGTTGGCCGCGAACCAGGCCGTCAAGTTGGCGGCGAACTCAGTCCAGGTGTTGATATCGGTGGGCTCGTTCAGGTCCAGCGGATCGCCTGGCCGCAGCAGCGTCTTGAAGTTATCCTGCAGGCGTGAGACCTCCCACACCACGTTGCCGCCGCGGTCCACCTGCATCACGCGGTTGTTGCCCGTATCCACCACCAGAAGGTCATTCAGCCCGATGCGCCGCACGAGCGACGGCCGCGCGAAGGGCACCATCTGCACCACGGGCGTGCCCGTCTGCGCTTCCGGATTGGAGGGTATCACCTCGCCCGTGTTCGGGTTGACCAGGAATTGCGGCAGGTCGCCGCCGGCCACCGAGTAGCTTCGCGTGCCCTCGCACGCCCACACCACCTCGCCCGCGGCGTTCACCTCGATGAGTCTGCCTCCATCGGCCACCACCGTCAGGGTGTCCTCATAGGCCAGCAGGCCGGCCCGCGTGTTGATGGCGAGCAGGTTGCCGGCGCCAGCGGGCGGCGCAAGGGCGGGCACGCCCGCCGGGGGCGAGGCCCACTGCCCGTGTCCCACCACCTTGGCGGCCGGCTGGGTGAAGAGCGCGGCCTGCGCCCAACGGTTCTGCGCGGAAGGATCGGTGGAACCCGGATCCGAGTCGAACGACATCGCCGCGCCGCTCGCGAAGCCTACCCAGAGCACATCGCCCTGAAGCGATGGCGAGGTGGTCGCCAGTCCCAACGGCATGGGCGAGGCAACCGGTTTGGTGGCCCCCGGAGGCGGCACCAGGGTCTCTGGAATCACGACGTACCAGAGCAGATTGTCCACGCCCTCCGGCCCCACGGGCCGCGGCTCGCGGTTCTGCAGTCCCGGCCCATACGCATCCACCTGCGTGCCGGCCATCAGCTGCTCCGGCTGGTTGCCGATCTGCACCACAAAGGGCACCGAGGCCGTCACGAAGTTGCCCGCCAGGTTGCCCCGCGGCGCGAAGGAGTTGATGGTGATGCGCCCGCTGTCGTTGTCTACAGAGTAGGTGCCGGCAGGCAGTTCAATCCAGGCCGGGTTGCCGGGATTCTGGGCCGCAAAGACATTCGGCTGGCGGATACGTAACTGGGTGCCTTGCGCGATCGGCTGGTTGGTCTCGATGACAAACTCGGGCTCGGCGCGCAGCGCCATGAGCACCGAGACCGCCGGGCCGGTTTGCGGGGCCTCGTTCGGATCATTCGGGTTGTTCTTGAGCCCGATGTTGCCGATGGCCGTCACGTAGACCACGCCGCCATGTACCGCCGGCGTGCCGATAGCGCGCAGGTTGATGAGGTACTGGCCGACGTGCGGCAGGTTCGGATCGAGCTGGCGCAGGCGCGGCGGGATATAGACCACGTTGCCGTTCACGGGTATCTGCAGCCCGTTGTGGAGCGCATAGGTCCATCGGACGCGCGTCTGCCCGCCCGCCTGCTCGCCTACGGCGAAGATGCCGCCGGTGCCCGGGTTGGCTCCTCCGCCGCCGCCCGCCGTGTAGTAGATGAGATCGTTGGCGGCGAGAGCGGGAGGACCGCCCAGCAGGAAGTTGCCCGGGTTCGGCGGATCGGGTGCGATGAGCGCCGAGCGGATATTCACCTTCTGCTGCGGCGGGGTGCCGGCGACCGGCGCCCAGTCGTAGGTGTAGTCCGCAAAGAAAGTGCCGCCCGGCACCGCGACGCTGCCCGCAAGGATGCGCACTTCGTTATTCTCGACGAACACCGAGTACTCGTGCTGGCCGGGAGTGGCGCTTGCGCCGCCGGAAATGTAGCGAAGTTCCGTGGTGGAGCCGCCCGCGACGTAGTAGACGCGCTGGCGCAGGTTCGGGTTGTCGTCGCCCGCGTTGCCATAGATGAACCAGAGCCACCGTGAGCGGGAGCGGTACTTGTTGTTGCCGACGGGCACCAGCACCTCACCCTTTACCGAGAAGGGTATGGCACCCACCGATGCCGCGCGCCCGGGCGCGGAGCTGAGCTGGACGTAGACCATCTTCTCGATGGCGCCACTGGCATCATCGCGGATGTAGCCCACCGTTGGCGCGCCCCAAAACTGCGGCAGCCCCGCCTGGTCAGGCACCATCGCCTCCGCGGTGCCAGCCGGCACGGCACTGGGTGGGCGCTGCAGATGAAACGCGCTCGAGCCGTTGCGCGGATCTATCGCCGCTACGCGGCCGCCCTGGCTGGTGTTGAAAGCGACGAAGAG
>CAZGLN010000203.1:0-901 GCA_964526545.1 uncultured Chthonomonadales bacterium
TAAGCAGCCGCAGATCGTCTATAGACTGAATGTCCAGCGGATCCGCCATGGCAACCACCAGCTTGCCGTCACGCTGGTGCAGAGGAAGCAGACTGTGGCGGAGCGCGAACTCGCTCGGAACGATTTTCAGGGCTTCCTGGTCCGGGGGCTCCTGGTTGATGTCCACAAGGGGGCACTCAAGCTGGCGCGAAAGGGCCTGCAGGAGGGCGTTCTCGGAGAGCAGCCGCATGGAGACCAGTATCTCCCCGATGCGCTTGGTGTGATTCAGCCTTCGCTGTTCCGCCAGTGCCAGCTCGAGCTGCTCGGGCGTGATGGAACCCTGCTCCACAAGGATGGAGCCGAGCAGGGCCCGCTTGAGTGTGAGCACGTTGTTCTCCGGGTAGGGGGAGCGGCGCGCGCAGGAGCGTCCTTCTGTTTGCGTAGACGCATCTGCGCCGCTCCGGTTACATGACGTTAGGTGCCTGGCGCCCGCATTCGGCCGGCCAGCGGGATGAGTCCCTTGCCAGCCATTGCACTATGTTACCGTGATGTCGCGCTCGGAGCGCACATGGGTGCGCGCCCCCTTACTTCGCGGTGCGATGGTACTGGATATACACAGAAGCATGAAACCAACGGCGGACGGCTTGCGTATAAATGCTCACCGTAGTGGCCGGAATGTGCAAGGGGGTGCGCAATGAGCGAGGCGCAGAGCGAACACAGTTCGGTAACGACAAACCTTCTGGCGTTCGTGCTCGGCGTGGCTGTGGGTGCGACAGTGGCTATACTCTATGCTCCCGCGGCGGGAACGGAGACACGTGCGCAGATTGCCGAGAAGGCTCACCAGGTAAAGGAGAAGGCGAGCCAGCTGGGCGAGCAGGTGGCTGAGCGCGCGGGACACCTCAAGGAGCAAGTGGCCTCCATG
>CAZGLN010000203.1:928-7252 GCA_964526545.1 uncultured Chthonomonadales bacterium
GAAATTGCAACGGGCGAGGCTGTTGCTTCCGTAGACGGTGCCGCGGCAGAGGCATCTTCGTCCTGAGCCCAGGCCTTGAGCAAGTTGCCGCAGCGGGACGGCCAGGAGAGACCGTCCCGCTGTGTTTTTTCTGTGCGATGTCTGGCCCGTCCGTAGGCACCCGGCGGGCCGCGCCGGCGTATTCATGATGTAATGATGCGCGGTCTGTGAGGGCCGCGGGCTGGGTATCGGCTGTGAAGTACAGGAAGATGGAAGCGATGATCGGAACCGGGCCGGAGCGCGAAGACATCCGGCGCAAGAAGAGGCTCCTTGAGCGCCACGCGGAAGCGGAGCGCGACGACCTGACGCCGCACGAGCGCGAGGCACTTGAATCCACGCTAATCCACCGGGCGGGCGGGCGCGCGAGAGCCGCGCGCGCGGCGGGATCGCGGCGCGATCGGCAGAGCCGCGAGTTGGCGGACACCTGGATGCTGACGGGCGGCAAGGCGCCTCTGCTTACTGCGGAGCAGGAGGTTCTGCTCGCCAAGCGGTACGAGGCCGGCGACCAGTCCGCAAGAGATGCGCTGGTCTTCGCCAATGTGAGATTGGTGGCCTCGGTGGCCCGCAAGTACCAGAACCGCGGAATGCCTCTGGAAGACCTGATGCAGGAGGGCCTCATCGGTCTGCTCCGGGCCGTCGAGAAGTTTAACTACCGTCGCGGCTTCCGGTTCAGCACGTATGCAACGCACTGGATTCGGCAGGCCGTGAGCCGGGCACTCGCCAATCAGGGCCGCTCCATTCGGCTGCCTGCGCACATAGTGGATGCGATTGCTCGCGTTGCCCGTATCCGCGATGAGCTGCACCTGAGCCTGGGCCGCCCGCCGAGCCGCGCGGAACTGGCCGCGGCCGCGGGCTACACCGAGCAGAAACTCGCCACGCTGCTGCGCAGCGCCCTGCAGCCGGTATCGCTCGAGGCGCCTGTCGGAGAGGATGGCGATACGCAGTTGGGCGATTTCGTGCAGGCCTGCAGTGAAGAGTCGCCGCTGGAGCAGGCCGTGATGGGCCACGTGAAGGAGCAGGTCGAGGCCGCGCTCAGCGTGCTCAATGCGCGTGAGCGGGATGTGATATCCCTCCGGTTCGGCCTGGGCGACGAGGAGCCGCACACGCTTGAGCAGACCGGCAAGCGCCTGCAGATCACGCGCGAACGTGCCCGGCAGATCGAGGCGAAGGCGTTGGAGAAGCTTCGGCAATCGGCCGAGACCAGCAAACTGCTGGAATCCTCCGGCTAGTCTCGCGGGAGGCGGGTCTGCCCGGCGCTTATGCGCCGCGGGCCCGCCTCGCGTTTCGCGGGCGCGCATCCGGTAAACTAGCGTCATGCTGCCGCCATGTGATCCCGGTCCGCCGGATGTGGACCCCTGCGCCCTGGTTCTTTTTGGAGCGACGGGCGACTTGGCCCGCCGGAAACTGATCCCGGCGCTCTACAGCCTCTGCCTTCAATCGCAGCTTCCCGAGCGCTTTGCCCTTGTCGCCTTCGCGCGCCGGCCCTACTCGGTCGAGTCGTATCGCGACGAGCTGCGGCAATCCGTTCAGGAATTCGCGCCGAAGCTCCCTCTGGACACGGCACGCTGGGCATACTTCGCGCAGCGCATCTACTATCATCAGGCCGACCTGGACGAGCCACAGGGATACCACGCCCTCCGTGATTTGCTCTGGTATCTGGACACAGAGCGGCAGTTGGGAGGCAACGCGCTCTACTATCTGGCCACGCCTCCGGAGCAGTTCGTTAAGGTTGTCCACAATCTTGGCGAAGCGGCGCTTGTGCGCCCTCCAGGCGAGGCAGCATGGAGCCGCGTGGTTGTGGAGAAGCCCTTCGGCAGCGATCTCGCCTCCGCCGCCGCTCTCAACGAGTCGCTGCTGCGTGTCTTCGACGAGACGCAGATCTACCGGATAGATCACTACCTGGGCAAGGAGACGGTTCAGAACATCCTGGTGTTTCGCTTCGCGAACAGCCTGTTCGAGGCTCTCTGGAACCACCTCTACGTTGACAATGTGCAGATCACGGTGGCCGAAACGCTCGGCATGGAGGGCAGGGGCGTCTACTTCGACCGATCGGGCATCGTGCGCGACATGATCCAGAATCACGCACTGCAGATCCTGACGCTGATTGCGATGGAGCCCCCGGTGGATCTGAGCGCCGACGCGATACGTGACGAGAAGGTGAAGGTACTTCGCGCCATTCGTCCGATCCAGGGCGTGGAAGTGAAATCCGCCGCCGCGCGTGGGCAATATGCCGCCGGTGCGATCGGCGGAGAGCCTTGCGACGGCTATCTTAGCGAGCCGGGAGTTCGTGCGGAGTCAAGGACCGAGACGTACGCGGCGATTCGCTTCGCAATTGACAACTGGCGCTGGGCCGGGGTGCCTTTCTACGTGCGCGCGGGCAAGAGGCTCCCCAAGCGCGCCACGGAGGTCGTGGTTGAGCTGCGGGGCGTGCCCGACGTGCTCTTCGCGCGCATGGAGTGCCAGACTGTTCTGCCAAACCGCCTCACCATCCGCATCCAGCCCAACGAGGGCGTAGACATTCTGATGAGCGCCAAGGAGCCCGGGCCGGCGATGATGGTGCAGCCGGTCCGGATGCAGTTCGATTACGCCGAGGCGTTCGGCGCGGAGATTCCGGACGCCTACGAGCGCCTGCTGCTGAATGCGATGGCGGGAGATGCAAGCCTCTTCGCCCGCAAGGATGAGGTGGAGGCCGCCTGGCGGATCATCACGCCGATTCTCGATGCGTGGGCTGCATCGCAAACGGGCCCTGAGACCTATCCGGCCGGCAGGTGGGGACCTCCTGGAGCAGACGAGCTGCTTAAGCGCGACAACCGCACCTGGTGGAACCCTCAGTAACCCGCGCCGGCCACGGATCCTTGCCAGCCCCTCTACAGCGGATGATCCTAGAGGCCTGGAAGGGAGCCTGGCGCGGAGTCGCTGGAATCGCGCAGATCCGGTGCCCACCAGCCGTCTCTGAACGGGCTGCGCCCAGGGGTTCCATCGGGAGAGAGAGGCAGCGACTGCAGGGTGGCGCGGTCGGCGGTTCCTCTGAAGATGGGCACAGGCCGGTTGGAGCCATCACCCAGGCGGGCCTGGACCGTGCAGCGGTCCAGCCTCGCATCGCTGGCCAGCGCGATCTGGGCGACTCGGGTGGCGTTCTGCAGGATCACACTCCTCGCGAAGTCTGACGGCGTGCCTTCCCCGAGCGTTATGGTGAGCACGATGGTGGCCGTGGTGCCGGAAGTGTCGAGGGCCACGGAGTTGATGCTCGTTTCCGGCCCGAACCCCGCCTTGCTCAGAACGTTCTGCTCAAGGTCTCTCTCACGTTCGGCGACCGCGCCGCTCGAGAGCGTGCCGGCAGGGGGTTCGGCTGGAGGTGTGTGCTCCTCCTGAATCGGAGGGCTGTTCGGTACTAAAGGCCGGGCAGGGGTGTTGGCAAGAGGCGGCATCGGTACCGCAATGCCGGCGCTGTTCTGGCTGCTTGCCTGCGGGGATGCTGTGCGGGCACCCGCGCGGTTTCGCTGGATGGTGATCACGGTTACCAGCAGAATCGCCGCGAACGCCACGGCAAAGATCACCAGCCCGCGCAGCCAGGAGACCGGGTTCAGACCGAGCAGATTCTGCGTCCCCAGCGGTTCTTCGTTGGGATCCGAAGGGATGCTGGCCGCAGCGGGCCTCGATGAGGCCGATTTGCGCGAAGCCTGCTCTGAGCGGAGGCGCTCCACATCCGCGAGTTTGGACCGGTCGGACTGGCTGTTCGGGTCCAGGTCGAGCGCCATCTGATACCATTGCGCGGCATCATCCAGACGGCCCTGGTCCCGGTAGATATCGCCGAGCAGGGAGTGCGCGTGGATGTTGTTCGGATTCTTGCGCAGCACGTCCACGCAGCGCGCCTCGGCTTCGCGCCATTGCCGCCGCATTCGCAGCACATTCGCGTTGGCGAGGAGTATCTCGCTCTCTCGCTCCGTGGCGGCCATCTTGAGGGTCCGCGCGCCCGGCCTCTCCGCACCGCATTCGGGGCAGTAGATGCTGCCCTCGGGCGTTGCGGCCCCGCAGGCCGGACACACGGTGGTGTCTATGGCGCTCTTCGTATCCATGGCTGCAGGCGAAGCCTCTTGTCTATTGAGACAGACAGGCTAGGGACGGTTCATGTTCCGGAATGGCCGAATCCGCCGGCGCCCCGGGACGTCTCGTCCAGGCTGGCGGCTTCGGCGATGACCGCTTCGGCCACGGGAGCAATCACAAGCTGGGCTATTCTATCGCCTCTGCGAATGGTGGCGTCCTCGCTGCCAAGGTTCACCAGGAGGACGGCAATCTCCCCTCGGTAGTCGCTGTCAATTGTGCCGGGCGCATTGACCATGCCGATGCCGTGCCTGAGCGCGAGCCCGCTCCGCGGCCGCACCTGGCCCTCGTATCCTGCCGGGATGGCGATGCAGATACCGGTCGGAATCAGGGCGCGTTCGCCCGGCTGGAGAGTGACGGAATCCGGGACGGCAGCGTGAAGGTCCCAACCGGCCGAGCCGGGGGTTGCGCGAGACGGGAGCGGAATATCGGCCGCGTGCGGCAGACGTAGTACCGCCACCCGGATCGGTCCAGCGGATGTGGAGGATGCAAGGTCGGCGTGGTGTGGCATGGCGGTCTTGCCGCGGGCTGCTATGGGTGCTGCGCGCAATACCCTGCGATAACGGCCTCGGTGCGGAAGTGTCGAGCCAGCGATGCTATTCGGCCGCCAGGAGGTTCAGCCGAACTAACCGGCCTTCTGATCAGGTTCCGTGCTGTCCTTAGGCGCCTTCGGAATGCGGAACCAGAAGGTGGTGCCTCGACCCAGCTCGCTCTCCACCCAGATGGAGCCGTGGTGCGCCTCCACCAGATTCTTGACCAGGAACAGGCCGATGCCCGTACCTTTCACGCTTGCCGTCTTCGGGTTGTGAATGCGGCGGTAGGGTTTGAAGAGCTTGGCCCTGGCCGATTCGGGTATTCCCGTGCCCTGGTCCGACACTCCCATCAGCACGGTATCGCCCTCATCCTTTATGATGATGCGAACCTCACCCCCTTCGGGGGAGTATTTGATGGCGTTGCTCACCAGGTTCTGAAGAATCTGCTCGATCTGGTCGCGGCCCACTACGGCGAAAATGTGTTCGGCGCTGCTGTCACGGATGAGCTTGTGGCGTTCCGTGTTGGTCATGCCGCGTTGGACTTCGAAGACAGCATCGGCCAACTGGCACAGGTCCACCTCCTCCCAGAAGAGCTGGAGCGCCACGCCGCGCTCGATACGCGTTACGTTCAGAAGGTCATTTATCAACCGATTCAGGCGGTCCACGTTCTGCTGGATAATGCCGTAATACTCCCGCCGCTCCTCGGGGGTGAAGCTGTCATCCTCATCGAGGGCCAGCATGTCTATGAAGCCCTTGATGGGAGTCATGGGAGTGCGCAGCTCATGCGCGGCGATGGCCACGAACTCCGTCTTCATCCGCTCAAGGTTGCGGATTTCGGTGATGTCGTTGAGGATGACGGCGGTGCCGATGAGCCGGTGATCTTCGCCGCGCACCTGGGCCGCGTGCATCTGGAAGATGCGGTCCTCCTCGGTATCCGGATCGGTTACCGTGATCTCCTCCGCGGCCTTCCCCTCGTCTTCGTCGTTGTTGCCGTTGTCAACCACCTCCGGAGCCTCCAGCATGCGGGCCAATACCTGCAGGGCCCCTTCATGGGTGATGACGGAGGTGTACGGCTGGCCGATGGGGTCGCCCGCAACGTTGAAAATCTGCCGGGCCCTGGCGTTCATCTGCATTATCTTGCCCGCCTCGGAGACGAGCAGCAGACCAGCGTAGAGACTCTCGATAGTGTGGACGAGCTTCTCGCGCTCCTCCACCAGTTCCTGGAACATCTGGGCGTTCGCGATGACGGCGGCCGCATTGCGGGAGAGACGCTCCAGGAGGCGCACATCCTCCTCGATGAAGTCTCCCGAGTAGCGCTTGTTGTAGACGCTCAGGACCCCGATGGGTACGCGTTCGAGCACGCGGTTCTCTTCGTCGCGCTTCTCGACGACGAGCGGCACTACAACACCGTTTCGGATGTGGAGGAGGGCCACATTCTCCTTCACCGTTCGCGGATCATTTACGGCGTCGTGGATGATGGCGGGCTTCTGGGTTCGGAAGACCTCGCCGGCGACGCCGTGCGTAACCTTCACGCGGAGCATGCGCAGGTCGGCCTCGCCAATGCCGTAGGCGGGCTGGCGCGCCACCAGGTCGCCGCTCTCCTTGTCGAGGATCATGATCACGCACTTCTCGGCCTGGAGGATCATTGCGA
>CAZGLN010000204.1:0-7245 GCA_964526545.1 uncultured Chthonomonadales bacterium
CCGCTGCTAAGCCCTGGCGGGCTTCCCCTAACCGTGCAGAAGACGGAGCCTTATCCGCATCATCGTTCCGTCTGGTTCGCTGACACCGTGCAGCTTGATGGGCACCGCACGGCCTCCTTCTACAATGCTCTCACGTCGCAGATTGACCCGGCGAATCCGGCCGCCTCTTATCGAGACAGGGTACGCCTGGTCTCGTTTCGCACCGTCGCGCGCCGCGTGGACGAAACGGTGTTCCGTGTGCGCCTTGTGTGGGAGATGGACCTGAAGACGCCCGTGTTGGATGAGGAGAGGACCATGCGCCTGCGCGCGCTTGGCGACGGCGAGTATCTGCTGGACACCACCTTCGTTGTCACGGCGCGCTATGGCGATGTGCGCTTCCTGAGCGACGCGGCGCACTATGCCTGGCCGTATGTGCGGATGCATCCGCGCTACTCGGTGGACTCCGGCGGCAGGATGACGAACTCCGAGGGAGGTGTGAACCAGGCAGGAACACACGACCGGGAAGCCCGCTGGGTGGACTACTCGGCGGCTCCGGAGGGCTCCTGGGAGGGCCTTGCCCTGTTCAGTCATCCCTCGAATGAGCACCCCCACAGGTGGCTCACACGCGACTACGGCACCTTCGGCCCACGACGGAGTTCGGCGCGCCACGGTGTGCCGTTTACACTCAAGCGTGGACAACGGATGACGCAGCGCGTGGCGATCCTGGTACACCGAGGCGATGTGGAGGGCGGACGCGTGGCTGAGCGCTACAAGGCGTATGCGGAGGGTCGGCTCTAGCGGCTACGCCACGTCTCGCGCAAGCAGTCCGCCAATCTTCTTCTCGTCCACATCCACGCCGAGGCCCGGTCCCCTGGGCACAGTAAGCTCACCGTTCAGGGGCTCAAGTGGGCGTTTGAGCACGGTGCCGCGCAGAAACTGTGGGCCGTTGAGGGCGCAAGGCGTCTCGATACCGCAGGCGCCGAAGACGGCCAGTGAGGCCGCCAGGGAGATATCCGGATCGGTCAAGCCGCTTCCGAGCACCATTAGTCCATGCCTTCGAGCGGTCTCGATCTGGCGGCGAGTCTCCGCGATTCCTCCACAGCGCGCGGGCTTCACCGCCACGCCGTCCAGCATGCCCAGCCGAATAAACTCCTCCAGCTCCACGTGGCTCACAATTCCCTCGTCCATGAGGATCGGCAGCGCCTTGAGGCGGGTGAGCTGACGGTAGCCATCCAGGCGGTTGGCGGGCAAGGGCTGCTCCAGCACGGCAACGCCGACATCAGCGAGCTTCGGCGCCGCGCGGAGCGCCGTCTCCAGATCGTAGCCGCCGTTGGCGTCCGCCCAGAGAAAGCCTTCGGGAACTAGCCGCTTCACCTGCCTGCAGAGGGCGAGGTCGAAGTCTAGATCGGGCGCCACCTTCACGTTGAAGTGCCGATAACCGCGAGATCTGCCTGCCTGGATCAGTCCGGGCACTTCGTCCAGGGTGCGCGGGTTGAGAGTCCAGCTGAGAGTAAGAGATTCACGACCAGTCAGGCCCCAGCGTTCTGCCGCGCTCTTGCCCAGCAGGCGGCCGGTGAGATCGAAGAGCGCCAATTCGATGCCTGCCTTGCAGATGGGCTGTCCCGTGGAAAAGGAGGGCGCGATAGCGGCGGAGAGTACCGCGGCGATGGTCGCCTCGTCAAACGGATTGAGCCCTATAAGCTCCGGGCCGAGGTAGCGGCGGATCGTGGAGGTAACCGTCTCGATGGTCTCGTAGCTCCAGCGGGGGATGGGCACGCTCTGGCCCCAACCGATCGCGCCGTTATCGGCCGTGATCTTGACGAGCACGGCCTGCCTGCCGCCCGGGCGGCCGTGCGCCTCTTCAAAAAACTTGAAACGGCCCTCGACCGGATAGCGGATCGGGATCGCCTCCACCCGCCGTATCTTCACATTGTGGGCTTGCATGCTCATCTCATGGGTCATTCCCGCGGCTGCCGCGGCACCGAGCACGGTTCTTCGAGTCAAGTTCATCGCCGATTGCCGTCCTCCCGTTGCCTCTTCCGCGGCACGCGGAGTGCTCCTAATGCGGTAGTGTCTTGTGAGACTTCCCGTCCGTGCGGATCCGCAGCACGCGCTCTCTGCCGGCACAGGTCTGAGACGCAAACCACCACCGACGCCAGTTGGAACTTGTTGTTCACCCGCGGGATCATGCACTCCTTCGCGGCGCGGTGCGGAGCCCCTGGGTGCGACCTCGTCGGTGTCCTCGGGGCGTTGATCGGAGCGGATGCAGGCATCCGGCGGGCGGGAGTGGAAAACTGAGCGGGGTTCGGCAACTGCGCGGACCATTGGAGGTGCGGCGATGTACTTCAAACCCTACTATCTCGGATGCCTGGCACATGCCTCGTATCTTATCGGCGGTTCATCCGGCAGAGCCGCGGTGATTGATCCGCGCCGCGACGTGGACGAGTACATCGCGGATGCCGAGGCGGCCGGCCTCTCCATCACCGATGTGATCGAGACGCACCTGCACGCGGACTTCGTGTCCGGTCATGTGGAACTCGCCGAGCGCACTGGCGCCACCGTGCATGTGGGTGCGCGCGCCGGAGCCGAGTTTGAGCACCGGCCGGCGCGCGAGGGCGACGAAATAGACCTTGGAGATGTGCGTCTGCGCTTCATCGAGACCCCTGGCCACACCCCGGAGGGCGTTACGGTTCTGGCGTACGTGGATGGCGAGGAAGCGCCGCGCATGGCCTTCACGGGCGATACGCTCTTCATAGGCGACGTGGGCCGACCCGACCTGGCGGGCAGCCGGGGCTACACCGCGGAGCAGATGGCCTCCATGCTCTTCGGCTCCCTGCGCGACAAGATCTGGCCCTTGCCGGACAGCATGGAGATATGGCCGGCGCATGGCGCGGGTTCGGCCTGCGGACGGGCGCTCTCGGACGAGAGGTCCTCAACGCTGGGCGCGCAGCGAACGGCGAATCCCGCGCTGCGGTACGTGGCGGCGGGCGACGAGGAGGGTTTCGTCCGTTACGCCGTTACCGGGCTGCCGCTTGCGCCCGCCTATTTCGCCCACGATGCCGCGCGCAATCGCCAGGGAGCGCCGAGCATCGAGGAGCTTCTGGCGGCGGCGCGTCCGCTTGAGCCGGCCGAAGTGGAGCGCCTCTCGGAGGAGGGCGAGGCCATCGTTCTGGATACCCGCGCCGTGGCGGAGTACGGGCGCGGACACGTACCGGGATCGCTTAACGTGCCTCTGGACGGCAAGTTCGCACCCTGGGTGGGCACCGTACTGCCCCCTGGATCGCCCATCGTGGTGGTGGCGGAAGAAGGACGCGAGGAGGAGGCCATTGTTCGCCTGGCGCGCGTGGGATACGAAACGGTGATTGGTTGGCTCGCCGGAGGCATTGAGCAGTGGAAGCAGGCGGGCGGTCAAGTCGCGGCTACCCCTCAGCTCACGCGTCGGGAAGTAGAGGACCGTCTGCGGTCGGGCGCGGTGGCGCTCCTGGACGTCCGAACTGGCGACGAGTGGGGCGCGGGCCATGTGGAGGGCGCGATCCACCTGCCGCTAAGCGAACTCATCGGGCGCATGGCGGATGTGCCGGAGAAGCCATTGGCCATCCTCTGCGGTTCCGGCTACCGCTCCTCCATCGCCTGCTCGTTGCTGGAGCGGGCGGGCCGCCGGAACGTGTGCAACGTGTCGGGCGGTTGGGAGGCATGGCAGCAGGCCACGTAGTGGTTTGCGCCTGGAGCGGTGACCGCAATGGGACCCGCTGGCGGAGGAAACGATGCTCGTGGAGGCACTACTTATAGCGGGGATGCTGATGACTCAGAAGACTCTGCTGGAGGCGAATGAACACGCCTTGCGAAAGCCGCCTTCGTCGGCACAGAGAGTTGTCTGGCGGGCGGAGCTGGACCGGCTTCGAGAGGCTCACCAGAGCTTGCCTCGTACCCTCTACGATCGCCCCGACCTGGCGTGGTCCACGCGCAACTTCGCCTGCTACTTCCTCTTCCTCTACGACACGCGTTTCTACGACCGCGAGAAGCGTCGGTACCGTGTGCGGGAGTTCCTCGACGAGATGCGCCGTGAGTTCGGGGGAATCGACTCGGTGGTGCTCTGGCATGCCTACCCGCGGATCGGCGTGGATCAGCGAAATCAGTTCGACTTCTACCGCGACATGCCGGGCGGACTTGCCGGGCTGCGCGAGGTGGTTGGCGCTTTTCACCGCGCCGGCGTAAAGGTCTTTATCAACTACAACCCGTGGGACACCGGTACGCGCCGCGAATCGGTGGGCGACGCGCAAGCGCTCGCCGAGATGGTTGCGGCCCTGGAGGCGGACGGCATCTTTCTGGACACCATGACGGCCGCTCCACCCGAGCTTCGAGAGGCGGTGGACAGCAGGCGGGCGGGCGTTATCTTCGAGCCTGAGGGCCACCCGCCGGTTGAGCAGCTTACGGAGTGCAACGCCTCCTGGGCGCAATGGCTCTCCTATTTTCCGGAGCCTTCGCTCCTGCGCCTAAAGTGGCTGGAGCCGCGCCACATGCAGCACCAGATACGCCGATGGGATCGTGACCACAGTGCGGAGATCGAGGCCGCGTGGTTTAACGGCAGCGGCATGCTGATCTGGGAGAATATCTTCGGCTCGCACAACCCCTGGCGTCCCGAGGATAAGGCACTCTGGCGCAAGGCGGTCCGCATCTTGCGGGCGTTCGCGCCGGAGCTGGCAAGCGACACGTGGGAGCCCTTCGTGGAGACAGGCACTCCCGACCTCTACGCCAACCGATGGAGCGGCGAGCATCTGCAGATGTACCTTACCGTCTACCGCGGGCCGGCGGAGGGCGCGCCAACTCTTCGGTTGGACAGTCTATCGCGTACCAGCCGCATATTCGATCTCTGGAACGGCTCGGAGCTGAAGGCTTCGCCTGACGGCACCGTGCGTCTCGTCACGGAACGCCTGGGGGCCGTGGCCGTTGCAACGAGTGATTCCGCAGTGAAGCGGCTGCGGCCCCTGCTGCGGGCGGAGCGGGAGGCTGGGCGCATGCACGCGCCAGCAGATCCCGTCTCTGTGCTCCTGCCGCCGCCCTCCACGGCTCGCGCGGCCGCCGCCCCGCCAGGCATGGTGCGGGTACCGGGAGGCACCGTGCACATGAGCCTCTCCCACGAGCGTCGGGAGTGCGGCTGCTATGAGGATCCAGGGGCGCCGCGGGAGAAGCACCCCTACTGGAACTGGGGACATCCGTTCCACGAGACAATCCGCCACGATTACCGCGCGGAAGTCGCGCCCTTCTTCATGGATGCCCACCTGGTGACCAATGCCGATTTCGAGGCCTTCCTGAAGGCGACGCGATACCGCCCGAAGGACCCCACGAATTTCCTGCGCCACTGGCCCAACGGGAAACTGCCCGACTCACTGCGCGATCATCCGGTGGTCTACGTGGATCTGGACGATGCGCGGGCCTATGCCCGGTGGGCCGGCAAAAGGCTGCCAACGGAGGCCGAATGGCAATTGGCCGGACAGGGTACGGATGGCCGTGCCTGGCCCTGGGGCAACGAAGACCGGCCGGAGCTGCGCAACGGCAATGGGGAGGGCACTTCCCCTGTGAGGGCATATCCGGCGGGAGCAAGTCCCTACGGATGCCTGGACATGGCAGGCAACGTGTGGCAGTGGACCGAGAGCGAGCGAACCTTCGGCTTCACTCGATCTGCCATTCTGCGCGGTGGCTCGTTCTTTGATGCAAAAGGCAGCATCTGGTACGTGCACGGCGGGCCGCAGCCTCTCACAAGTCACGCGCGGTTCTTGCTGATGGCACCTTCGCTGGATCGTTGCGCGACCATCGGATTCCGTTGCGCAATGGATGCGGAGCCCTGACCAGAGACTGCCAGGCCCGTCGGTGGAGCGGCCGTGGCAGAACGCAGCCTGACGGGGGAGAAACGCTATGCGCTTGAGGGTTGTGCTGGTGGGAGCGTTGTTGGCCGTCTCCGCCTCGGTATGGGGCCAAGCTGTAAACGTGCGCGACTGCGGCGCCGTGGGCGACGGCAAGGCGGACGACACAGCGGCCTTTGAGCAGGCCATCCGGCAGGCGGCCGAGCGCGGGCTCTCGGCCTTCGTGCCCCGCGGGACGTATCGCTTGACGCGTCCCCTGGTGATGAAGGCCGTGGCGCTAACGGGTCCCGAAGGCGCGGCGTGGAATGGCGACCTCGACACCATGCCGATCCTGGCGCCGGAGCACCGCAACGGACCATGCGTGCAGCTCGATGCCTCTGCGGGTTTGCGGGGCGTGGCCATCCGCTACGATTGGAGCAAGGAGCCGGAGGAGGGGCCGCCGGCCGTTCTGGTAACAGGCGTCGGCGCCTATGTAAGCAACGTCAAGATCATGTATCCGTGGGACGGCATCCTCACCGATGGGGTGAACAACGTCGGCAGACTCAACGTGGAGAACGTGTTCATCGTCTCGCCGCGCAACATCGGAGTGCGTGTAACGGGCACGTGGGACGTGCCGGCCATTCGCAACGTGGAGGTGTGGAACCTGGGCCCGGTGCCGCGTCCCCTGGCCAAGGGCATCGGCTTCGACCTCGGCAAGAACGACCTCGTCCGGCTATCGGATTGCTTCGTCTTCGCGATGCACACCGGCTACCGTCTGCGCGACAAGATACCGGGCTGTACCATCGAGGGCGGCACCTGGGGCACGATGGCCAGTTGTGCCTCCGACTACTGCTCGATAGGCGTGGACGTGGAAGGCGACCACACGCTAAGCATCGCCGGCGGCACCTTCTGGAATCACCATGTGGGCCTGCGAGTGGCCGGCAAAGGGGGGCGTGTGCGCCTTTCCGGAGCGGAGATCAAGTCCAACGCCGCGCCTGCAATCGAGGTGCTCGGCGGCGATCATGTGGTGATCTCCGGGTGCAGCTTGCTCCGCTTTATGAAGGAGTTCAGCCATCCCGCTGTCCGACTGGTTGGCGGCAGGACAACGCTGACAGGCTGCCACGTGGAGTCCGTGACGGATGGAATCCTGATAGAGCAGGGCGTGCGCTCCGTGATACTTCAGGGAAACACCATCGCAGCGGAGTCCGGCAAGGACCTGACGGACAAGAGGGAGGGCGGGGACAAGGCCGCGCCACCCAAGACGCCCTGAGAAGGCAATGCCGGGCGCAACTGTGACCTGTCGCTTTGTCAGAGCGATTGCGACCTGTTGTGCCGCGGCCGGCGGCGTCAGGCTGCGGGCCGGAACGAGCTGGTTAGGCTAGCGGCTCTGCTGACAGGACCGGCGTGCGGAGAAAGTGACAGCCCC
>CAZGLN010000205.1:0-7223 GCA_964526545.1 uncultured Chthonomonadales bacterium
ACGAGAACCCTTCGCTGCTGACGCGGCAGGACTGGCGCGGACCGAGGGCTAGCTGGGCGGATACCGGCCTGGGTCACTGGGAACTGGCGTTCGCAATGGGCGGCAGGTACAGGGTCGAGGCGCTCTTCCCGGCACTCAAGGCAGATGCGCGGGTGAGTCTGCAGATTGGTGAGCAGGAGCACTGGCGTATGGCGCGCTCGGGCGCTGGACGCGTGGTCTTTACCTCCGTGAGCGTTCCGGAGGGACCCGCGCGGCTGGAAGTGCGGATACACGAGGGGGAAACCTCGCGGGGACCGCACTATGTATCCGTTCGCCGGCTGAGCGAAGATTCGCTCAACTAGGCGCTGATCTCAACACCGAAGACCGGAGAGCAGATGGCATGGCCGTGAAGATCGGAGTGATCGGCGGTGGCAAGTTCGGCGTGGTGCACATGCGCACGCTGCAGCAGCTCGGCTGGGACGGCGTGGCGGAGCTCAGCGCAATCTGCCGCCGCAACACCGATGCCCTGCTGGAGCAGGCGGCCGAGTTTCGCACGCGCGGCTTCACGGACTGGCAGGAGATGCTGCGGAGGGGCGGCCTGGACGCCGTTACCATCTGCACACCGGATCATCTCCATCGGGAGATGGCCCTGCAGGCCATCGCGCACGGACTGCATGTGCTCATCGAAAAGCCCATGGATATCACCACCGCGGGCTGCGAGGAGATAGTGCGCGCGGCCCGCGAGGCAGGCGTGCTGGTGCAGGTGGACTTTCACAAGCGGTTCGACCCCGAGCACCGTGCCGTCGAGCGCGCCATCCGCCAAGGCCGCATGGGCGAAGTGCTCTACGGCTATGCCTGGATGGAAGACCGCTTGGAGGTGCCATTGGACTGGTTTCCCCACTGGGTGAGCCGCAGCAGCCCTGCGTGGTTTCTGGGAGTCCACTTCTACGATCTCGTGCGCTGGCTCATCAAGTCCGAGCCGGTGGAAGTGCATGCCCGCGGCTCAAAGCGGAAGCTGCTTGGTGAGCACGGCCTGGATACCTGGGACAGCGTCAGCGCCCACGTCGGCTTCGCCAACGGCGCGCAATTCGCGTTTCAGACCTCCTGGATCCTGCCCCGCAGCTTTGAGGCCATCGTCAACCAGGGCGTGCGGCTGGTGGGCACCAACGGCCTGTGGGAGGTAGACAGCCAGGCGCGCGGCTCGCAGAGCTGCCTGGCCGATGCCGGCATGCAGACGTGGAACAGCAACGCGAACCGGGAGTACGAGGACATGGCTGGCCGCCCACGCCTGGGCGGCTACGTGATCGAGAGCATTGAAAACTTCGCCCGCAACGTGGCCTACCTCGCCGGCGGAGGCAGCCTGACAGACCTCGCGGGCCGCTACCCTTCCGCGGAGGATGGTCTGCAGGCTACACGCATCGCCGAGGCAGTACACCAGAGCATCGCCACGGGTGAGACGGTCCAACTGGAGCAGCCGGAGCAGCGCTGAACCGGCTGCCCCCCTCGAAGGCCTTCTTCTCGAGCTGATGAGCCGTCTGACCTCCGTGCCCCGGACCGCACGGCCCTCGGCGTGATTTTCTGCGCGGTTACAGCGCGAATACCATCTTCACCACCGCCTGCTCGCGGAACCGGCTTGCGTTCGGATCGCCCAGAAGGATGTAGGTCTCCGTGCCGCGGTCCCCCGAGTGCCGATAGGAGAGATACCAGTTGGTATTGGAGTCGTGCTTCACGACCCGGCCGCCGATGGAGCGCGTGGGCGAGAGCTCGTAGGTGAAGGTGGCGATGTGGAGCTGCTCGCTTCCGTCCAGGTTCTGCACGTTCGCGCTGTAGGCCACATCCAGTCTCCTGAGCAGGCGGAAGCTCATGCCGATTCCGTAGAAACTCGCGGGCCGGCTGTCCAGGCGGCCCACCCGTCCCCCGATGCTGACCCTCCGGAACCGGTTGCTCTCTCCCCAGATGATGCGGCCGCCGATGGTCTCGTCCGCGGCGTCATCGAAACGCGAGCCGTCGTAGCTTAGGCTAAAGGCCCAGTCGGACCGGGTCTCGATGCTGGCGCCGAGCGAGCCGCCCCGCATATAGGGTCGGCCGTCCATGTGCCACTTATACTGGCCTCCCCCCGAAACCTCGAAGCCGCGGAAAAAACCCGATCGCCAGGGCGATCCCCACGAGTGGTGGAAGTCAAAGCCGCGCATATCGGTGAAGTAGACGAAGCCGTTGGCATCCAGGAAGTCTTCCGCCACACTCAAAGCACGGATGACGCTGAAGTTGACTTTGTCTTCGTAGCGCACCCCTACTTCGTACACGGCGCCCCCCGCCTCGTGTCCGGCCGATACGCCTGCATCGGTTGAAACGCCCAGTTTGCCCCATCGCCGGTCATGGCTGCCCACCAGCACCGTATTGCTCAGCCCTGGCGTGCTCTTCTGGGTGAAGAATGCGCCGAACGAGGCGGTGGGCAGATAGGTGTGCCGGTAGTTCACCACGGCGTTGGCTTCGCGCCCGAAATCGGCTGTTGCCAGCAAGCCCAGGCTGTCGCGCGGGCTCAGCTTGCCGAAGATCTTGGCGCCGAGGTCCATGGCGCGGATACGGTTTGGATAGAAGTACGGGCCTGCGCCGAACCATTGCCCTGCCTGGAAGTAGCCCCGTCCCTCCAGGAAGAAGGGGCGGCGCTCCTCGACAAAGCGCTCGCTCCGGCTGAACTGAATGCCCTCCACCGCGCCCTCCACGGTGCCGAAATCCGGATTCACGGTCACCACGCTGGTGAGTTCGGGAGTAAGCAGGGCGCGCACATCGAGGCCGGAACGCAGATGGCCCGTCCCGCGCTCCAGTCCGGCTAGCACATAGGGCAAGGCAGAGACCTCCGGCGCGAAGGCTCGCTGAGGCGGCCTGACCCCCACCCATCGGCCCTGGAGATCGAGAAACCTCTGCGGCCCGGTGTTGCTCCATATCGAATTGATGCGCGTGCGGTGCTGGAAGCGGCGGAAATTGATGCCCATGGTAACGGGCGTGCTGGAGTTAGGATAGTTCAGCATTCTCCAGGGTATCCGCATCTCCACCGACCAGCCATCCGGCAGCCGCCTGGCCGCCGCCTGCCAGTCGCCCTGCCACTCCCGCTTCGCGGCCCGGCCGCCCGAAATGCGCGCGGAGGGAGTGCCGAGCGGATTTACGCTGAAACGAGTCTGATCGTCCCATCGGCTGCTGAAGAAGGTATCGAACGAGACCTCCACGCTGTCCTCGCCATCGCCCCCGCCCCCTTCGTTGGCGAAGCGGCTGTCGCGCACGGTCTCGCGGCCCACGATGAATTCCGGCTTGCTGTCATACGCGTAGATGGCGACATAGACGTTCTCATCGTCATAGGCGATGTAGGCCGCCGTCTGATCGGCGGTCGGCTCGCCGGTCTGCTGATCGAAGAAGCGCTCGGCGCGGGCCGCGCCGGCCCACTCCTCGGCGCCGATGGCGCCGTCAATCACCGGCGGAGAGGCGATGCGCACGGCAGGAATCTGCCGCTGGGCTGCGCTGGTGGAAATATCCGCGAGAAGCGAGGCCTCACAACGCACAACAGAGAGCAAACAGAGTGCGCCCAAGAGGGGCAAACGCATGGATGCCTATTCCTTCAAGCCGGCCAGACGGCCGGCGGCGAGCAGTATTCGTGATGATTCAGTGTGGCAGATGGATGCAACCCCACGCCGTGGCAGGCATGGCTTCGGAGGACCGAGAAGCGCGCGCGTCGAACTCACCGCCAACTTCGAAGGAGTGCTTGTATGACCATTGTTCTCGCGTGCGGAGCCCTGCTCGGCACGGGACTGGCTGCGATGCCGAAGGAGCCACCCACCATCAACCAGGCATTTCGGCAGGACCGCCTGCTCTTCCCGCCCATGGCGCTGCACAATCACGGAAGCTGCGTGGTCGAGCTGCCCAACGGCGACCTGCTCGCATGCTGGTACCGGGGCTCGGGCGAGCGGAGCGCGGATGATGTCGCCATCGTGGGAGCACGGCTGAGGAAGGGAGCCCGCTCCTGGTCCGAGGCGTTCCCCATGGCGGATACCCCGGGCTTTCCGGACTGCAACCCCTGCATGATTGTCGCGCCCGATGGCGCGCTCTGGCTCTTCTGGCCGACCATCCTGGACAACCAGTGGGAGAGCGCGCTTCTGAAGTACCAGGTGAGCCGCAGTTTTCAGCAGCGAACAGGACCGCCGCGATGGGACCGTAACGATGTGCTCCATCTGAAACCCGGTCCAGAGTTCGAGCAGATTGTGCTGCGCGACTTGGAGAAGCAGTGGGCGCCCTATCGGCAGGGTGCCGCTCCCGAGGATATCTCCCGACTGGAGGAGTACCTCGCGCTGGTCAAGAAGCGCGCCGCTACACGTTTGAACCAGCGTCTCGGCTGGATGCCCCGCCCGCACCCGGTGGCGGTGGAGGGCCGGCTGCTGCTGCCGCTCTACTCCGATGGGTTCGATTTCTCGCTGGTCGCCTACTCGGACGACAACGGTGCCACCTGGAAATGCAGCGAGCCGATTGTCGGCGCGGGCAATGTGCAGCCAAGCATCGCCGCGCGGCGCGATGGCACGCTCGTGGCCTTCTTCCGCGATAACGGCCCCCCGCCCAAGCGCGCACTCGTGAGCGAATCAAGGGATAAGGGCCACACGTGGAGCCTGGCCCGCGATTCGGACGTGGTGGATACCGGCGCGGGGGTGGATGTGATTGTGCTGCGCAGCGGCCGCTGGCTGCTCATCAACAATGACCTGGAACGCGGACGCTGGCGCCTCTCCATCGCCATATCCGAGGACGAGGGCAAGACCTGGCCGCGCGTTACCCGCATCGAGGACGACGGCTCGCCGGAAGGTGCCGGCTCCTACCACTATCCCAGCATCCTGCAGGCCCGCGACGGCCTCATCCACATCACCTACAGCTACACGCCCAACGCCAAGAACGCCGCGCGCGAAGGCAAGGGCGAGAGCATAAAGCACGTGGTCATCTCGGAGGCCTGGCTGCTGCAAAACGCGCGCGGCCGCTAGGCCGCCATCCTTCCGCCGCGGCAACGGTATGCATCCCATGATTACCATCGGCATTGATCTCGGCGGCACCTACATCAAGGGAACACTCTTCGACTCAGCCACGCTCGAAGCCATCAAGTCGGAAACCAGGGAGACCATCGCCCGGGAGGGGCCCGAGGCGGTCATAGGGCGCATTGCGGAGCTCGCGACCGGGCTCCGCAATGCCTCCGGCGGCCGGGCGAAGGGTGTAGGCATCGGCGTGCCCGGAATGTACGATCCTGCCACCGGCTGCACCCGGTTTCTGCCCAACCTGCCGACCCAGTGGAGAGGCGTGCCGCTGGGTCCGGAGGTAAAGAAGGCGGTGGGCCTGCCGACAGTTCTCATCAACGATGCGCGGGCCTTCGTGCTGGCGGAGGCACGCATCGGCGCCGGTAAGGGGCGTGACCGCGTGGTGGGCATGACGCTCGGCACGGGCGTGGGCGGCGGAGTGGTGATCGGCGGCAAACTGCTCTTCGGGCACGATGGTTCCGCGGGCGAGGTCGGGCATCAGATTATCGAGATGCACGGCGAGCGCTGCGGCTGCGGCAGCCGTGGCTGCCTGGAAGCCTATGCCACAGGCTCCGCCATCGCCGCGCGGGCCATCCGCGTCGTGCTGCAGGGCCAGTCCACGCAGCTTCGGGATTTCTGCATCGTCGCGGAGGAGAGCGTGCGCGTGGACCTGAGCCGCATGACGCCGGAGACCGTGGCCCAGGCAGCCGATGCCGGCGACGACGTAGCGCGCGTGATCCTGGAGGACGTTTCGTTCCGCGTGGGCATCGGCGTGGCCAACCTCATCACCCTCTTCAGCCCGGATGTGGTGATAATCGGCGGCGGCGTGGCGAAGGCCATCGAGCGGTGGCTCTATCCCGTTGTGCAGAGAACTGTCAAAGAGCGCTGCCACGTTACGCCCCTTGAGCCCGTCAAGATCAGCATACCGGAGCACGCCGCGGACGCGGGCGCCATCGGCGCCGCGCTCTGGGCAGCCGAACACGCACAGTAAGGCCCATTCTCAATGCAGGGAGCTTAAGCATGTCCGACTCACCCGCCATCGTTCTTACCCGGGAACAGATAGAGCAGTTCCACAGGGACGGCTTTCTCGCCCTCGAGCGGCTGATGGACCCGGAAGAGGTCGCCTGGGCGCGCGAGATCTACGACAGGCTCTTCGCGCAGCGCGCCGGCCGCGAATTCGGCGACCAGTTCGACCTGGGCGGTCCCGACACGGAGGGCGAGGTGGCCGTGCTTCCGCAGATACTCAACCCGGCCAAGTATGCCCCCGAGCTGAAGGAGGGACGCTACCGAAAGAACGCCCTCGCCATCGCACAGCAGCTTCTGGGAGAGGAGGCCGTGTACCAAGGCGAGCACGCAATCTTCAAACCTGCCCGCTATGGTGCGGCCACTCCGTGGCACCAGGATGAGGCCTACTGGAACCCGGCAATGGACTACTACTCCATCAGCATCTGGATACCGCTGCAGGAGGCCACCATCGAGAATGGCTGCCTCTGGTTTGTTCCCGGTTCGCACCACTGGGAGATTGTGCCGCATCACACCATCGGGCACGATCCGCGCGTGCATGGCCTCGAGGTGGACGAAGCCGATACCTCCGACGCAGTCGCCTGCCCCATCCCGGCAGGCGGCTGCACCATCCACCTGAACCGAACACTCCACTACGCAGGCCCGAATACCTCCGAGATTCATCGCCGGGCCTACATTCTGGGCTACGGGCACCCGCCAAAGCCGCGGACCGAGCCGCGCGAGTTCCCCTGGAACGCATCCAAGCAGACTCCCCGGGAGGAGCGCGCCCGGGCCGCCGGTGCCGCTCACCCTCGCGCCGATACCCTGCCAAAGGAATAACCATGAAGATCTCGATAGCCGGATACAGCTTTCACGGCCTCTATGCCGAGGGCAAGATGGATGCCTTCGGCTACCTGGAGACGGTGAAGTACCGCTACGGCGTGGATGTGGCGGACTTCTGGAATGGAAACATCGGCACCACGGATGCAGACTACGTGCGCAAGGTGCGTGAGGCCGTGGAGGCCCGCGAGATGTGCGTGGTCAACTACCATGCCGATGGCTGCCACCTGTGGGATGCCGACCCCGAAAGGCGCGCCGCGAACCGTGCCCTGGCGCTGGAGCACCTGCGGGTAGCGGAGCAGCTAGGCGCCAAGACAGTGCGCATAGATACCGGCGGGGAGCTTCTGCCCATCTCGGAAGAGC
>CAZGLN010000206.1:0-7183 GCA_964526545.1 uncultured Chthonomonadales bacterium
TGGCTCTCAAAGAAGACCACCGGATCGGTGCCGCGAAGTGCCGCGGTCATCAGACCCTTGGCATCGTAGGGAGTGGCGGGAAAGACCACCTTGAGTCCCGGGATGTGCGCGCAGAGAGAGGACCAGTCCTGGCTGTGCTGGGCGCCGTACTTGCTGCCAACCGAGACACGCAGCACCACGGGCATGCGCAGCATGCCGCCTGACATGGCCTGCCACTTCGGCAACTGGTTGAAGAGCTCGTCGCCGGCCCTGCCCATGAAGTCGCAGTACATGAGCTCGGCCAGCACCCGTCCGCCCTCCAGCGCGTAGCCGCACGCCGTGCCGACAATCGCTCCCTCGGAAATAGGGCTGTTGAAGAGCCGATGGTAGGGCAGAGCCTCGGTGAGCCCGCGGTACACAGCGAACGCACCGCCCCAGTCGCGGTTCTCCTCGCCGTAGGCCACGAGAGTGGGCTCTTCGTAAAACCGGTCCAGAATGGCCTCGAACAGCGCGTCGCGCAGGCCCACGCACTTGCCCTTCGGCAGCTTCTCGCCATTGGGCCCGATGCCCGAGCGGCTCCGCTGTGCGAGCTGCTTCACGCGCGGATTCTCTTCCTTGGGGATGAGTGTCTCGACTCCGGGGATGGAATGCTGCGGGAGCAGACCCTCTATCGGAGGCTTGCCATCCGAGAACATGGTGCTCTCCAGCAGGCTGCCTACGGAGTAGAGGTCCGCCCGAGGCGAAATCTCGAGATCTACTGCCTTTCGGTAGGCGATCTCCACGCGCGTATCCACTTCAGCGCGGATGGCGGCGAGCTCCTCCTCCGTGGCGATACCGACTTCCACCAGGTCCTCGCCATAGGTCTGGATAGAGTCGAGCTGCCGCCAGGTATCCACCTCCGACTTCTCGCGGTAGGAGCTGGCATCCGAGGGCGAATGGCCGCTGAAGCGGTAGGTGATGGTATCCAGAAGTACCGGGCCCTCTCCGCGCTCCAGGATCTCCCGCTTGCGCGCGATGGCATCAATCACCGCGAGCGGGTTGTAGCCGTCCACGCGCTCGGCATGCATCTGGTCCGGGTTCAATCCAGCGCCCATCCTGGCCAGCACCCCGAACCCGCCGGTCTCGCCTACCGGCTGGCCGCCCATGCCGTAGAAGTTGTTGACGAAGTTCATGATGAAGGGCAGCCCGCCGCGGTGCGCCTCGTCCCAGAGCGTGCGGAACTGGTCCATGGTGGCGAAGCTGAGCGCCTCCCACGTTGGCCCGCAGTTGGCGGCGGCGTCTCCGATGTTGCAGATAACGATTCCGGGCTGCCGCAAGATACGCTTGAACAGAGCGGCTCCCACCGAGATATCCGCCGAGCCTCCCACGATGGCGTTGTTGGGAAACACGCCGAACGGCACGAAGAAGGCGTGCATGGAGCCGCCCATGCCCTTGTTGAAACCTGCCTCCCGGCCGAAGATCTCGGCCAGGGTGCCGTAGATCAGGTAGTCCACGGCGAGGGAGCGGATGGCGGAGGTCGGCGCGCCGGGTCCCTTGGCATCGGCACGCTTGGGCCCCTCCTTCAGCTCGGCCTCCACGGCTTTCAAGGTGAGGCCGTCGTTGTAGCTCCGCATGATCCGCTCAAGGGCGGAGTCGTCCAGCTTCTCGATGCACGAGAGGCCCTTCGCGAGAATCTCTCCGTGGCTGCGGTGGCTGCCGAAGATGTGGTCATCCGGGCCCAGCAGAAACGCCTGGCCCACCGCGTAGGCCTCCTGGCCAAGGCTCAGGTGCGCGGGTCCATGGTGGTTGTACTCCACCCCCGCGAAGCCGCCCTTCACCTTCACGTCGTTCAGCATGGACTCGAAGGCGCGGATGACATACATATCCCGGTAGATCCGGATAAGGTCCTCACGCGCGAAGCGCTCCTCTTCGTCCTTAAGAGTGCGCGCATACTGGTTGATGGGAATAGGGTCGAACTCGATCTGGCCCGACTTCCGGACGTCCTCGGGCAGAATCGGGAGTGACTTCGGCATGGTATTGGAGCTCCTCGAGTGGCGGTGCGACTCAGGATGGCGCGCCGAAAGGCGCGTGGAATCCGTGCCGTCCACTATTCTACCTGCGCGGCCCGATCTCCCCCTGATGTCCGCAAGAACCGGGGCAATCACTGATCTGCGGCGTGTCGTGCGAGAGACGATAACGGGGAACAAGGCGGTGCTCGGCCGTCACAGCCCGACACTGGGGAGAACGCCTGCTCCGCCGCAAGTTCGTGGAGATGACTATCTGTGGTCTGCGATCGAGAGGGATGCGCTGTTTCGCGCTTTCCACCCGGCGGAGGCCGCGGAGAATGCCGGGGTTAGCCGAACCGGCCGCTGATGTAGGCCTCAGTCCGCTGGTCGGCGGGGTTCTGAAAGACCGTGGCCGTCGCGTCAAACTCGATCAGCTCGCCTTCAAGGAAGAAGCCGGTCCTGTCGGAGACGCGGGCGGCCTGCTGCATGTTGTGCGTAACGATGACGATGGTATACGTGCGCTTGAGCTCCGACATGAGCTGCTCTACGCGCAGAGTGGCGGCGGGATCCAGCGCCGAGCAGGGCTCATCCATCAGGAGGACGTCCGGCTCCATCGCCAGCACACGCGCGATGCAGAGCCGCTGCTGCTGCCCTCCGGAGAGGGCGAGCGCGCTCTGACGCAGCTTGTCCTTCACTTCCTCCCACAGGGCGGCTCGCCGCAGGCTTCGCTCCACCACCTCGTCCAGGATACGCCGCGAGCGCACACCGCTGATGCGAGGGCCGTAGGCCACGTTGTCATACACGGAGTGCGGAAACGGGTTCGGCTTCTGAAAGACCATCCCTATCCGCTTCCTCAGGACCACGGGGTCCACATCCGGCGCATACACGTCGAAGCCGTCCACCCGCACCTTCCCCTCCACGCGCGTTCCCGCAATGCGGTCATTCATGCGGTTGATGCAGCGCAGGAAGGTGGATTTCCCGCAGCCCGAGGGGCCGATGAGCGCCGTCACTTCCTTGGGCATCATGCGGATGGAGACACGCTTGAGCGCCTGAGTGTCCCCGTAGTAGAACGAGAGGTCAACGGCCTCGATCTTGGCGGGCTCCTGCGCCAAAATGGCCTGACCATGAGAAGCGCCCGCTGTCGCGACCGGCTCCATGACCACTGCGTGTTCCTCGTGCGCCATGGCTACCAGAGATTCCGCTTCCGCGAACGGTACCGCAGGATCAGCGCCACGGAGTTCATGGCGAAGAGCACGCCGAGCAGCACGATGATGCCCGCTGCCGCCGTAGCGTGAAACGCCTCCTGAGGCCGCGACGACCAGTTGAATATCTGGATGGGAAGCGCGGTGAATCCATCCATCACCCCACGCGGGACAAAGGCGACATAGGTAAGCGCGCCGATCGTGATGAGCGGGGCGGTCTCACCCATCGCCCGAGATATGGAGAGAATGACGCCCGTGAGGATGCCGGGAAACGCAACCGGAAGCACCTGATAGCGCACCGTCTGCCAGGCGGTTGCGCCCATGCCGTAGGAGGCATCGCGCAGGGAGCTGGGCACCGCCCGCAGCGCCTCCTGGGTGGCGATGATGACCGTCGGCAGAATCAGCAGACTTAGCGTGAGGGCGCCCGCCAGCACGCTCCGACCCAGGGCAAGCCAGCGCACGAAGAGCGCCAGACCCAGCAGGCCATAGACGATGCTCGGCACGCCGGCCAGGTTGGCGATGTTCATCTGAATGAAGGCGTTCAGCCGGTTCTTCGCGGCGAACTCCTCCAGATGGATGGCGGCCGCAATCCCAATGGGCACGCTGATTACGATAGTGAGCGACATGACCCACACGGAACCGTACAGCGCACTCTTCACGCCCGCCCGCTCGGGAAACCGCGAGGGAAACGACTGCAGAAACTCCCAGCTCAGGCGGCCCGTGCCGTCGCGCAGGATGCCGTACAGCAGCGCGCCAAGAAGCACCACGGAGAGGAGCGTGGCGGCAAGGCTTACGATGAAGAAGACCCGCTCCAGCAGCCTGCGCTGTGGAAGGTTGGCAATCTGAAGCGGTGGGGTTGGCGTGTTGCTCATTCGTACTCATTCCGGAAGCGCTTAACCAGCCGCGCCGCCAGGATGTTCATCGCCAGCGTGATGGCAAACAGCGTGATACCCACGGCGAATATCGTCTGGTAAGCGGTCGAACCGAACGGCGTGTCGCCCAGGCTCACCTGTACGATGTAGGCGGTCATCGTCTGGATGCTCTCCGCGGGATTCAGCGTCATCTTCGGAGTGGCTCCCGCCGCAAGTGTAACCGCCATGGTTTCCCCGATGGCCCTGGAGAGCGCCAGGATGACAGCCGCCGCAATGCCGGAGAGCGCAGCGGGCACGACAATCTTCGAGGTGACCTCCATGCGCGTGGAACCCAGTGCGTAACCCGCGTCTCGCAGAGACCGCGGCACGGCGGAGAGGGCATCCTCGCACAAGGACGTAATGAGCGGCAGGATCATGATGCCGACCACAATCGCACCGGACGCCGCATTGAAGACCTGGACGTTGGGGAAGAACTGCCGAAGGAACGGAGTAACGAAGAACACGCCGAAGTAGCCGTACACGACGGTGGGCACTCCCGCGAGTATCTCCAGCACGGGCTTAAGAATGCTCTTCGCGCGCGGCGAGGCATACTCGCTAAGGTAGACCGCGGCGAAGAGACCCAGCGGCACCGCGAGGATCGCCGCCCCAGCCGTCACCAGAAAGGTTCCGCACGCCAAGGGCAAGACGCCGAAACTGCTGGGCACAAAGAGCGGCGCCCATCGCGTCCCTGTAAAGAACGCGATGGGCGACACCTTCTGAAAGAACCGAAACGACTCTTCGGCGAGCACGAAGATGATGCCGAAGGTAGTGGCCACCGAAACCAGAGCGCAGAGGTAGCAGAAAGCCTTTACGCTGCCCTCATGGAGGCGGCTAAGCACCCCCCCGCGCCGGCGAAAGGGAGACTCTATGCCCTGGGCGTATAACGATGCCTCCCGACCGGCGGACATCGCGACTACTGACTCTCCTTACTCAACAGATCCTCAATCTTTACGCCTACTTGCGAGCCGCCGGTGAAGACGGAGCCCGTGGTCTTCGCCTCGAAGCGCTTCAGGGCCAACTCGTAGGCCTTATCCGGTAGAGCAATGTACCCCACGCTCTTCACCAACTTGCCAGCCTCGGCGAGATAGAACTTAATGAAGGCTGCTACCTCGGGACGCTCGGCTGCATCCTTCCGCACATAGATGAAGAGCGGACGCGACAGAGGCTGGTATGTGCCCGTGTTGATGGTCTCGGGGGAGGGCTTGACGGGCCCGGTACCGGGATCCACAGCCACCAACTTCAGCTTATTCTGGTTCTCTTCGTAATAGGCATACCCAAAGTACCCCAGCGCACCCTCGTCGCCGTTTACGCCCTGAACCAGAACGTTGTCATCCTCGCTCGCGGTGAAGTCCGATCGGCTCGCACCCTCCTTGCCGCAGATCGCGTCGGTAAAGTAGTCGAAAGTGCCCGAGTCCGTGCCTGGACCATAGAGCTTGATCGGCTTGTCGGGAAAGCCGGGCCTAATCTGGCTCCACTTGGTTATCTTGCTGCCCGGCTCCCAGATCTTCTTGAGCTCGGCAACCGTGAGATGGTCGCACCAGGTGTTCTTCGGATTCACGACCACCGAGAGCCCATCGTAGGCCACCGGCACCTCGATGTACTCCACTCCATTCTTCGCGGCCGTCTCCGACTCGCTCGACTTGATGGGCCGGGAGGCATCCGCAATGTCTATCTCCTTGTTGGCGAACTTCTTGAAGCCGCCGCCCGTACCCGAAATGCCCACGGTTACGCGCACGTTGGGATGCTGCTTCTGAAACTCCTCGGCCACCGCTTCGGTGATGGGAAACACCGTGCTCGAGCCGTCAATCGCGATGGTTCCTGAGAGCTCGCCCTGCGCCGCGGGGGCCGATGCGCTTCCTCCAGCGCCTTCCTCGGCCTTCTTCCCATTACAGCCAATCAGGAGTATGACGGCGAAGGTTGCCGCCACCAGGGTGAGGCACACTCCTCGCATCGTTATCATCTCAGTTGCTTAGCCTCCTTGCGATTCTCGTTTCCGCCAGGAATCCAATGGGAGCGCGGCGGCACCAGAATGCTGCAGCCCGATTGTTATGTGATTGTTAATCAACCACCGCTGCCCGTCAGGATGTAGCGGTGCCGCGCCTCTCCCGCGATGCCCGCCGCCCCCATTGCCCATGCTCTCACCGGGTATCCCATCCGCGCAACCTCGGGCGGCCTCGAAACGCTACCACTTAGGTTACCGCGCAGCCGGCCCCAACGAGCGCGCACCGCAGGTCTCCGTGTCCCTGTTCCGTCCAACGAGAATTCCAGGACCAACGGCGATTTCGCCGGCGCGCCCTGCGTGGACACGATCTATAGGGGCTCAATCCTACGACGAGAGCAGACTGGGACGTCAGTCGGTCAGCCGCAGCCCACCGGCTGCCCGCGGCAGGGCACTCATGCCGTGCGGCGTCTGGTGGCCTACCTCGCCCGCGGCTCCACGCCCATCAGATGCCGCACGAGGAAGTCCTGTCGGCGTCGGCGGCCGTAGGGCGTCTCGGCGGCTCCATGCCCGGCGCCCGGAATCAGCAGCATGTCGAAGTCCTTGTCCGCCTTGATGAGTGCGTTCGCCACCTGCAGCGTGGAAGCCGGATCCACATTGGTATCCAGTTCGCCGACAATCAGCAGCAGCTTGCCCGTGAGACGTGGGGCCAGGGTGACGTTGGACTGCTCCGCGTAGTGCGGGCCTATCGGCCAGCCCATCCAGAGCTCGTTCCACCAGATCTTGTCCATCCGGTTGTCGTGGCAGCCGCAATCGGCCACCGCCACCTTGTAGAAGTCGCCATGCTGCAGGAACGCGGCCATCGCGTTCTGGCCGCCGGCGCTGCCGCCGTAGATGCCCACGCGAGTCAAGTCCATCCAGGGGCGGGTCTTCGCCGCGGCCCGCATCCAGGCGATGCGGTCGGGCAATCCCGCGTCCGCCAGGTTGCGCCATGCCACGTCATGGAAAGCCTTGGAACGGAACGAGGTGCCCATGCCGTCTATCTGCACCACCACGAAGCCGAGCTCCACGATCTCCTGAACTCCGTAATAGCTGGAGAAGGCCTTCGGCACATGGGCTGCGTGGGGACCGGCGTATATCGCCTCCACGACCGGATAGCGCTTCCTC
>CAZGLN010000207.1:0-6016 GCA_964526545.1 uncultured Chthonomonadales bacterium
CCACCATTTTACCACTAAGATGCATATGCAAGTATGCCCAGGGCTCTTGGCAACACCGGCATAACTGCGCCAGGCCGGCGCCGGGCCAGAGGCGCGCGAGGAATTCGCATCCGGACGCGGAATACTCGCACATGGCACGACACTCCTTGCGCGACAACCACGCCCGCCCGGGCGCCGCTCCGGCCGACCTCCTGCGCCAGGACTACAAGCTCCTGGACGCACGCGACATGCTGCGCACGACCTGGCAGGTGGAGGAGCTCATCCTGCTGCAATCCGTGCAGGGCAGGGCGCATGAGGGCCACGGCGCATTCCGCGGCACGCCCTACCCCAACACGACCTGCGACGATGTGGCCCGTGCCCTGCATCTCGACACGGCGAGCATCCGATCCGCGCGGCAATCGCTCATTGACGACATCGCGGACTACGTGGAGTGCGCCATGGAGGGCCCTCCTCCTTCGGCGCTCATCACCCGCGAGCTCGCTGCGCTTCTGGGCATCTCGTTCCTGCGGTTTCTGCGGGTGGACCCATCGGATGTGGTTCGGGGCATCCATCTCGGCGGCATGCGCGACGATGTGGAGGTGCGAGCGGAGGTGGAGGCCAATCGCGGCATGCGCATCGGCGGCGGCAAGGCCTACTGGGTGGATTACGCCCGCATGCGCTCGCTCGGGATGAGCGCCGACACCCTGGCCCACGGGGAGTGGGAAGGGCAGATAGACGAGCTGCGCGAGAAGGGCCTCATCGTAGATGCCTCACGGGCGGGCGAACCGGAAGTCGTGTACCAGTACATCCGCCATCGTCGCGGACCGGGCGCATCCGACGACGCGGCGATCGTTGGGGCCGGGCTGCTCTGGGGCCTCGGAGTGGCGGTAGGAGTCTTTCTGGCGGATGCGGTGGACACCCTGGAGAAGTACGTTACGCTTCCGGCGGATCAGGACGAGAGGCTCGCCGCCCGCATAGCCCGAAGGCGGCCGGAGATGGCGGCCTCCTCCGAACAGGTGGAACAGCTCGTCATGCTCTCCACCATGCCGGAGAATGAGGACCTCCCGGACAGCTCCCTGAGGCACCTGCTCATCGTGGATAGACGCACGGACCTCTGCGCGCTGGAGGCGCACCTGCTCACCGTGGAGGGCATCCCCACTCCCAGTATCGGCCTGAGCCACGGCCGAAGCCCGAGCCACAGATTTTACGACTACCTTCGCAAGAGGATTGACGGGCTCGCCTGATCGGCCCGCGCCTGCGCCAGCTGAGCCGCGAGCGAAGCGAGGAAGCAACCAAGGGACCGAGATTCTGAGGAGGGCTATCCGGCCCTGTACACACAGTGTCCCTCACCGATCTGCCGAAGCCTAGGCTGCGCGTTTCACTCGCTTGTCGCGGTACATCCGCGAATCCGCAGCCGCAAGCAGTCCCTCCGTGGTATCGCCATCCGCCGGCATCACGGCCACGCCCGCCGAGAGCGAGACAAGGGGAAAGTCGGGATCGGCGTTCCGCTTCGTCGCCACATGCCTATCCACCGCGTCACGCAGTTTGGCCGCCACCACTTCGGCCTGTGCGGCGTCGGCGTCCGGCAGGACCACCACGAACTCGTCGCCGCCTATGCGCGCCGCGAGATCGTAGTTGCGCAGAGCGGAGCGCAAGAGGATGGCAACCTCGCGCAGCAGATCGTCTCCGCAGGCGTGTCCAAGCGTATCGTTCACCGCCTTGAAACGGTCCAGATCCACCAGAATCACCGCGAGTCCTCTCTTGGTCTTGCGGGCCCTATTCAGCTCCTGGTCGAGGAAGCCTTGCAGGTAACGTGCGTTGCGCAGGCCGGTCAGCGAATCCGTCATGGCGTCCTCGCTGGCGCTCTCGAAAGTGCGCGCGTTCTCTACCGCGCGTCCGGCCAGATCACCCACCATGGCCAGGCGATGCAGGTCCTCCTCCGTGAAAGCGTCCTCCTGCACGTGGTAGAGATTGATGGTGCCGACGATCGCCGACTCTCCCCGGAGCGGCACGATAAGGGTAGATCGGAACGGCTGCCACAGCTCGTCCGAAGGCGTCAGCGTGAGATCGTTTGCCAGATAGGTCGCGCGCGTTGGTATGCCACGAGACGCCACGCGGCCGGTGAGGAAGGCGCCGACCTCGGCGGTTGCTCCGCGCAGGAAGGACGAGTTGATGCCGCGGGCAAAGAGCGCGCGCAGAGTCTTGCCGTCGGGACAAGTCAGGAAGATGGCGCACGCGGAGGCGGAGACGAGCGCGCTCACTTGCCAGCCCACCAGATCAACCATCGCGGGCGTGCGCATGGGCGAACCGACCGCGCAGACAAGCTCGTACATGGCCCGCGTCTCTTCGCGTGCCCGGACAATCTGGTCTATGCCTGGCTGAGACGCCACCCCATCCGTGGATTGTGCCGCTGTCAGCGTGGCCGCATGCACGCAGCGCATGAAGGCCTCCACCACGCTCGGATCGAACTGCGTGCCCGCCCCCACCTCAATCCGCTTGAGAGCCTCCTCCACGCTCAATCCGGGGCGGTAGGGCCGCCCGGTTACCAGCACATCGAAGGTATCGGCCACGGCCAGAACACGGCTGCCGATGGGTATGGAGTCACGCTCTAGCCGATCAGGATAGCCCGTGCCGTCGTAATGCTCGCGGTGGTGGCGAATGATGGGCACCACGGGCCAGCCGAACGGGATATTGCGCAGAAGCCGGGCGCCGACTACCGGATAGTCGCGCACGCGCGCCAGTTGCTCAGGGGTGAGGTCGCCCTCCTCGGTCAGGAGGGTATCCGGAATGCCCAGACGCCCCAGGTCATGCAGCAGCGCCGCTATCCGCAAGCCCTCCAGAATGTCTTCATCCATCCGCATGGCGCGGCCGATGGCCACGCAGTAGGCCGCTACGCGGCTCAGGTGCCCAGGATTCGGGCCGGTTTTGGCCTCAACCGCCAGCGCGAGGGTCTCGATGGTGCGGCGGCACAGCTCCTCGGCATCCCGCTTATCGGCCTCCAGCCGCGCCATGAGGCGGCGCTCCCGCTCGCGGGTGGCATCCATAAACCGGAGGATGGCCCAGACTCCCAGCGCGCCAAGCGGCAGATAGAGGCCAAAGAGAAACAGACGAACGTCAGATTGGGGGCTCTGGTCGGCTGTTCGCCAAATGCATGCGGTTAACAATATCACGGCCGCACCAACCAGCATGCGGTGCAGCAAGCTCGCGGCCCTTGTACGC
The DNA here is from genome assembly GCA_964526545.1 of uncultured Chthonomonadales bacterium. Classification (GTDB taxonomy): domain Bacteria; phylum Armatimonadota; class Chthonomonadetes; order Chthonomonadales; family CAJBBX01; genus CAZGLN01. The sequence goes on from CAZGLN010000207.1 coordinate 3,199, forward strand.
ATCCCGGCTCACGGCCTCCCAATCAGGCTGCGATAGCCCATCAGAGGGTTGTTCCATGCGGAGGCGATTTCTTGAGCAATCCTTTCAGACGAGGCTAGGCAGCGCGCTGAAGTTCGGCGATACGGTCCATGCGTGCCCTGGGCGGCACGTGGGGCTGGCCGAAGAGGAATCCCTGCATGAGCTGCACGCCAGCTTCCAGGCACATCCGCGCATCGGCCACGGTCTCAATTCCCTCCGCAACCACCTGTGTGCCCACCGCGGATGCCACCTGCACCAGGCGGTCCAGGCGCCGCCGGCCGCGACCATCCAAACCGCTCCCGGCCATCATTCCATCGAACTTCACGTAGTCAGGAGCCAGCAGGCGGAGGAGGTCCAGCGAGCGTTCGTTCGCGGGGGCACGGTCGAGAGCCACGCGCACCCCGATTTCCCTGCTTCGCGCACACCAGGCCGACAGGGCTTCGCACTCCGCCATCTCGGCGAAATCAGCCACTTCGAAGACCAGCCGATCGGGCGCAACGACCGCGGTCTGCGCGACATCTCTCAGCTGAGCCAGTGCTGTGAGCGGATCATAGAGCGACAAGGGCGAGATATTCACGAAGAGCAGCGAGGAGCCGAGACCGTGTGCAGCGGCTCCCTCCAGAGCGGCAAATGCTGCCGTCATCTCAACGGCATGCCGCAGACCCAACCGCGAAGCCATGAAGAGCAGCTGCCCGGCGCTTACCGTCTCGTTCCCATCCGGCGAGAGGCACCGGATGAATGCCTCGTGCCCATGGACGGCCGCTGCGCGCACATCCACTATCGGCTGAAACACCGAGAAGAGCCGGCGCTCCTGAAGTGCGGCTCGCAGCCAGGCGGCGTCACGCTGCTCAAGGGCATCCTCCATCGCTTGCGCCGCCGCGCAAGCCGTGATTCGGGCCTCCCTGTCCTGCCCGCCATGCATCCATGCCACCCGGATTCGGGCCCTGAGTGCCGCGCTGAACCTGGCGGCTAGCCGCTCCAACAGGTCCCATCCTTCCTCCTGCTGGCAGGCCAATGAGATCATCGGTCCATCGGTGGCATGCGCGACGTTGTGCTGCAGAAGCGCCGAGCGAAGGAGCGCGAGTGCCTCTTCATCCATTCCAACGAGGAGAAGCGACGTTTCCTGCGGCGCGGGAGTGCTCACGGATGATTCTGCGTGAAACGCGGATCGGCCGGCGGGCTGAGTGCTCATGCGGTATTGCTCCTGAGATGCCGCGGCGCACGTGCGCATCCGGACACAGCGTGGCGCCGGCTCCATTATCGGTAAGTGCCGGGCCGCGCCTCACCGGGAGGAGTACCGGCGGGGCAGCATCAAGGGAGGCTAGTTGGGTATGAACCGGCGACCGACCTGGTGCTTGGCTAAGAGATACACAAGTGCCCAGCTGCCCAGTGTAACCGCCTCAACCAGCATCCAGTGACGGCTGGAGAGAGCGGCCATCGAGACCACCGCGGCCGGCACCAGGTGTACCAGAAACACGTAGAGGCTGTTCCTGCCGAGCAAGGCCAGCATGCCCCCAACACGAGACGCGAGGACGCTAGACTGCAGCAGATGCTGCACGAGGAGATAGGCGGCACTGATGGCCAGGAAGAAGTAGAGCACGCGGCCAAACCGCAACGGATGCCGCTCCCAGAGATAGGCATCCCAACGCACATGATCGTAGAATGCGAAATTCGGTGTCTGTACCCAGACCACCACGGCCACAACCACGCACGCGGCCGTCAGAGCCCATCGGAGAGCCGCCCGATAGCGAACCAGCAGCAGATTCCGGAGCGTTGCCTGGTGATATCCCACGCAGAGCCCGACGAAGAAGAGAAACTGCCAAGAGAGCACCGGAAAGGCCTCGCCGCCGCTAATCTCGTGGGCCAGGCGCCCAGCGTGCGGCTGGTACTGCGTGAAGAGGAAGAGAGCGAAGGAGACCAAGAGGAGCAGAATCGTCCGCCCCCGCCGCATCGCCTCGAGCGCAAGGGGGGCCGCTGCCAGCACCATCACGTACAGCGGAAGAATATTGAGCATCATGCCCGGCTGCAGCTGGAGCGTCGCGGTAAGCCAAAGGACGGAGTACAACGGGACGGCGCTGACGTCCGGAATACTGGGAATTCGGCTGATCCAGGAGCTCACCCCGAGCGCGAGGAGCACCGTTGCGCAATGCACAAGCCAGATGATACGTGCGCGCCGCCACACAGTGAGGTAGGCCTGCCCCACGGGTCCCTCCTGCATGCGCCGCCGGCTCACAAGGCCCAGCACAAGCCCTGAGAGGAACACGAAGCCCTCCGCGCCGCTCACGAAACGGAAGGGATGAACGAGCGTATTCAGATAGGTGTTCGTGCCGATATGGCTCCCCACCATCATCACGATGCACGCGCCGCGCAGCACATCAATTGTGATGTTGCGCGGAGCCCGCACTTTTGCCGCAGTGGGTGGGCTGCCATATTGCGTACTAGCCGTGGCGGCCCTTACGCTGGCGGCCGCCGCCGCAGTTGTCATAATCTTTCAACTCTGTCAGAGCCGTGCCGATTTCGGCGAGAACATACAACGACGCACGCGCTTTGACGAGCATGCAGTCTCCCATAAGGATACCGCCTTCCCGCAAGCCTCAGGGCGATAGGGCGGCCCTCGATCAGTACGAACAAGGACGAGCCATTGCCCAGCAACCGCACGCTAGAAGATTTCCTCGAATCACACCTTGCGCTCATTGTTCCCCTTAACCGCGAGTGCGCCCTGGCGCAGTGGGAACACGCCCAGACCGGCTCCGAGGCCGCCGCCGCGCGTGCCGCCGAGCTCACCACCAGCCTCCTCACC
>CAZGLN010000207.1:6044-7180 GCA_964526545.1 uncultured Chthonomonadales bacterium
AGGAGTTCGCCGAGCTTGGCAGGCTGCGCGAAGAAGGCGCGGCAGATCCTCGCCTGGCACGTCAGACGGATATCCTGTACCGGCAATACCAGGCGGCCCAGATGCCGGTGGAAGCGCTCCGCAAACTGGTCATGCTGGAGACAGAGGTCGCGCAGGAGTACACCAACTTCCGCGCCACCGTGCGAGGCGAGCCAACTCCGGACAATGCCGTAAGAGGCATCTTGAAGGATTCGCGCGACCTCGCCCTGCGTGAGGAGGCCTGGAGAGCCAGCAAGGAGATTGGCGCGCGCGTGGCCGAGCGCGTGCTGGAGATGATCCGCATACGCAACCAGGTGGCCCGCGACCAGGGCTTTCCCAACCACTACACCAAGGCCTTCACACTCGACGAGCTGGACGAGCAGCGCGTGTTCCGCCTCTTCGATGACCTGATCGCTCTCACGGACCGGCCGTGGCATGAGTGGAAGCAGGCTTTCGACCGGCGCCAGTCCGAGCGTCTCGGCATCCAGCCGGAGAGCATGAGGCCCTGGCACTACACGGACCCCTTCTTCCAAGAAGCCCCTCCCGGCGATCTGGACCTGGACTCGCTCTACGCCGGCCGCAACCTGGAGGCGATTACGGCCGCCTACTATGCAGCGCTGGGCCTGCCCGTCGAGCACCTCTATCCGAATTGCGATCTCTACGAGCGCCCGGGCAAGGATCAGCATGCTTTCTGCATGGATGTGGACCGCGAAGGGGATGTGCGCGTTCTGTGCAACGTGCGCAGCAACGAGTACTGGATGGGCACGATGCTGCATGAATTCGGCCATGCCGTGTACGACTACTATACGGACCGAACGCTGCCCTATCTGCTCCGCGGACCTGCGCATCTGCTGCTGACCGAGGCCATCGCCGAGATGATGGGCAAGTTGAGCAAGGATCCCACCTGGCTCATGGTCTACCTTGGCGCTTCGGGGGAGCAGGCAGAGGCCGTGCGAAGAGCGGCCGCCGAGGAGATGCGCGCGCGGCACCTGGTGGCAACCCGATGGATTGTTACCCTCTGCCGCTTTGAGCGGGAGGCCTATCGTGATCCGGAGCAGGACCTAAACGGCCTGTGGTGGCGCACGGTGTACCAGACCCAGGGTATCCAGCCTCCGGAT
>CAZGLN010000208.1:0-7109 GCA_964526545.1 uncultured Chthonomonadales bacterium
CGGGGATCACCGTGCCCGCGCCGATCGCGAGTCCATGGCCGCAGCGAACGGGCCGGGGCGCGGTGCCATAGAGGAATTCCTCGAGCGTGGAGACGCTAAGCCCCTCAGGCTGGGTGGTTGTCACGTGTGCCTCCGTAAGGCGAGCCCATTCGTTCAGCCCGCCCTGGAATGGAGCCGCCTGCGCGCGGCCGTGAACCTGTGGCGGCCAGGGGCATGGCGCGCGGCCAGGCCCCTGGCTGACTGGGGAGTTACTTGCCGGTGCCCACGAGCTCCCGCGCCACGCGCACGGCACCGCTGGCGTTGTCGCTGAAGCCATCGGCGCCGATCTCATCCGCATAGCGCTGGGTTACCGGCGCGCCGCCCACCATCACCTTCACGGCGCCCTTCAGGCCAGCCTGCTCCACGGCTTCCACCGTGGCGCGCATCCCGGGCATCGTGGTGGTGAGCAACGCGGACATCGCGATAATCTGCGCGCCCTTATCTTTGACAGCCTCCACGAACTTCTCCGGGGAGACATCCACGCCGAGATCAATCACCTCGAAACCGCCGCCCTCGAGCATGGCGGCAACGAGATTCTTGCCGATATCGTGAAGGTCGCCCCGAACGGTGCCGATGACCACCTTGCCCACCGGTTTCGCGCCGGACTCCACCAGCTTGGGCCGCAGTATCTCGAGGGCACCCTTCATCGCACGGGCCGCGATGAGCAGCTCGGGCACGAAGTACTCGTTGGCCTCGAAGCGTCGGCCCACCTCATCCATCGCCGGGATCATGTACTGAGAGAGCAGAACTTGCGGGTCGGTTCCCTCGGCGAGCGCCTGGGAAGTGATGGTCTTGGCGGTGTTCAGGTCGCCTTCCAAAACCGCCGTGTAGAGCGGCTGCAGGTCCATGATGCGTATTCCTCTCGACTCGGCGCGCAAGGCGCCATGATCATGCAGACTATGCGGCGGCGCACGGTCAGCCGCGCGGAAACCTCTCCGGGTGGAGATCGGCGGAGATGCCTACGAGATCATCCTCCGAGAGGACAACCTCCTCGCACTCCCCGATGGCCTCTACCGGGCACACTTCAACACACTGCGACTTCTCGGCGAATCCGAAGCACTCCGTGCAGAGACGCGAATCGATGCGTATTTCGCCGTCCTGCTCGGAGATGCCGTCGTTGGGGCACACATCCAGACACGCCCCGCACTGGATACATCGGTCTTGATCTATCTGCCTAGGCATGGAGATTTCCGCTGAGGAGCCTTGCTAAGCCAGGCTAATATATCACCATTCATCTATATATTGCTTTGTGATGCAAATGCACACACGCTGCAGGATACCATACGAGGCGGCCCGCCAATACCCCTGCCCGCCAAACGCGACTTTTTTGGTCGGCCGCGCGATGCGGGCGGTCCCTCCGAGTATCCTGTCCTTGTATCGGTTGGGTGAATGAGGCGCCTTCACGCGCCGGCGGGCCGCGCCCGCCCTGTTCATGCCAAGTCGCTGGAGAAACAGAATGGCCGATGCTTCTCATGACCCTCGCCTGGCTGGCGCGCCGGACCCCTCCGGCCTCATGCGCTGGATGACCGCCTACTGGGAGTCTGCCGCCCTCTTTGCGGCGCACCGCCTGGGGCTCTTCCGCGCCCTTGCGGAGGAGGCGTGCTCTGCGGAGCAGCTTGCCGCGCGCCTGAATCTGGATGTGCGCGGAACCCGCATGCTCCTGGAAGCCTGCCGCGCCATGGGCCTGGCCGCCCGTGAGCGCGAGGCCTATTCTCTCACGCCCCTTGCCGCGGCCTACCTTGTGCCCGGCGGCCCGGCCTACCTTGGCGGGGGGCTGGAGTGGGCCGCCGCGCAATGGAACAGCTGGTCGCAGATTGACAGAGCAGTGCGTTCCGGCGAGCCCGTGGAGCGCCCTCAGGCGCACCTGGGCGAGGACGAGGAGCAGACCCGGCGCTTCGTGCTGGCCATGCATGCGCGCGCGCTGGGGGTGGCGCGGGGCGTGGCGCCTCACCTGGGTCTGGACGGCTGCCGTGCGGTGCTGGACGTGGGCGCCGGATCCGGTGCCTATGCGGGGCTGCTGGCGGAGCGGAACCCGACCATGCGCGTGGCAGCGCTCGATCTGCCCGGGATTCTTAGGCATACCCGAGAGCTCATTGCCGAGGCCGGCCTGGCGGACCGCGTGGAGTGTATACCCGGGGATGCCGAGGAGGGCCAGTACGGCGCAAGCGAGTACGATGGGGTGCTCTTCTCCGGCGTTCTGCACCAGTTTCCCGCGGAATCCATCGCGCGGATGCTGCGCGGAGCCCACCGGGCGCTCATACCCGGCGGACGGGTAGCCATTTCGGACGTGATGCGCGAGGCTGACGGCGGTTCGGCGGTGTTCGCCGCACTCTTCTCGATCCAAATGCTGCTTACCACGGCCGCAGGCGAAGTCTTCACCGCGGCGGAGTGCGTGGAGTGGCTGAAACACGCGGGCTTCGTCGGGGTGAAGTCCAGGACGCTGCCGCCGCCCCTGCCCTACACGGTTATCACGGCTCGCAAGCCGGAGTGAGCGGGCGTCTCAGAGCAGGCCGCGGAGATCCTCCAGGACCCTATCCGGCCGCTGCTCCGGCGGTGCGCCCTCCGCCTGCTCGCGCGTGGTAACGCCGGTGAGCACCAGCGCGGCCGTCACTCCGGCGCGCTTGCCCTGCGCGACATCGGTATCCAGACGATCGCCGACGATCATGGACTCCGCGCGGTCCACCCCCGTCCGCGCGAGGATCAGCTCCAGGGTGTAGGCTCCGGCTTGCCGATGGTGCGCGGAATGACTCCGGTGCAGGTCTGCAATGCCATCACCAGCGTGCCCCCGCCTGGCAGGGTACGGCCGCCCGCGTCGGGGTAGGTGGCATCGCGGTTGGTGGCGATAAACTCCGCGCCCTCGAGCACGGCGCGGTGCGCGGCGGCCAGCTTGGCATAGGTGAACCCGCGGTCCCAGCCCACCACCACATAGTCCACACGGCCCGCGTCCACATCATCCACCACCTGAATGCCCGCGGCTTCCAGTTCCTCGCGCAGGCCCTTTTCGCCGATGATGAACGCCTTGCGGCCGGCCGCGCCCTCGGCACACAGTATCTGTGCGGTGGCATACGCGGAGGTCATCACCTCGTCTATCGTGGCGGGCATGCCCAGGCGGGTGAGTTTCTCCACGTAGTCCTGGCGCGTGCGCGAGGAGTTGTTGGTGAGGTAGTGGACGAGTGCACCCCGCCTGCGCAGCTCCTGGAGCACCTCGGCGGCATGAGGCAGGGGGTCCTCCATCGTCCAGAGGACTCCATCCATATCGAACACGTAGAGCCTGGTCATTGGGCAGTTTCGCGGCGAGCGAGGGCGATTTGCGCTACGGAGTCGGCTCTATCTATCGCGGTGCACCACGTAATCCATCAGCGCCTGGAGGCAGTCTCTAGCCCGCGTAGGCGGCAGCAGGGTGAGCGCGGCTGCGGCACGGTCCACGTGAGTCCTGGCCGCCTTCCGCACATCCTCGAACACGCCGCACCGCTCCAGCAGGGAGACAATGCAGGACATCTCCGCGCCATCCAGTTCCGGATTCGCGAAGGCGCTCAGCAGGCGGTCCCTCTCCTCGGATTGGGCCCGCTCAAGGCCGAGCAGGAAGGGGAGCGTCGCGCGGCCCTCACGCAGGTCGCTGCCGACGGGCTTGCCCGTGGCGGCGGGATCGCCCGTGTAGTCCAGCAGATCGTCCGCGACCTGGAAGGCCAGGCCCACATGCCTGCCGAACTCGCCGAGCGCCGTCTCCTGCTCCTCCGTGGCGCCTCCCAGCACCGCGCCGCATCGGCAGCAGCCCTGCACAAAGGCGGCGGTCTTCTTGAGCAGAATCAGTTCGTAGTGCTCGCGGGATATGGAGGGATCGCCGGTCGCGAGAACCTCCATCACCTCGCCCTCGCTCATCTCCACGGTCACCTCGGAGACAATGCGCATCAGGCGGAGATCGCCATCGGCAGCGAGGACCTTCATGGCACGCGCCAGCAGGAAATCCCCCGCGATCACGGCCACGCCGTTGCCGTAGACCGCGTTGGCCGTGGGCAGGCCGCGCCGGGTGGAGGTGTTATCAATCACATCGTCGTGCACCAGCGTGGCCATGTGCACCAGCTCCACGGCGGCCCCCACCAGCACCACACGCTCCACATCGGGCTCGGGATTGATGGCGCGGGCAGCCAGGCTCACCATGGCCGGCCGCAGCCGCTTGCCGCCCGCGGAGAGCACATGGCCCCCCAGCGCCTGCACCTTGCGCACCTCGGAGATTATCTCGGACCGGAGGCGCTCCTCCACCGCCTCCAGGTCCGGCGCGATGAGGTCCAGGAAAGGCGCGGCGGGCACGGAGCCGCCCATCGCCGAGATGATGGCGGTGGGGCTCACGGTTTCACCCCCACATGGATGCAGACGCTGCCGAAATTGAGTGAGTGGATGGCGATATCCCTCAGGCCCGCGGCCTCCATCTTGCGCGCGAGCGCCTCGCGACCGTCAAACTCGGAGATGGAGTCTGGCAGATACCTGTAGGCTTCAGCACGGCTGAGGAGCGCTCCGACTCGCGGAAGAACCTTGTGCTCGTAGAAGCGCACGAGCGGCCGCCAGAACCAGTGCTCGGGCTCGCTGAACTCCAGGCAGATCACGCGCCCGCCGGGCCTGGCCACACGCGCCATCTCCGCAAAGGCCGCCTGCACATCCGCCACGTTGCGAATGCCGAAACCCACGGTAACCGCATGGAAGGCCCCTGAGCGGTAGGGCAGACGGAGCGCGTCGCCGAGCGCGAAGTGGATGGCCGTGCGCAGCCCGGCTGCCTTGCGCTGGCCTATGCGGACCATGGGCTCGCAGAAGTCGGCTCCGGCCACCAGACCGCTTGCGCCCACGGCGGCCCGCAGATCCAACGCGAAGTCGCCGGTGCCCGTGCAGACATCGAGCGCGCTATCGCCAGGGCGGAGGCGTGCCAGGCGAACCGCCTGCCGTCGCCACGCCCGATGGCGCGAGAAGCTGAGAAGGCTGTTCAGGAGGTCGTAACGGTGGGCGATGCCCGCGAACATTTCGCGAACGTAGTCTGCCTTATCGCCCGAGATGCGGCCGGACGCGGCCCGCTCGACTGCCAATGGGATGATTCCGAGACTGCGTACTATTTCACAAAGCCTACGCGAGTGTACCTTAGTGGCGCTAAGAAGTGCCAGTCCCGAAGAGGCGCCGCACGGGGTCGAGGGGCTTGGCCGTTTGACCGCCACGCTTGCCAAAGGTATAATAGCCCATTCCGTTGCACCCTTCAATGGGCGACGCCGGGCCCAGAGGGCGAACTCCTTGAGCGATGCCTCTCCCAACAAGGTGCCCGTTCCCACGCTGGAACGCCTCGCCACCTACCTGCGCTGCCTTATAGACCTCGAACACCAGCACGTGGATACCGTCTCCTCCTCGGAGATAGAAGAACACACGGGAATCAACGCCGCGCAGTTCCGCAAGGATCTCTCCTACTTCGGCGAGTTTGGCAAGCCAGGCGTGGGCTACAACGTTGTGGAGCTTCAGGGGCGAATCGCCCGCATCCTGAAGATTGACCGCGATCAGCCCGTGCTGCTGGTGGGCGCGGGCAATCTGGGTTCCGCGCTCGCCGGATACACCGGATTGGCGGAACACCGCTTCAATCTGGTGGCGGTCTTCGACAACAACTACGCCAAGATAGGGCGCCAGCTCTGGAACCACGAGATACTGGATTTCGCGCGGGTTCGGGAGGTGAATGCCCAACTCGGAGCGCGCATCGCCATTCTCGCGGTGCCGCGCACCGCCGCGCAGGCGGCGGCCGATGCCCTTATCGAGGCGGGAGTGCATGCGCTGCTGAACTTCGCGCCTACCGTTTTGCGCGTACCGCCAAACATCGTGGTGCGCAACGTCTCGTTTGTGCAGGAACTTGCCGTGCTCGTACCATCTCTCCGCGGAGCATCCCGAGGACTTCGAGGAGATTGCGCCCGACTCGACTGACGCACCCATACCACCCACCGGAGCCGCGCCAGCAACCTGAGCGCCCGGGGGCGTGCTCCTCTCGAGAAGGCGGCGGCGCGCGTCCCTGAATGGCTCCCGAACACTCCATGGAGACCGATTTCCTCATCATCGGCAGCGGCATCGCCGGGCTCACCTTCGCGCTTCGGGTCGCGCCGCACGGCCGCACCCTCATCGTTACCAAGAAGAACCGGGCGGAATCCAACACGAACTACGCCCAGGGCGGCATCGCCGGGGTGATGTCCGAGGATGACGACGTCCGGCTCCATCTCCAGGACACCCTGACGGCGGGCGCCGGACTGTGCCATACGGACGCCGTGGAGACCCTCGTGCGCGAGGGACCGGAACGTATCCGCGACCTCATCGCCATCGGCGCGCGGTTCAGCACCACGAGCGACCCGCTCGGACGCCAGGTGCTCGCTCTGGGGCGCGAAGGGGGGCATTCACGCAACCGCATCGTGCACGCCGTGGACCGCACCGGCTGGGAGTGCGAGCGCGCTCTGCTCGAGGCGTGCCGGCCGCTCCCGAGTCTGCAGATCCTGGAGCATCTCTTCGCCGTGGACCTGCTCATCCAGACAGTGGATGGCGCGCGGCGGTGCGTGGGTGCCCTGGTATTGGATCCTGGCACGGGACGCCTGAGCGCAATCCGCGCCAGGGCCACGCTCCTGGCCACGGGCGGGTGCGGATGCGTCTTTCTGCGGACCACCAACCCGGAGATTGCCACAGGCGACGGCGTGGCGATGGCGTGGCGCGCGGGCGCCGATATCGCCAACATGGAGTTCATCCAGTTCCACCCTACCGCGCTATGCCATCCCCGAAGCCCGGCTTTTCTCATTTCTGAAGCCGTACGGGGAGAGGGCGGCAGGCTCCGAACGCTGGACGGCTCGCTCTTTATGCACAAGTATGACGAGCGCGGCGAGCTGGCTCCCCGCGACATCGTGGCGCGCGCCATACACGCCGAGCGCACGGCCCGCGGCGATCCGCACGTGCTGCTGGACATAACACACCTGGATGCGGATTTCGTAAAGAGCCGCTTTCCGACCATCTACGCCACCTGCCTGGAGATCGGGCTCGATATCACCAGAGAGCCCATTCCTGTGGTTCCGGCC
>CAZGLN010000209.1:0-7084 GCA_964526545.1 uncultured Chthonomonadales bacterium
GCGGAATGCCATGCCATTCGCCCGTGGGGCCGGTCACTGCGGATTGACCGGTCGTCCGTTTCTGCGCACCTCAAAGTGCAGATGCGGACCCGTGGAGAGGCCGGTGGAACCCACGCGCGCGATGACTTCTCCCTGGGAGACGGACCGACCAACCTCCGCGAGCAGGGCGGAGCAGTGACCGTAGAGCGTGGAGACTCCGCCGCCATGGTCAATCACAATGACGTAGCCATAGCCGCGCTGGTACTCGGATACAATCACCTCGCCGGCGGCGGCCGCGCGTATCGGCGCTCCGTAGGGCGCTCCGATGTCCACGCCATAGTGCATCCTGGCCCGGTTCAGAATGGGGTGGTGGCGCATGCCGAAGCCCGAGGTGACGGGTCCCTCGGCAGGCTGAACGAAGCTGCCGCTCCAGGGGCGGGCCAGGCGCGCCCTCCCGCGCTCTGTCTGCTGCATGGCGCGAATGCGCGCCTCGATCGCGGAGGAGGCCCTCTCGAGCTCGTCCAGCGCCTCCTCCAGGCCCTCACGTGTCTCGCGAATCTCTTGCAGCAGGTCACGCTTGGTGCCCACATCGGCCCGATAGGCCGATTTCTGTCTCACGTAGCTCGATTCCAGTTGGCGCGTCTCCGCCATCTGCGCTTCCAACCGTGCACGGTCTTGCCTGAGCTGCTTGTGGTCGGCAACGATCTCCCGGATGAGGTCCGCATCGCTGGCCACCAGCCGTTCCACGTAGTAGCTTCTCGAGAGGTAATCGTGCAGCGAACGTGATTGCATGAGCACGTGCGTGTAGGTGGTGCTTCCACGCTGGTAGCTGTCTCGCATGCGGCGCGCCAGGGCACGTCTGCGTGCCGCCAACCGCTCCTCGGTGGCCTTGATTCGGGCGGTAAGTACCTGACGGCCGGCCTCGAGCCTCTCGAGGCGGCTGCGGGTGCTCTCAATCTGCTTCTCCGTCGCGAGGATGCGGCTCTCCACGATGGCGATTTCCTGGGTTACTCTCCGCTCCTTGCGACGCGTCTCGCGCACCTGCTGGCGCGTATGCTTTATGCGCGACTGCACACTCTGGAGCGCGCCTCGCAGCTGGCTGGCTGAGGCCGGGGGAGGCTGCCTGCGGGGTTGGCGCGCACGGCCGGCTGATTGGGCGTCGGCCGCCAGACCACCCGCAAGGAACAGCAGACCAATCCACGTCCCGATCCATCTCTTCATGGCGGCAGCCTAGACGCGCTTAAGGTAGCGGCGCACGGAGAGCGAGCCGCTGACGAGCCCGATGAGCAGCCCCGCCGCGACCATCGCCAGTACCACCACGTAGGCATCCACGGCTGGCGGCGTGGCGGCGGAGAGCGGCGATTGATAGCGCGACGCGAACGCCGAGAGCTGAGCGACCACGAAGAGCACCAGGCACGACGCAATCAGAGCGCCTATCAGGCCGTGGAAGAGGGCCTCCATAACCAGAGGCAGGCGGATGAAGCCCGCGGTCGCGCCCACAAGCTGCATGATGCGAATCTCGCGTCGGCGCGCATGCACGGACATGCGGATGGTGTTCTGAATGACGAGGGCCGTCGCGACGAACAGCAGACCTCCCACAACCAGCGCAATGTTGCGGATGAGCCGCGAAGTGGCCAGAAGGCGGCCGAGCGTCTCGCGCTCATCGTTGACCTTGGCGATCTCAGGGAAGCGGCGCGGATCGCGAAGGGTCTGCGCAATAGCGGCGGTGAGAGAAGGATCCTTGAGCATGACATCCACGCGATCAGGCAGGGGATTAGTGCCCTCCAGCGCGGCCGTTACCTCTCCGCGTGACTCGGCATCCTCCGCCGTCCACTCCGCAAGCGCGCGTTCCTTCGGATAGAGCACCGCGCTGCGCACCTCGGGAATCTGGCGGATGCGCTGCACCACCCGCTCCGCCTGATCGCGCGGCGTCTCCACATGGAGAAAGACCGCCATCTCGAATCCCCGCGCCTGCGCCTCCGCGAACTGGTGGACGCGGTAGAGCGCGTATCCCGCCCCGCCCAGGACCGCCAGCGATACCGTAACAGTGGAGAGTGCGGCGACGGTCATCAGGCCGTTTCGGCGGATGTTCTTGCCGGCTTCGTCGAGCAGGAAGAGGAGAGTACTCAGACGCATTGGGCCTGTTCCCGCATGTAGGCGCCGCCGACCTCGTCTCGCACGATGCGCCCCAGCTCCAGCTCCACCACTCGGCGCCGGCCCACGTTCACCACTTCCTTATCATGGGTGGCCATCAGCACGGTGGTGCCGTTGGCGTTCACTTCGTCCAGGATGGCCGCTATGCCCAGCGATGTCTCCGGGTCCAGGTTGCCGGTTGGCTCATCGGCGAGAAGCAGGGGAGGGTCATTCACCAGCGCGCGGGCAATCGCCACGCGCTGCTGCTCTCCGCCCGAGAGCTGGCCCGGAAACGCATCGCACCGGTGAGTCATGCCTACTCTATCCAGGGCGAAGGGAACCTTGTGCCGTATCTCCCGCCTGCCAGCACCGATGACCCGCAGCGCAAATGCCACGTTTTCAAAGACGGTCTTGTTCGGCAGGAGGCCGATATCCTGGAAGACCACCCCCATGCGCCTGCGCAAGAACGGGACTTCCCGCGGGCGCAGGGTCGCCACATTCTGGTTGTTCACAAGAACCGTGCCGGATGTGGGCACAATCTCGCGATAGATGAGTTTCAGCAGAGTGGACTTCCCCGCTCCCGTGGGACCGACCAGGAACAGAAAGTCGCCAGCCGAGACGTGCAGCGTAACGCCGCAGAGCGCGCTGCGAGAACGCGGAAACTCGACGGTTACATCACAGAGATCAATCACAGGGTCATTGTGACTCGCGCTGGATGCAGGTGTCAACGCTCGCTTCGCGGCGGCTACTCACCCTCTCCGAGGGCGGCCAGGCCGAGTCCAGACTCTACCGCGTCGTCCAGCAGCGCCAGGAATTCGTCCAGGCTTTCCGCTCCGGACTCGGAGGGGGCGAAGAGCCGTGCCATCGAGGGCAGCAAGCGTCTGGGTACAGTTTTGCCGCTCACGCCCAGGCCACGGCGGAAGCGGTCCGCGGCGCGCCGAAGCGTCAGAGCATGCGCCGGTGTGCAGAGGCCCATCGGCGCTTCGGGAGCACGGAACCAGTCCTCCACGTGGCGCGCCCCGTAGAGCAGCTCGGCAAGGTATTCCCCCAAATCGTCACCGCCGGGTGTGCGCCTTAGCTGCCTGAGCATGCCCGGTACATCCGGTCCCAGGCGTACTGGTTCGCCAACGGCGCACCTGGCTATGAGAACGCCTACCGCGAGGTACGGCATGGATGAGTCTGGAGGAGCGGAAAGCACAAATGCGTGTCCGTCTGCGAGGTCCGGCTTAAGGAGGTCCGCCGCGCTCTCCGCACCGCGCACCAGCGGCGCTATCTCCTGGTGCACGTCCCAATCGTAGGCGTAGATGCTCCAGCGATTGGGGATCATGGTGCATCTGTTTCGGGCTGCCTGGCAGTGCCATCGTTTGCACTGGCAAGAGCGTATCGCAGACCAGTCCTGCCGCTCTCCCGCGCCCTCTCCATGATCTCCAGCACGTGGAGGGCGCGGACGGGATCGAGGGCGGGTTCCGGTGTTCCGTTCGCCAGGCTGCGGACGGCGAGCGATGCGCAGTTGCGCCAGTGATAGCCCCTCTGGTCCTCCGCGCGCCGATGCCCCCTGGGATAGCGCTCGGTCCACACCTCGACGCCGTGCGGCTCCCAGTCCCAGCCCAGCAAGTAGGCCGAACCCTGCGCGCCGATCAGTTCCACGGACCAATCGTCGCGGCATCGCCCATAGACGAATCCCGTCTGCACGCACGAGATACGACCCCTTCCATGGTCCAGCAGGATCGCGGCGTTGTCCTCGCACTCCACGGCCACATCCATCCCCTCCACGGTGCGGTGTGGGCGCGTCGTCGCGGTGAGCGCGGTTACAGCGTGGGCGGGTCCAAGCAGGCCGGTAAGAAACGTCACGTTGTACACCGCCAGATCGAGGATCGGCCCGCCTTGCGGTCCGTAGAACCAGGGTCCCCAGTCCGGGCCCGAGTGGCCGTATCGTGCGTGGGCGGCGTACACCTCGCCGAGCTCACCGCTCCCGATAAGGTCGCGCAGGGCGCCAAACGCGGGGCTTGCACAGCAGCTTGGCGCCGCGAAGAGCGAGAGCCCGCGCGCATCGGCCTCACGCACGAGCTCTGTTCCATCCTGGTAAGTAGAAGCCATCGGCTTCTCGCTCATTACGTGCTTGCCGGCGCGCAGCGCCGTCAGATTGACTGCGTAGTGTTCCGGCATTGCGGTGAGGTTCACCAGAAGGTCGAAGGCGCACTCCGCAAGCATCTCGTCGAGGGAGCCGAACGCGCGCGAGATGCCGAACTCCTCGGCGCGCGCCCGCGCGCGCCGGACATCCACATCGCAGACGGCAACCACACGCGCGTGGCGGCACGTTCCGAGATCCTCCAGATACTCTCGGCTCACACTGCCGCAGCCAGCAATCCCCACGCGGATCATGAGTCCGTCTCGCCCGTGGTTTCATCCGCCAGCGCAAAAAGCCCCTGCGCTTCAAGATCCTCGACTTCCAGCTGAAAGGCGGCAATTCGAATACGTCCGTCGGATTCGAACTCCACCCCCTCGGCCTCCAAGCGGCGCCGCTGTTCGCGCGCCATACCCGGGTCGCGGCGATGGATGGGCAGGGTGCCCCGAGCGCCTACCACGCGGTGCCATGGAACATCCGGCGGGCAGAACGCCATGATCTGCCCAACAGCGCGCGCGCTCACGGTGTACTCCTCCACCAGCTCCGCCACCTGGCCATACGTGGCCACGCGTCCGGAGGGTATGGAGCGGACCACCGCGTAGACCGCGAGCGCCACGGCCGATTCGGGTGATGTATCCATCGTGCTCCCGGTTCCCGCTGAGCTACGGAAAGTGATAGGCGGCTCCAGTGCGCGCCGCAGTGTAGCAGCCCTCCATCAGCTGGGTGAGGTTCCATCCGTCCTGAATGTCTATCGTGGTCGGGCTGCCATGCAGGATGGCGGCTATCCACTGCTGCATGGGCGAAGGCAGGGCCGCGGGCAGATTGGTTACTACGATAGGCCCCTTGACATCGGCGGAAGGCAGCCTGGTCGATTCCAGCAGCACGCGCGGCCCCGGGCCCATCTCGATCGTGAGGTGGCCGCAATCGCCGTAGATCTCCAGCGGATTCGGTCCAGAGCGGTGCACCCAGGAGACGTCGAGTATGCCCAGTGCCTTGTTGCGGAACTCCACGAGCGCCACCATGTTGTCATCTATGGGATAGGAGCCGCTGTAGTTGTTCTTGATCGCCACACACGTTGCTGGCTCCCCGAGAATCCACCGCATCACGTCCACGCGGTGGCAGCCCAAGTCGAAGAACGCGCCGCCGCCTGCCGCCTCCTCGTCTCCAAACCAGGCACTGCCGGAGTGGGTAGCAGTGCGGTTGAACCATCTATCGAGTGCGGCCATGTGGGCAATGCGCGCCCTCATGGTCGTCACGCCGCCCAACAGCCCATCCTCTACCGCCTTCTTCGCGAAGAGTATCTCCGGCCGCGTGCGCGATGGGAGGGAGATCATGAACTTCACGCCGCTTCGCTTCACCGCGGAGACCACCGCATCCGCCTCGGCAATCGTGATTGTCAGCGCCTTCTCGGTAAAGATGTGCTTGCCGGCATCCGCAGCCGCAATGAGCACCTCTGCGTGCATGTTTGTGGGCGCGTCACAAACCACGGCATCCACTCCCGGAAATGCCAGTGCATCGTCCAGGCGCTCAAAGAACGGCAGGTTGCGCTTCTGAGCCTCCTCGCGGCCTCGAGCAGGGTCCTCGTCCCAGATGGCCACCAGTTCCGCCTCCGGATGGTCCCGAACCTGGTCGCAGTATCCATGAGCATGCACGTGGGCGAAAGAGAGCTTGGCTATCCCAATCTTGGCGGACAAGGGGAATCTCCTTGTGAGGGTCTCCAGCAGTGGCCGGAGTAGTGGTTCCCTTCTGTATGGAGTGCCCCGGCTCCTGCCTTTTTGGAGGGATCCGGGATGCGTTCCCAATGCAGCCAAACTGTCCGCGACGGCGCGGACCGCGAAGGGTAGACTTACTGCTGTCATGGAATCCCTCTCTCGGAGCCAGAGCCAAGCCGGAGCGCTGGGCCCCGCCGATTCCATGTCCTTTCGTGAGGTTCACCGCGACGTCTGGACCCTCGCGTGGCCGTCCGTTTTGACCTTTGTGCTGATGACCACGAACGGCATCCTGGACAGGATCTTCGTGGGCCAACTGGGAGATGTGGCGCTTGCCGGCGTGGGCGTGGCAGGCCAGCTTCTCTTTCTGCTGATATCCCTCTCCATGGCGGTGACCACGGGCACCACCGCGCTGGTCGCGCGCTTTACCGGCGCCAACGATGCCGAGCAGGCCGTCCGGGCGGCCGGGCGTTCGATGGGGCTCTGTGTGGTGATCGGCGTCGTGTGCACGGTTGGGCTGCTTGCCTCTTCCGAGCCGCTGCTGCGCGCCATGAGCATTGCACCGGATGCCCGAGCGGCGGCGCAGTCCTTCCTGCGAATCGCTCTGCTCGGCACGCCGGCGATGTTCGTGGTCTCGGTGTATGCGGCGGCGTTTCGGGCGATGGGAGATGCACGCAGCCCGTTGCGCGTGATGCTTCTGGCGAACGCCGTGCACCTGCTTGGCGATCTCACCCTGATGCTGGGCTACTTTGGCGCGCCTCGGCTCGGGCTCGTGGGTGGCGGCATTGCCGTGCTCGCCTCCAACGTGTTGGCGATGCTTGCGTATGTGCACCTTGCGCGCCGCACCCCTCTGGCTGACGCGATCCGATGGCGGCATCTCGGGCCGACCCTGGATTGGAGCCGGCGCATACTCCGCATCGGTCTGCCCGCTTCCGTTACCGCGCTGCTGCGCGTGACTTCGTTGATGAGCTTCACCAAGATCCTCGCTCTCACAAGCCAGGGCACGATGGCCGTAGCGGCCCTCCCCATCGGCCTTACGGCGGAGTCCATCGCCTTCATGCCGGGCCTGGGTTACGGCGTAGCGGCTAGTGCCCTCGTAGGCCAGGCGCTTGGTGCAAAGGACCCGCGCAGAGCGGAA
>CAZGLN010000210.1:0-7065 GCA_964526545.1 uncultured Chthonomonadales bacterium
GGCCGAAGCGGAGCATCCTCTTCATCTGCTTCTCCGGCGAGGAGCGCGGGCTCCTTGGCAGCCGGTACTACGTGCGGAACCCGCTGGTGCCTCTCGACCGGACGGTCGCGATGATCAACATGGATATGATCGGCCGCATGCAGAATGACCGGCTGATCGTTATCGGCACGGGCACCTCGCCAGCGTGGCCATCGGTGCTGGATGAGGCCACACAGGGCAGCTCCCTGCAGGTTTCACGCAACGATAGCGGCCCGGGAGGCAGTGACCATCAATCGTTCTACGATGTCAAGGTTCCGGTGCTTTTCTTCTTCACCGGTATCCATGCGGATTACCACAAGCCCAGCGATACCGCCGACAAAATCCAGCCAGAATCGCTGGCGCGGGTGGTTGCCCTCGTGGCAGCAACCACGGAGCGCGTGGCCAACCTGCCGCGAAGGCCAGAGTTCCAGGCCATCACCGTGGCCCAGGCGGCTCCGCGGATGCGCGCGCGGGTCTCGTTCGGCAGCATTCCGGACTACTCGGAGGACATTGAAGGGGTGCTGGTGAGCGGCGCCACTCCCGGCAGTCCGGCCGACAAGGCGGGTCTGAAGGCGGGCGACATCATCGTGAAGTTCGGCGGCAAGTCCGTGCGCAACATCCAGGAGTACACGCAGGTCCTGGGCGAGTTCAGCCCGGGAGACGAAGTAGAAGTCGTGGTGAAGCGAGGGAACGACCTCATTACGCTCAAAGCCACACTCGTTCCCTCACGGCGATAGGCGAAGGAAAGACCGATGCTTCCACATCTGACGAGGGCAGCGCTCGCTGCCGCGATATTGGTTAACGTGTGCGCGGCGTGCATGGGGCAGGCGCTGCAAGGACTGCATGAGCCGCGCGAAACGCGCCTGCGCAATGTAAGGCAGCTCACGTTCGGCGGTCAGAACGCGGAGGCCTATTGGAGTTTCGATGGGCGCCGCCTAGTCTACCAGGCCTATTTCGGCGAGATGAAGGCCGACCAGATATTCATCATGAACGCCGACGGCACTGGCAGCCGAATGATTAGCACCGGCAAGGGGCGCACCACCTGTGCCTACTTTCTCCCGGGCAATAGAGAAGTAATCTTCTCCTCAACACATGCTTACAGTCCCCAGGTGCCGCCGGAGCCGGACCGATCGCAGGGCTATGTGTGGCCTATCTATCCCTACTATGCCATCTACAAGGTGCGCACGGATGGCACCGGCCTGCGCCTGCTCTATCCCAAGAAGGCAGAGCCCGGCATGGAGATTGGTTACAACGCCGAAGCGACGGTCTCGCCGGACGGCAAGCGCATCATCTTCACCTCTACGCGCGACGGCGACCTTGAGCTCTACTCCATGAAGCTGGACGGCACCGATGTCAAGCGCCTCACCAATGCCGTGGGATACGATGGCGGCGCCTTCTTCTCTCCAGATTCCCGGATGATCGTATGGCGTGCGAACAGACCCAAGACGCCGGAGGAGGAGGCGGAATACAAGCGTCTCCTGCGGCAGCACCTCGTGCGTCCCTCCAACATGGAGCTCTGGGTGGCCAACGCCGACGGCTCCAACGCCCGTCAAATCACGAACAACGGGAAGGCCAACTTCGCGCCCTTCTTCACGCCCGACGGCAAGCGCATCATCTTCAGCTCAAACATGGCGGATCCGCGCGGACGCATCTTCGATCTCTACTTGATCAACACGGACGGCACGGGGCTTGAGCGAGTCACCTATGGAGGGGAGTTCGATTCCTTCCCTATGTTCAGCCCGGATGGCAAGCGCCTGGTGTGGGCCTCCAACCGCAACGGCAAGGTGCCTCGCGAAACCAACATCTTTGTTGCTGACTGGGTGGAGTAGGCGCGCTCAGCGCGGCTTCGGGGGCTCGACTACCGTCACCGTAAGGTCCGCGCGGTTGCGGCTCACGGTGAGCAGGGGATTGTAGATGTAGGGCTTCTTCGGGTCGAGAAGGCCGGCGCGGATGATAGCGTCCTCGGCGGCCTTCTGGCGCCCCGGCCGTGAGTCCTGTTCCGCATAGGCCACTACGCACCACGTCTGATCATCTCTCGGGGTCTTCTTGTCTACGAGGAAGGACCCCTCGAATCGCTCCTCGCCGATCGGATGCAATTGGATGATGGTGCCGGTACGCGCATTTCTGGCGATAACCACGACCGGCGTTCTCGGCTCGGGCGGCAGCGGCATGCGCACCCGGATGGTCACCGTCTGGCCTCGCTCCACGATGCCGGGCTCGATGCGCGCCTCCGTGAAAGTGAGATACTGGCTGCCAATCTCGGACTGCTTCTCGGAGCTAAGCGGCGCCAGCCGCGCGGGATCCAACCATGCAACCAGGGCGGTGCGATCCACGCCGCCCAGCCGGTACTCCTCGCGCTGCATCCAGTAGACGCGCGCAACGCGCACCGCATCCACCCGGCCCGGCGCGGCGACTTTGATAACGATGGCACCGGGCAGTGTGCGCGGATCTACAGGGTGTTTCGGTTTCTTCTCCCCGGGCAGAACGCTGGCGATGGCCTCGCCGGCAAGGCCGCCCACAGCGCCCGCGCCGATGCGGAGGATTGGATCCGTGGTTGCCGATGCGCCCAGGGCGCGCATGCCTGACCGGATCGGTTGGGTGGCGAAGCGGCCCACGTCACCCGCGAAGCGGCTTACCTGGTAGAGGAAACCGCCGTTCGGGTTGGCAATGTTCAGGGCGCTGGCTGGCACGGCGAGGGCATAATCGCCGTCCGGCCCGGTGCGCACGTAGTCAATCACTCGGTTCTTGCGGTCGTAGGCTGCAACGAGCGCATTCGCTACGGGCGTCTTGCCGTCCTCCGCCAGAACGCGACCCGTTGCCCACACCCAGGTCTCACCGTAGGCCGGCAGAGCGAACAGGCCGACTATGGAAACAAGCAGGATACGCATCAAAACGGGCTGCATCGGCGCCGCTCCGTGCATCTCAGTTATCTCTCTAGACGCAAAAGGCCCCAAGAGGGTGTCCTCGAGGGGCTCTTCCATCCACGTAGCGGAGGTGGGGATCGAACCCACGACCTAACGATTATGAGTCGTTCGCTCTGACCTCTGAGCTACTCCGCCAACTGCACGGCCATTATACTGGTCCGCGAAGAACTCCGTCAAGCCGAGCCGGTTGGCAGGCCGTTCGGCAGTGGACTGCGGGTCTACGCCACATGGTGAATGCGCTGAGAGGTCATCCATAGATCCTGAACTGAGCGGTACTCCCTCGCGCCCAGCCTAAGGGCTCCCCGTGGCCAGGCACACTACTTCGCCGGCGTAGCTGCGGCAGTAGATGCGGCCGTTGGCCGCAACGGGAGCCGTGAATGTTTCGCGGTCACCCGTAAAGACTCGCGCGCGGCGCAGCTCGCGGTAGCTGGAGGGATCAGCGGCAACGATTACGAGGTCGCCGCTCTGTGAGGCCTGCACTAAGAGCAGGCCGCCGACCGCAACGAGCGCTCCGTGCCCGTCGAACCCGCGTTGGGCCCAGCGCTCCTCGCCGCTTTGCCAATCGAGGCACTTGAGAATGCCCGCCTTGGTTACGCCGTAGAGGGCGTTGCCCAACAGGACGCTGGAGCCCGTGTAGCACGCGAAGCGACGGCTGGACCAGAGCTCTCGGGAGCCGTCACCTGCTAGCGCGAAACGATACGCCGCCGTGTTCTGTTCAGCCGTGGTGATGAAGAACGAGCCATCTCGGACGATGGGGTCAATACACGCCGCGCCCCACTTTTCGGGCACCATGGGAGTCCGGTGGAGCACGGCGCCGCTCATCGGATCTACCACGACTCCCTGCACGGACTCGCCCGCGTTGTTCGCGATGAGCGCCACGGCCTGCCGACCGCCGATCTCCACTCGGATTGGCGACGCGCAGGTGCCCGGCTTGCCGTCATCCCCCCAGACAATCTGGCCATCCTCCACGCGGAGCGCCATGCCGCGCGATCCCGCGCCCACGATGACCAGGTCTCCAACCACCAGAGGAGACCACGCGAAGCCATAGTCAACGTCTGGATTGTACTCGGGCCGGAGCTGGCGCTTCCAGAGGATCTTGCCGGTTGCGGCCTCAAACGCATGCAGCAGCCCATGCTGGCTCAGAGTGAATACGCGGCCTGCCGCCACCGCCGGCGTGGAGCGTGGACCAGGCCACTGCTTGATGCCCGCGCAGGGGTACGACTGCTTCCAGAGGACCCGGCCGGATGCGGCGTCAAGGCAGTAGACCGTATCCTGCTGGCCATCCCAGCCCATGGTGTAGGCGCGCCCGTTGCTCACGGAGATGCTGGAATGGCCTCTGCCGACCTGGGCCCTCCATGCCACCCGCGGCTGCTGGCCCGCCGGCCACTCGGCGATGATGCCTGACTCAGAGGAGATTCCGTCGCGGCGGGGTCCCCTCCATTCCGGCCAGTCGTCCGCCTCGGCGGGGAACTGCAGACTGGCCGCCCAGAGGGCGAGCAGGGCCAGATGCCGGCGGAAGGCAGTGCGCTCTCTGGTCTTGAGTTCGGATTTGCCGCGCGTGAGAATGGGCAAAGTGAGCTCGTCAGTATTGCGGCACGGAGGGGTCCACCTCTTCAGACCAGGCCAGCACGCCGCCTGCCAGGTTCCTAAGCTGCGTGTAGCCCTGGGACTGCAGGTATTCCAGTACCGTCATGGAGCGCTTGCCGGAGCGGCAGTGAAGTATCACTTCGCGATCGCGGGGAATCTCGCTCAGGCGGTTGGGCACTTCATTCATTGGGATGAGCACCGTGTGCGGAATGCTTGCGATTTCGCGCTCGTATGGCTCGCGCACGTCAATCACCAGCGGCCGCTCGCCGCGGTCAAAGCGTGCCTTCAATTCTGTAACCGTGATCTCCAACCCGTCGGCATGCTGCATGATCGGCTCCGGCTGTCTGGAAACTCCGCAGAACGCTTCGTAGTCCATCAGCTCCTTTATGGTGGGGTTTGTACCGCAGATGGGGCACTCGGGGTCGGCCTGCAGCTTCATCTCTCGCCATTGCATGCGCAGTGCGTTGAAGAGGACAAGTCTGCCAAGCAGAGGCTCGCCTATGCCCAGTATCAGCTTTACGGCTTCCGTCGCCTGTATCACGCCGATGATACCCGGAAGAATTCCCAGCACCCCGCCCTCGGCACAGGAAGGCACCAGACCGGGTGGAGGCGGCTCGGGATAGAGACACCGGTAGCAGGGCCCATGACCCGCCCAAAAGACCGAGGCCTGTCCTTCGAAGCGGAAGATGGAGCCGTAGACGTTGGGTTTTCCAAGAAGCACGCAGGCGTCGTTGACCAGGTATCGCGTCGGAAAGTTGTCGGTCCCGTCGGCCACGATATCGAAATCCCGCAGGATGTCCAGCGCGTTCTCGGAGGTGAGATGCGTTTCGAACCGCTCGATACGCACGAACGGATTGATGGACTTCAAGGTCTCCTCCGCCGAAGCCAATTTTGGCTTGCCGACGTCCTGTGTGCCGTGCAGTATCTGGCGCTGGAGATTGGAGTAGTCCACCACATCGAAATCCACGATCCCGAGCGTGCCCACTCCCGCGGCTGCCAGATACATGGTGAGGGGGGAGCCCAATCCACCCGCGCCGATGCAGAGCACCCGCGCGGCACGCAGGCGCTTCTGCCCCTCCATGCCAACTTCCGGCATGATGAGGTGGCGGCTGTAGCGCAGCAGCTCATCCTTGGAGAGGGTCTGGTTCGCGGTATCCGCATGCACCACGGAGTCGAGTCCGCCCGCGATGGAGGGCACGATGGTTACCTCGGCACCCTCCTGGAGGGCCGTCTCCAATCCTTGCAGATGCCGCATGTCGCGGTCGCCAACGTAAATGGCGACGAACTGCCGCAGCCGGCCTTGATCATCAAAGAGGTGGCGGCGCAGGTCCGGTGCGAGTGCAGTGAGCTGAGCAAGTGCCTGCTCAACGGTTGCGCCCTCAACCTGTACTCGGTCTCGGTCGCCCGCGTAACGCTGCAGCGCGGTGGGAATGAGTATGGTTACCGGCATGGCTAGGTTTCCTCCCCGTGGTTTCGGCTCACGTCCATGTGCAGATTCACCTGATGGAAAGCGCTTCTGTCTTCGTTGAGTGTCCAGCACGTCGTGGCCTCGGGCCGCCCGGAAGTCACCGAGACAATCACATAGACGTACCAGGGCCATGCGTGCTCCAGATCGTATTGGCTCGGTATGGCCGGGTGGTCCGGGTGAGAGTGGTAGAAGCCAATGACCGTAAGTCCCTGCGCCCGCGCCTGCCTCTCAAGGCGGAGCATGTCCTCGGGAGCGATGCTGTAGCGGCGCTCGTGGCCTTCGTGATGCGTGTTCGTTACGGGCGCAACGGAGCAGACGGCATAGTCTTCGCCCTCTATCTCTCCGAGGAGGCCTCCGCAGCACTCGTGCGGGTACTGCTCCGCCGCGTGCCGATGTATCTCTGCTATGTGCAGCTCAGATAATCGGATCACCCGCATCGTCCTCCCAGAAACGCTCGGAGAGATACCGATCGCCATTGTCGCAGAAGATGGTTACAACCACCCCCTGTTCCAGCTCCTCGCTCAGGTCCAGAGCGGCACAGAGATTGGCCGCTGCCGAGACGCCGACGAGCACTCCCTCCTCCCGCGCCAGCCGCTTCACCATGGCGTGTGCGCGTTCCGTGGCTACCTCGCGCGTCTCGTCTGGCAGCGCCGGGTCGAATATCCCGGGCACGATGGAGGTGTCCATGTGCTTCATGCCTTCTAACCCGTGGAACGGCGAGTCCGGCTGAACAGCGACCAGCCGAACGTGCGGGGCGGTCTGCCGCAGAAAGCGCCCAACGCCCATCAGCGTGCCGCTCGTGCCCAGTCCCGCCACGAAATGCGTTATCTGCTCGCGAGTCTGCCGCCAGATCTCGGGGCCGGTGGACGCGAAGTGCGCCTGCCAGTTGGCAGGGTTGTTGTACTGGTCGGGATAGAAGTAGCGGTCCGGCTGTTCTTCGTAGAGCTCACGCGCCTTCAGGATGGCGCCGTCCGAGCTGAGCCGGGGGTCCGTCAAAACGAGCTCCGCACCGAAGGCCCGCAAGAAGCGCTTCCGCTCGTCGCTCGCGTTGACAGGCAGGCAGAGCTT
>CAZGLN010000211.1:0-7060 GCA_964526545.1 uncultured Chthonomonadales bacterium
ACTTAAGAGCCAGAGCCATGCCGCGGGCGTCATCCAGCTCCCGCAGGGTTTCTAGCGCGGCGCCGCGTGGCACACCAGGGCGATTGCTCTCCACCACGGAGGCGAGCAACGCGAGCGCCTGCTGCTTCCCGCCCTCTCGTGCCATCTGGCGAGCGGCGGCCACAAGCGCGGCACCCGCAGCGGCATTGGAGGCCGGCAGTGTCTTGAGCGCGAGTACGGCCTCAGGCGTGCCGATGCGGCCTAGCGCGGCGACCGCCGCTTCAACCAGCGCTGGTTCCGGCGAGCGGAGCAGTCCCTTGAGCAGGCCCACAGCGGCGCGATCTCGCCTGACCCCAATCGCGTTGACGATGCCAACACGGACTGCGCCGGTGGTTCTCGCTACGGCGCGCCTGAGCACTGCCGAAGCCTCCGCCGATGGGTTTCGCTCCAGACCGTACACGGCGATATCCGTCAGGTCGCGCTGACCGATTAGCCCACCGAGCGCGGGCGCGGAGAGCTGCCCACCGATGATGCCCAGGAAGCGCGCCGCCTCTTGCTTGCCCGCAAGCGTGGTTTGGGGGTGCTTTAGAACTTCCACAAGTGCCCGCTCAATCTTCTGCAGAGCGGCACTGTTCGTGCCTGCCTCCGCGATGAGTTTGGCGATCTGCTGTACAGGCTGCCTCGATTGGTAGTCGTATGCCCGGAGCTGGACGAAAGGCGTCTCCTGCCCTTTAGCCGCTGCAACGAGCAGGAGTGCGCACAGCAGTCCCGTGGTGCTGCCGAGGAGAAATCTTCGCATGGTTTTCCGCCTAGAGCCGCCACGGTGCACGCATAGGGGTGCTCAGCATGCGTGTGGCGGTGGGATCGTTAAGGATGGTCTCCGTGTCTGGGTTCCACCGAATCTTGCGGCCCAGAATCATGGCAATCTGGCCGAGGTGGCCTATGGATGCGGACCGATGGGCCGTCTCCGCGGGCGTGAGCGTGCTGCCGCGAGTCTTCACCGCATCGAGAAACTGCCGGTGGTGGAAGGTGCTCTTGACAAGCTGTATCTCGTCCGGCGAGATACGCTCCTGCAGCAGGCTCTTGGGCTCCGCATCTATTCCGCCGCGATCCACCCAGATCCAGTTACCGTTGGCGCCTATCCACTTCGTCCCGCCGCGTATGCCGCGGTTGCCTCCGTTGGCAACAATCATGTCAACGCCGCCTCTGTACCTGGCGGTGAAGTAGTACTCGGTGGCGGCATCCCATATGCCTGACTCCGGATAGCGCCCTACTCCCTCAATCTCTATCGGTCCCGTCTCATCCCAGCCCATGCCCCAGTGGGCGATGTCCCCGTGGTGTCCTATCCAGTCCATAAGTTGGCCGCCGCCGTAATCGAGCTGCCAGCGCCAGTTCCAGTGGGTGCGCTCATCGCAGTAGGGCTGCATGCGGGAGGGTCCAACCCAAAAATCGTAGTCCAGGTGCGCCGGCGGATCCTTGAAGGTTACAGGCCCGATTCCCCGGCCGGTTGGCAGACCCACCTCAATGCGCACCACCTTGCCCAGCCGACCGTTGCGCACCAGCTGACACGCGTGGTGGAAGTTTTCTACGGAACGCTGCCAGCTGCCCGTCTGCCACACGCGCCCGTTCCTGCGCTGGGCATCCGCCATGGCGCGCCCTTCCATAAGGCAGTGCGAGATAGGTTTCTCTCCGTAGACGTCCTTGCCGGAGTTCAGCGCCGCGACTGCTGGTACCGCATGCCAGTGGTCTGGTGTAGCGAGAGAGATGGCGTCTATATCCTTGCGAGCCACCAGCTCTCGAAAATCCTTGTAGGCGGCGCAATCGGTGTTTCCGTACTTGGCATCCACGCGATTCTTGGCGTTAGCCAGGTGGTTCGCATCCACATCGCAAACCGCGACAATCTGCACATCGGATTGGCCGATGAAGGCATCCATGTTTCCCATGCCCATTCCGCCCATCCCGATGCAGCCCATTACGATCCGATTGCTCGGTGCGGGGCGGCCGGCCCTTCCCAGAGCGGAGGCAGGGATGATTGAGAAGATGCCCGCTGACGCGGCACTGCCGAGGGCGGTGCCGAGCAGGTCACGCCGGCTAAGTTGTTTGCGGATACGCATAGTCAGCAGCCCTTCAATGGCGCGCACGTCGCGAATCAGGCGCGCGAGGATGGCCCCAAGTTCCACATGCCATCCATGGATACCTGTCTGGTTGCAGAAACAGGCACTCTCAGGTATGCTCCGTTGCCATGGCATGGCGTGGACATCTGAGTAGAACGGAACTGCCAACCGATACGTCTAACCATTCTGGTTGGAACACAAGCTCAGTCTGGCTCGTTGCGAGGTGTTTGAATGATTAGAAAGCGGTCACTACTTGCCCCTTGGATCGCCGCCGCGGTGCTCGTGGGAGCATTGCATGCCGGCGCGAACGCTCAGCAGGGCGACCTCGTGCCGATGGAGATCAAACTTCCCAAGCCCGCGTTCGCCGGCACGCCCAAGGATACTCCTCCCGGCACGACCGTGGAGAAGCCTTCCGGCAAGCCCCGCCCCATCCCGATGGTTCCCAAGGGAACTATCAATCTCGCCTTCAAGAAGAAGGTAACCAGCAGCAAGACTCCCTTCTCGGGATCGCTGGATGCCATAACGGATGGAGACAAGGAGGCGCGCGAGAGCTCCGTTGTGGAGCTGAAGCCGGGTCTGCAGTGGGTTCAGATAGATCTCGGCGCGCCGAAGAAGCTCCTGTACATTCTGGTGTGGCACTTCCATCAGGAGCCGATCGTGGTGCGGGACGTCGTGATCCAGGTCTCAAACGACCCCGCGTTCATTGACGGTGTCACCACGCTGTTTAACAATGATCAGGACAACAGCGCGGGCCTTGGCATAGGCAAGGATCGGGAGTTCTTCGAGACGAACGAGGGGAAGCTTGTAGATGCGAAGGGTGTTACGGCCCGCTACGTCCGCCTCTACAGCCGCGGCAGCACCTACCAGGACCCGCTTAACCGTTATACCGAGGTAGAGGTCTGGGGGCTTCCCTAGGTTTCCCTTGATACACTGCGCGATCCCAAGAGCACGCCCCCTCCCTGGTTGGAGGGGGCTTCTGCTAAGTGGCTAGCTCGATGATACGTGTGCTTACCGTGGTGCTTGCTCTCGGCATCCTCGGCGCCGGCGCGTGGCTGCGCGTTGTGGACCTCGGCGCGCGACCCATGCACGCCGACGAATCCGTGCACGCCGAGAAGTTTCGCGAGCTCTGGATCTCCGGCCGCTATACCTACGATCCGGACGAATACCACGGCCCCACCATCTACTATGCGGCACTGCCCGTGGTAATGGCGGCCGGCAGACGGAGTTTTGCCGACGTAACCGAGCAAGACCTGCGCCTGGGTGTAGCCCTTGTCAGCATGCTCGTGCTGCTGCTGCCGTGGATGCTCGTCCGTGAGCTTCGCAGTACGGGAGCGCTCATCGCGAGCGCTCTGCTCGCTCTCTCGCCGTCCCTGGTCTTCTACAGCCGCTACTTCATCCAGGAGGCATTCCTTGCACTCTTCACGCTCGGCTTCCTGATATGTCTCGCGCGTTACGCCGAGACACGGGCGCCTGCCTGGATACGTCGAACCGGTATCCTCGCGGGCTTGATGTTCGCCACCAAGGAGACTGCGGTCTTCCCGCTCGTTACGGCACTTGTCGCACTCCCGACACTCAGGTCCAGCGCTCAACGAGGTGCGCCGCC
The DNA here is from genome assembly GCA_964526545.1 of uncultured Chthonomonadales bacterium. Classification (GTDB taxonomy): domain Bacteria; phylum Armatimonadota; class Chthonomonadetes; order Chthonomonadales; family CAJBBX01; genus CAZGLN01. The sequence goes on from CAZGLN010000211.1 coordinate 3,697, forward strand.
GGTCAGCGCCCTGCATCTGCTCGGCGCGTTGGGCACCGGCGTCCTGGTGGCGGGCTTTCTCATTTCCGGATTCTTCACGAATCCGGGCGCGGTCCTGGACCTTCCGCGCAGTTACCTGCCATGGATATCACGAGCGCACGGCACGGACCTCCACCAGCAGCCGTGGTTCTTCTATCTGAGCCTCATGTTCTGGAGGCCAGGGACGCGAAGCCCCAACTGGACCGAGGGGCTGTTAGTGGCACTCGCCGTCTACGGGTTCGCCCTTATCGTGGCCGGCAGCCGATTGCCAAAGCCCGTTCCCGCACCCATTCGCTACATCGGCTGGAACGCCTTGCTTCTCACGCTCATCTACAGTGCCGTGCCATACAAGACGCCCTGGTGCGTGCTCTCGCTTGTTGTGCTGTACGCCGTCGTCGGTGGCTATGCTGCGTCCGTCCTACTCTCCAGCAGAGCGAAGGTCTTGAAGGCCGCGGCCTGCATCGCGGTGCCGCTGGGGCTGCTCCACATGTTTACTCTGGCAAAGGCAGCCGCACTGGAATACCCCGCAGATCCGCGCAATCCGTACGTCTACGCGCACACTTCGCCGGATCTGCTCAATCTCGTGGAGCGGGTGAAGGCGGTTGCCGCGGCGCAGCCGGAAGGTCTCGGAACCACCGTCCAAGTGGTGCACGATGATCGGTATATCTGGCCGCTGCCCTGGTACCTGCGCGATATGCCCAGGGTGGGTTACTGGTCCGGTGAGATACCCAGGGATCTATTTGCGCCGATTGTTGTTGCGTCAGAGAAGTACGATGAGGAGCTGACCAGGCGGCTGGACCCGACGCACCTGATGACAGGGTTCTTTGCGCTACGCAGAGGGGTGCACCTGCAGGTGTGGATAGAGATGGAGGCGTGGAAGCGCTATCTGGAGAGCCGACCGCGCCCCACTGAACACCAGAGCGGTATCTCTAGCCCTTAAGGGCCTCCGCCCCGCCTACAATCTCCGCCAGCTCCTTCGTGATGCTCGCCTGCCGGGCACGGTTGAGGGAGAGGGTGAGCGAGCTGATCATGGTGGAAGCGTTGTCCGTGGCGGAGCTCATCGAGGTCATTCGCGAGCCATGCTCGCTGGCAACCGATTCAATGAGCGCCTGGAAGACCTGAGTCAGCAGGTAGCGGGGCAGCAGCTCACCCAGAAGCACTCCGGCGGCAGGCTCGAACAGAAAATCGCTGGTCTCGCCCGAAGGATCATGGTTCTTCGGCTCGATGGGCAGCAGCCGCAGCACCGTGGGGCGCTGGGTGATGGCGGACTGAAACTTCGTGTAGACGACATAGACTTCGTCCACGCGGCCCTCCTCGAAGTCCTGCCGCAGCCGCCGGGTGATGGCGGTGGCATCCGCCATGGGTGTGCCCTTGGAATCCACCTGGAAGCTCTCCACCACATTCCAGCCCCGCCGCCGAAAGAACTGGTTGCCCTTCCTGCCCGCGATGTAGAGGCTTGCGCGGTCCTGCCCAATCTCGGCAAGAAGATCCAACGCGCAGCGAATGACACCGGAGTTGTACGAGCCGCACAAGCCGCGATCCGCGGTAATGATCAGTACACCCGCCTTGTTGACGGGTCTAGTCTCCAACAGCGGATGCTCCACGGTACCCGCCGAGGCGGAGGCGAGGCTCTGCACCACCTCCTCCATCTTGCGCGCGTAGGGACGGGCGGCTTGCACCCTATCCTGCGCGCGTTTCAGCCGTGCGGCGGCGACCATCTTCATCGCCTTGGTGATCTGCTGGATATTCTTGGCGACCCGAATGCGAGATCGGATCTGGCGCATGGTTGCCACGGGAAGCTACCTCGGTTGCGGGGTGAGTGTGGATACCGGTTCGGCCCTCGATTATACCCTCTCCTTCGCGCAGTGCGCGGCTGGTCTGAAGGCACCGCTGGTATACTATCGCGGCCCGTCAGGAGGGGCCCTTCGGTGAGCGCACGGCCGCTACGCAACATCGCGATCATCGCCCATGTGGACCATGGCAAGACCACCCTCGTGGATGGTCTTCTGCGTCAGGGCAACGTCTTTCGGCCCAACCAGACCATCGCCGAGCGCGTGATGGATTCCATGGATCAGGAGCGGGAACGCGGCATCACTATCGTCGCCAAGAACACCGCGGTCTATTTCTTGCCTGAGGGCGGAAGTTACCCTATCAAAATCAACATCGTGGACACCCCGGGCCACGCGGACTTCGGCGGCGAGGTTGAACGCGTGATGAGCATGGTGGACGGCGTACTGCTGCTTGTTGACGCCGTGGAGGGACCCATGCCTCAGACTCGGTTCGTCACGCAGAAAGCGCTCTCGGCAGGGCATCGCGCGGTGGTGGTGGTCAACAAGGTGGACCGAGCCGACGCGCGGCCGGATGTGGTCGTGGACCAGACCTTTGATCTCTTCGTGCAGCTCGGCGCGAACGATGAGCAGCTCGACTTTCCAATCGTATACACCAATGCCCTGGCCGGCAAAGCTTCACTCGACCCGGACCAGCCCGGCGAGGACCTGCGGCCGCTCTTCAAGACGATTGTGGAGCACATCCCTCCGCCGCATGCCGATCCCTCCGCGCATGTGGCCGCGCTTGTTTGCAGCCTGGACTACGATGAGTACCGCGGCCGTCTCGCCATCGGAAAGCTGGCGGCCGGCACGCTGCGCCCAAATCAGGGCGTTACGGTAGTTACACGGCAAGGTAAGCACAAGGCAGGGCGTGTGAGCGCCGTCTTCGCATACGAAGGCCTGAAACGTCTGGCTGTCGAGAGTGTGGAGGCAGGCGATATCGTCGCGCTGTCCGGATTAGCCGATGTGAGCATCGGCGACACCATCTGCGATCCGGAGCTGCCGAGGGCCCTCGCTATGGCCGAGGTAGACGAGCCCACGCTTCGCATGACGTTCGGCGTGAATACCTCCCCCTTCGCCGGCAAGGAGGGGACTTTCTGCACGTCGCGCCAAATCCGCGAGCGCCTCATGCGCGAGCTGGAGACAAACGTGAGCTTGCGGATGCAGGAGACAGACAGTCCGGATACGTTTATCGTTTCGGGGAGGGGAGAGCTCCATCTTGCCGTGCTGCTGGAGACCATGCGGCGCGAGGGGTACGAGCTGCAAGTCTCCATGCCAGAGGTCATCTATCGCCAGATTGATGGGCGCCTGTGCGAGCCCGTGGAGGAAGTAACGATAGACGTGGCCGAGGAGCACATGGGAGCCGTCATCGAGCAGCTCGGGCAGCGGAGAGGCGAGATGACCGACATGCGCTCGCCCGGCGACGGCACCGTTCGCCTGGTCTATCGCGTGCCCACGCGCGGACTGCTGGGCTTTCGGTCCGATCTCATCACGATTACGCGCGGTACAGCGGTGCTGAA
>CAZGLN010000212.1:0-7002 GCA_964526545.1 uncultured Chthonomonadales bacterium
ATGCGGCTTGGTTCGCTCAAAACGCTGCTTGCCCATTGGAACCCCCGGTTGTCTGAAGGACAGCGGGGCACCTTTCGCCAGCCGGATTGCCGTAACCAACACGGATTGCCCGGCATGGCAGATGCGCCTCGCTGAGACGAGCCCACGATGGGAATCGGACCCATGACCTCTTCTTTACCAAAGAAGTGCTCTGCCACTGAGCTACGTGGGCGAACAACAACAGATTGTGTACAACCATACCGCTGTGCTGATGAGTAACACTGGGTGCCGGGTGAAGGATTCGAACCTCCGTAGGCGGTGCCGCCTGATTTACAGTCAGGTGCCATTGACCACTCGGCCAACCCGGCAAGGCGTCTCAGACACAACAACACTCGGCGGCTGCAGATCGCCCACCGAGTATCGAGTAGACTATAGCACAGTCGAATCAGACCTGTCAAGGCAGCGCCGCGCCTTTTGCCGCCGCGCCCACGGAGAGCATGCAGAGTTACTGGCTTGGCGTTCTGGAGTTTCGTGCGGCGTGGGACCTGCAGCGTGCCGTGGCATCATGGCGCCAACTTCCCGATGCGCAGGACGTCCTCCTGCTGCTGGAGCATCCGCCGACCATCACCCTGGGCCGCGGCGCAAGCCCTTCCCACATTCTGGCGACCGGCCGCGAACTCTCCACCCTGGGCGTGGAAGTGGTACCCATTGACCGCGGCGGAGATGTAACCTACCATGCGCCGGGGCAGCTTGTAGGATATCCCATCTGCGACCTGCGCAGCAGGGGAAGCGATCTGCACCGCTTCATCCGCGATATGGAACAAGCCTTGATCAACCTGCTTGATGAGTACGGGATTGCGGCGCGCAGGTTCCCGCCGAACACTGGCGTCTGGGTTGGCGAGGAGAAGGTTGCTGCCATCGGCGTGCGTGTGAGCCGATGGATCAGCACACATGGCTTCGCACTGAACGTCTCCACGAACCTCGACGGATTCTCACTGATAGTTCCATGCGGCCTGCGCGGTTACGGGGTAACCTCGCTGGAGAGGCTGCTTGGCGGTGCGCCCTCTGTGGAACAGGTGGCCATGGATGCTGCACGGCACTTTGAAGCGGTCTTCGGGGGCGGTCCTGAGAGCGGCCCCGCTCCCCCGCTGGATCCCGCCCTGGTGCGATGGGCGTACCCCCATCGGACATCGGCGGCCTCCGCGCTTTCAACCTCACAGTGAAGGAGCTGCACATGCCTGAAGGCGGCGTGCTTGCTGCGATGGTCACCCCATTTGGTCCTCATGGCGAGCTCTGGCTGGACCCTTTGCCGGACTACCTGGCGTTTCTGAAGCAGGGAGGACTCTCCGGGGTGGTCGTCGCGGGCACCAATGGGGAGGGCACGTCCCTATCTGTTGACGAGTGCAAACGGCTGCTGGAGGCGGTGCTTCGGTCCGCGCATGGGCTGCGGGTGATCGCCTCGACGGGCGCGGCAAGCCTCACGGATGCCCTCGATCTCACGCGGCATGCCGGCGCGCTCGGCGTGGAGGCGACGCTGGCGCTGCCTCCATTCTTTTTCAAGCAGCCGCCGGATCAGGGCGTAGCGTCCTACTTCCGTCAGCTTCTCGATGCGTCCGATGTCCCGCTGCTCCTCTATAACATCCCGCAATTCTCGGGCGTGGACGTGGCGCATGCGGTACTCGAGGCGGTGCGCGATCATCCGCGCCTGGGCGGCATCAAGGACAGCACGGGCGACTGGCCTACTACCGGCGCGCTCCTTGCATCCGCGAAGGGGCTCGCAGTCTATCCCGGCAACGATGCGCTGCTGTTTCGGGCCCGGCAGGCAGGCGCCTCCGGCGCCATCTCGGGAACCGCAAACGCTCTGCCGGAACTCGTCTCAGCCGTGTTCAAGGCGGCCACGGATGCCGAGGCCGAGAAGGCCCAGCAGCGGCTGGATGCCGTACGCGAAGTGCTTGGCGCCCGCCCACTGATCGCGGCCAACAAAGCCATATTGGCGGCGCGCGGCTTGCCGTTCATGCGCGTCCGGCCGCCGCTCTGCGACATGACCACCACGGAGGCAGCGGATCTTACGCGAACGCTAGCCGCGCTGGGGGCCTGGTCTGCGTGAGCGGGCGGCGATCAGTCGAGATCCCACGAGGGCACTTTGAGGTCCTGGGCGGGGTCCGGTCCCGATGAGTCGAACGGATCCTCGCCCGTTGCTGAGATGGGATGGTCCCCCAGGCGCCGGCGCTCTTCATCAAGCATGCGGCGCAGGTCCGATATGCGGCGCTGCGCTTCCTGAATGGAGCGCATGCGTACCGATTCGGGCGAGCCGTGGTGCATGATGCCGAAGTTGCGTATGCGGTCCTTGATGTTTTCGGCCCGCATGCTGGACACTCCGGTCCGCGGGGAGAGATCCGCCAGGCCGCGATCGAGATCCCACGACGCGCCCGACCAGGGCAGCAGATTGATGCTGTAGCCCACGCTGCGGGCATCGGCGGCCAGCACATAGGCCTCGTTGGCTGTCTCCAGCAGGCGCACAATCTCCTCGATCAGCGAGCGCGCGGCATCGGGCAGGGAGGCTTCGATCTGGCGTTTCAGCGAGGCGGGCACGGGTTTGTTCCCGCCTTGCTGGGCCAGATACACAAGTTTCCAGTAGATGTCCGCCTTGCTGGTCTTGTCGGCGGGCTTTCGCGGGTCCTGTGTTACGTCCGCGCTCGCTCCTCCCGCCGCACCGCCCGCGCCTCCGCCACCGCCCAGCCCATCGCCCGCGTCCTCGCCGAGCCGTACGGTGACTTCCGCGGAAGGGTCAACTTCCAGGAGGTTGCCGGAGTGTGAGGAGATGCCTTCTTCGCGTAGTATGGGCTCCGCGCCGCCCAGTGCCGCATCCGGGCCGGGCGCATTCCGCACGAAGTCCGGGTCCGGTGTGCCCCGCTGGTACTTGTAGTAGTCGCCTCGGCCGCACCCGGCGAGCGCAAGCACCAGCAGCAGTACGCTGCCCAGCGCGCGCCAGGATACGGGTTTGCGAAAGTCCCTCATCGTGCCGCGAGTTGCTCCCATCTTCCGGCTCTGGCTAACTTTCACGCTTCACCGAACGCCAGGATCAAGCCGTTGCAGTCACGCACTACCATCTCACGCCGCCCGTACGGGCGGATAGTTGGTCCTTCAAGTATCTCCGCGCCTCTGGCCCGGAGTTCGGCGTCCAGCAAACTCAGATTGTCTACGTTGAAATAGAGATCGTAGGCTCCCGCGGCGGCCTGCGATGGCCGATGCCGTGGTTTGCCGGCGTTCAAGTGAATGGCAACCGGACCTCGCCGCACTATACCAAAGACAGCCGGGCGGCTTGCGTCGTGATGCACCTCGGCGCCATCCCAGAAGCCGGCGATTTCGAAGCCTAGACGGTCACGGTAGTGCTCGGCCGTTCGCACAACGTCGGGGACGGCCATATGCGGTACCACCGATTCGAATGCCGCGGTAGTCCCCACGGCTGCAAGAGAATCGTCGTCCGGCAGCACCACGTCGCCTCCTCTACACCCGTATTATGCCCTGATCGGCCTACGCTCGCCAGTCTTCGCGCCTGCGTTCGCGTTGACATGCTGGGTGAATCCTGCGATAATGAACCTGAATACGGCTAGCAACGTTGCTATGCGCACGCCCTCCGCGAACCGGCAGAGACGGCGGCGCGTATTGCCGCATCGGCAAATTCAGCCCGCCCAACTCTTGAGGAGTGGAGCATGTTTAGGCGCTTCTTTCGCTACCTGCGTGCCCTGATAATGGGCAAGCTCGACGAGCTCGAGAACCCGGAGATCATCATCAACGAGTCTCTCCGGGAGATGAAGGAGAACCAGATCAAGAATCGCGAGCGCGCGGTTCAGGCGATCACGCAGAAGAACAACCTGCAAAACCTCGTCGAGCAGGAAGAGAAACGCGCCCGCACGCTGGAAGCGAAGGCGGCCACGGCCCTGCAACAGGGCAACCGCGAGCTCGCCCGCACGCTTCTGCGCGAAAAGTCATTGAGTGAACGGACCCTCGAAAACCTCCGCGCTTCCTTGAAGCAGGCGGAAGAGACGGCCGAGGCAGTCAAGACCGCTATACGTCGCGAGGAGGAGCGGTTCCGCGTGAAGACCGCGGAGGCGCTCGCCCTCAAGGCCAACATGAAGCAGGCGCAGATCCAGATCGCCATAAACAAGGCACTGGACGGGCTGCAGCTTGACGAGACGGCGCAGAGCTGGGATCGGGCGGAAGAGCGCATTCGCAGCATGCAGTCGGAGGCCGCAGCGCGCGCGGAGATAGCCAAAACCAGTGTCGACTCTCGCCTGGAGCTTCTTGAGGACCAGCAGATGGACGCGGACACGGAGAAGGCTCTGGCCGAACTCGAACTGAAACTGGGGCTCGGGACGGCGGCCACTCCAACGACCACATCCGCGACGGTTACGGGCGCTCAGGAGGACGATATAGACCGTCAGATCCGCGAGCTCGAGCAGAAACTCCAGCAGAGCTGACGAGGCGGAAGGAGCGTCGGGATAGGCCGGCGGCGGGACCATGCGTGATCAGGAATCTTCGCCGGTCGTCTGGTATGTTGTCCGCCGCACCCTGCAGACGCCCATCGCGCTGACTTTCGGCGGTATTTTGCTGGTTGGCCTGCTCGCGCTCTCGCCTGTGCTTCTCGTGATTGGCGGAGGCGGTCTGGCGGGTTACATCGCATGGAGGATCCGCGACAAAAAGTTTGTCGAGTGCTTGCGGCTGCAGCGACAGCAGGAGCTTGAAGCAAAGGTCGAAGGGCGCATCGAAACCGAGGCGCAGTCCTTCGATTACGAGACCAGACAGCGGGTGCGGTACATCCTGCAGCTTCGGCGGGAGGTCGCGCAGGAGTGCCGCGCGGAAGACGTGCCCGGTTACGTGGCCGAGGAGCTCGCCCGCGTATCCGCACAGCTGATGGCCCTTGTGGAGCGCGCGGTGGAGGTCGCGGAGAAGAAGCGGCAGATATCGCGGTATCTATCGCAGATTGACGATGCTGCCTTGAAGCGTTACGTGGGTGAGCTTCGACGTCGCATTGAGGAGACGGAAGATCCCATTACGCGCGGACAGTATGAGCAGGCACTCGCCGCGCGTGAGGCCGAGTTGGCCAGCTTTCGCGCCATCAAGCAGGCTTCTGCGCGCATAGACGGCCAGCTCGAAAACGTGGAAGCCACGCTCTCAAGTTGGAAGGCTCAGGTGCTGCGGCTGAAGTCAACGGATGAGACCGCGGCTTCCTTCGGAGAGGACCTTCGTACGGAACTCAGCCGACTGCGAGGCGAGATAGACGTGCTGGATGCCAGCGTGGCGGAGGCGTTGGCCACCACGGATGAGGCCAGACTGCGGGCGCAAGGGTAGGGCGGGTTGGCCAGGGGGAGACCATGAGCTTCTCGCGAAGGCTGCGGAGTATAGCGCGCTCACAGATGCAGGCGCTGAAGGAGCGGCTCGACCGCATAGACCAGGATGAACTCGAGGAGGCCAACCGGCTGCGCGCAGAGGCGGCGGCTCGTGACGAGCTGCGGGAAGCCCTGACGGAAGGCCCCTCCCTTCGGACGCCCGAAGAGATTGCACGCGGCGCGCCGCCGCAGGTCCGGCCTGCCGCGGCTCCGCCTTCCGCGCAGCCTCAACGGCACGCCGCGCCGAATCCGCTGGCACGGCATTACCGTGTGCTCGGGCTGGAAGAGGGCGCGGACCTTGTGGAGGTTCGGGCGGCCTATCAGCGGCTTGTGGCGAGATGCCAGCCGGACCGATTCCCGGAGGGCTCCGAAGACCAGATGGCCGCTCGAGACATTCTGGCGCGCGTGGAGGCCGCCTACACCGGCCTGATGGAAGCACTGGATCCTACCGCGGGGCGATTTGACAAACTGGAACTATAGAGACAGACCGTGAGCAGGGTATAATCCCCGCGCTAACGTTCGAAGGAGAGGCTGCTCGTGCCCAACATTAAATCCGTAAAGAAGGATGTCATCAAGTCGCGCAAAAACCACCTGCGCAACGTTTCGGCCAAGTCCGCGATGAAGACCTTCATAAAGAAGGCGCGCAATCTGGTGCAGTCAGGCGACGCAGGCGCGGATGCGGCCGTGCGGCAGGCGATCAGCGTGATTGACAAGACGGCAGAGCGAGGCATTATCCATCGCAATGCCGCGGCGCGCCGCAAGTCCCGCTTGATGAAGCGCGCGGCCGCAGCCAAGTCAACCGAGTAGTCTTCGGCAGAATCGCTATCCGGCCCGCTGCGGTACACCGCAACGGGCCGTGCGTGCGTCTGGCGCGGCGTATCGCGCGTTAGGTGCAGAGGCGAATCAGGAGCAAGTCCACGTTGGCCACCACGTCATCGCTGCCTTCGCCCGCTCCCTTGCTTGCCAGGTCGCATTCCTGAAGAAGCTCCATCGCGCGGGCGAGCTCGGCTCGCGACCAGCGCCGGCTGGCTGCGAAGAGGTCGCGCGCCTTCCATGCAACGCCGAGGAGGCTATGCTCGCTGGGCAGCTGCGCTGCGATTTGGCTGGGCAGCGCGGCAAGCCCGGCGGGTGCGATGCCCATGGCCCGCAGCTCGCCGGCCTGCCACAACTGCCGAATCTGCATGCGAAGCAGGGCGATTAGCTTCCCTGCAACGGCGTGCGGCCGGGGCTCGAACCGGAGCGCCTCGCGAAAGTAACGCAGCGCTTGCTCCGCGTTGCGATTAGCCACCGCATCCACCAATCGAAACATCACGTCCTGCGGGTTGCTTGTGGCGACCTGCTCCACTTGCGAGAGGGTGATTGCGGGGTCGGTGCCGGCGAAGCATATCAGCTTCTCCAACTCCTGCTCAAGCAGCCTCCTCTCGCCGAGGGACATCTCCACCAGCCGGACGGCCGCGCGTGGCTCCAGGTTCTTGCCGCACTTCCGCGCCTCAATCTGCGCCCAACTCGCCAACTCCTCGCGGGATGGTGCCCTAAGTCGGACAAAGCAGCCATGCTCCTTGAACGCGGCATCCGCTCTGGCCGAGAGTGCGGTCTTGCTGCGAGAATTCGCTTCCTCCATCACAAGGAGCAC
>CAZGLN010000213.1:0-7001 GCA_964526545.1 uncultured Chthonomonadales bacterium
AGAGGAGGATCGGCGCGCCGGCGAGGAGGAGAAGACCGCGCCCGGAGATGACGCTGCCGCCGGCCGGCCGGCCGGAAGGCGCCGCCAACCCCAAGACCAATCCGGCCGTGCCGATGAAGAGTGCCGACCAGAGCGCTCCCGTTTCCATCGTGGGCTCCTTCGCGTCGCTTGCACGCCCCACTGACCAGGGATGCGTCGGCAGCGCCGCCGGGTTTGAGCAGACGTCCGCGGTCTTGGTGAAGGCTGAGGCCGGTGGGGGACCGGTCGTTGGTGCTTATCCTATCCAGGAGACCAGGGCACGTCAAGAGGAGTGTATAGGTCTCAATGCGAGTTAGGAAGCAGCCTTGGCGGCACATCCACGCAGCAAAGATTAGGCCCGGACTGCTGCATGTCCTCGGCTTGATTCTGGCCGGCCAGCAGCATGTGTGAATCGAGGTCTACGAATTCAAAGAGCCCTGTTCCGCCGGCCAGCGCAGCCGCGAAGGCGATTCCCCGGGCTGTCTCCAGCATGCAGCCGATCATCAATCTGCGGCCGGCCCGCGCTGCCATCCGCGCGATCTCGAGGCTGCCCGTCACGCCGGACTTCATGATCTTGATGTTGAGGCCATGCGCCCGGGTCTGGCTCAGAACCGCGTTCGCCGTGGCGACATCCAGGACGGCCTCATCCGCGATGACGGGATAGGGCGAGCGTGCGGCCACGCTGTCCAGCGCGGCCAGGTCGCGCGCATCCACGGGCTGCTCCACCAACTGAACGGGCAGGTTGAGAGAGGCTACTTCGCGCAAGAGCGCGAGCGCTGAATCCGCCGTGAACGCCTGGTTGGCATCCAGGCGCAGGCGTGCCCGCGGAGCGGAAGCATGGATCTCTCGAAGGCGTCGGATGTCCTCGGATGGGTTCCCGCTTCCGATCTTAACCTTCAGGTAGCGAAAACCGTCCTCGGCCGCTTGCCTGGCCTGTTCAGCGACGTCAGCCCCGAGGGAGATGGTGATATCTGTCTCCAGGCACGCGACCTTCGCCCCGAAGTACCTCCACACGCTCTGACCGGAGTGCGCCGCCATCGCGGTGTAGAGCGCCATCTCGAGGCCCGCGCGCAGGCTGGCACCCTCAACGTGGGCCAGCGCCTCGCTCCACTCGCCCGGGTGCCGCAAGGAGAGACCGCGAACAACCGGAACCGCCGCAGCCGCGGCACGCAGAACACTCTCGGGTGTCTCGCCGGTTACATACTGCACGGGCACGGCCTCGGCCTGCGCCGTTTGGCCCGTATCCAGAACGAGCCGCAGTGCAACGTGGCGGGCGACCTGCCTGGCGAGCTGATCCTTCGCCGTGGCGAACGGGCGCGCAAGCGGCACCTCCGCGAGGGCCGCATGCAAGTCGGCAACGCGTGGGGCGCTCAGCGTATCCGACCGAATACGGAGGGCAGCACGGCAGCGGCGGGATTGTAGAGGTACTGACTGATATCCGCGCCCGCGCCGAGATTCGGGATGCCGAAATCCAGACCCATGAACGAAGGGTTGAACTGCCCGAAGCCCAGGTTGAACATGCCCCGCATGCCTCGCCGGAAGTTGGGCACGGTTGCGCGGCGTTCACCTTCCCGTGGCCTCGCGGCGCCCTTCAGGGGAGTTACGGTGAGGCCCAGATCACGCAGGTCGTCGTCATCCTTGCGGTCGTAGGGGAGGATGACAAGCCCCAGATCCGGCTGCTGATCCTTGCCGGGCGGGGCGTAGCGCACCATACCATACCGGAGCACGGGAAGCTGCCTGCGCGCGGGCGCTAGCGTGCCCAGTGACCGTACCTGCAAGGCTCCACGCGAGACTCGCGCCTCGGGAGCCGGTCCCTCCAGGTCCAGAATATCCTCCGGCTCCGCGACCCAGGGAGTTACAAAGCCCCACCTGCCCCGGTTCATCGGGCTCTGCGCGACTTGTTCCTCGTCATCGTCCGGTTCGTCTTGCGCGATGGAGAGCGGGTCCACCGCGCCGCCCGTGCCTGCCAGTGCGCGCAACCCGCCCACGGAGGCTGGAGCCGCAAGCCCTCCTCGTCCGCCTGCTCCCAATGCGGACCGCACCGGCAGGCTGAGAACCGGCCAGCGAAGCTCCGGCAGGCTCTTGGACTGGGCATGTCCCGCGAGCGGCGCACCCAACTGAAGCACAATCGGCATCAAGAGCAAGCAGCGCATGAGCGGATACCCTCTATGGTCTCTTCTCGCATTGTACCGCAGGCTCACTGGTCATGCCAGACGGCCGAACGATAGGCATAGCAGATCCCAATGGCATCGTTGGCGACTGTGTGCTCGGACATTAGGCGCGGCGGCCGAACCGTTGTGCCATTAACGCCTCTAGGAAGAGCAGCGGGAGAGCCAGCAGGACCGCCAGGCGCCAGAGCTCGGCACCGTAGCGGGCACGTCGCGCGGAGGACACGATGTCCGCACCGTCGCGGACGTAAGTAACCCGCGCTCCTCCCGTCATGGTGGCGAGCGCGGTTGCATCCAGACGTGTCAGGTCAAACTCGGCAGGGTCGAGATTGGCCGCGAAGCCGTCGGCGTTCTCTCTGGCGCCGGCGGCAATCCGGTAGATGCCTGCGAGCGCGGTATCCGCGGTCTGAACGGAGAGGCCATCGCCGCTCATGACCACCGGCAGGTTCTGCGTGGAGCCGTCGGGTCTTACAAGACGAAATGTCTGTCCCGAGGCGCGCACGGGAAACCGCGCGACGTAGGTCTGGTCCACCGTGAGGATGCGGCTGGCGGAGGCTCCGGCACCGAGGAAGGCCACAAGCTGGTGAACAAGCGGCACGTAGACCGGTTTGTAGGGCAGGGTCGAACCATTAGCGCCCGCGGGCCACGCGCTCATCAGGATGCGGCCACGGCCAAACGTGCGTTCCACCAGCGCGGGTCTTCCGTCGGAGAAGCGTCCGATTATCCTGGCGGCGCCGATGTCCGGGTCGGCAGCCGCCTGCTCTCCCGCGGCGAGATCGAACGAAACCGTGAATCGCCCGCTGCCCACGTCCGCCACGGCGGGATCCTTAAACGGAGCGAGCGCTGCACCTTGGAGTGAGGCGGGATCCAGTGAAGGTGCCTGCTCCAACTCCACCGAGCGTCTTGCGCCGAACCGCGCGGGAAGAAACGGCCCTTGCTTGTCGTAAGCACTGGACACGGCGAGTCCATCGGTTGCGGCCCCGGGCAGCAGAAAGAGGCCGCCTCCCGCCCGCACATAGTTACGCAAGGTCCCAACGGTTGCCTGATCTACAACCGATGCGCCAACGCACACGATGACATCGAACGCGCTCAGGTCGAGCGCCGAATCGGCGAGGCTGGACCGCTGTGTTACGCGTACAGCCGATTGGCCTCCCTCGCTCGCGCTTGCTGGCGAGAGTGCAAGTGCGAGATAGAAGGCCTCATCGCGCGCGGGGTCCGACGACGGCCGGGGGTTCACCAGGAGGACATTCAGCCTCTCCCGCACCCAGAGCGCAAACCAGGCGTCGTTGTCTCGCGGCAAGGCATCGTCAGAGTCCACCGAGACGCGGCCCGCGTGCAGGCCCGGACTGGCAAACGGATAGACGAACGAGACCGGCGCGGTTCCCTTCGCGGGCAGGCGGACCTCGGCCGTACCCGCGTTCCTGCCGTCCACCTCGAGCGTGACTCTGGCCGATGGAATGGGTTCGCGGCCGTAGTGGTGCACCCGTGCCACGATGCGGACAGGCTGCCCCGGGGTTACAAGCTCGCGGCTGAAGGAGGGCGCCTCCACGGCGGCATTGGCGGGCGCGCCGCCGCCGACGTCTATCCAGAGCACGCGGCACCGCTCGGCCAGCGCGGCGAAGGCCTGCTGCGTCGGCTTCTGATCGCTCTCCTTGAAGCCGGAAGCCTGGCTGTCGGTGATCCAGTAGACCTCGGCCGAAGCAGACCGCGATTCGCGCAGGAGCGCGGCCACCATTCGGGCGGTCGCGCCGTAGTCCGTTCCCCTGTCGCTTACCCGGGCTTGCCGGATGCGCGCGCGGAGGGCCGCAAGGTCGTAGGAGGGACTGCGGATGGCGGCCTCCGGCCGCGCGGTCGCCAGAACCAGCGAGAAGCTGTCGCCCGGCCGGAGCACCTGATCCACGATGGTTTCGGCGGCACGCTTGGCGCGCTCCAGAGCGGTGCCGTTCGCCGCGTTGGCTGCCATGCTGAGCGAGCAATCCAGCACCACGATGGCGTAGGTGGAGGAGTTGCGGCCGATGAGCCGTGAGGCGGCACCGACCAGCAGGGGCCGCGCGAAGGCAAACACCACCAGAACGACAATCGCGACACGCACCAGCAGGAGCAGCAGTTGCTCGATGCGCAGACGTTTGCGATTGCGCTGCAGGGAGTTCAGCAGGAAGTCCCAGGCCGCCCAGGGCACCACCTGCACCCGCCGCCGGCGCATAAGGTGGAGGAGGATGGGTATGGCAGCAAGCGCGAGGGCTAAAAGAAAAGCCGGGTTGAGGAAGGAGAGGGCGCCCATTTAGCGGAGCATCCGCCCAGAGAGGTAGCGCGAGAGCGCCTCGTCCGCGGGCTCATCCGTGGCAATCTGCACATAGTCCATCGCCATCTCACGGCAGCCCCGGCGGAGCGCATCCACGTGCGCCTCGAGAGCCTCCAGGTAGCCGCGCCGAAGGGCATTTGGTTCCACGGGAAGCTGGCCCTGCATCTCCATGCCCTCGAAGACCAGCGCATCGCGAAAGGGAAAGGTGAGTTCGTATCGGTCCAGCAGGTGAAAAATGATCGCTTCATGCTTGCGGTGGCTGAAGTGCCGCAGACCCCTCAGAATCTGCTGCGGGTCGTCAAAGAGGTCGCTGAACACAAGGATCAGTCCGCGCCGCTTGATGCGCTCGGCAAGGTCGTGAAAGGCGTGGCTGATGCCTGTGCGCGGCTGGGTTTCCGGCTCCTCAAGCCTCCGGAGGACCTCCCTGTACTGCGCGGGCGTGCCGGCAGGCGGCAGGAACGACTGCACGCCGTCGCTGAAGAGCGCCAAACCAACGGAGTCTCGCTGTTTCAGCAGCAGGGAGGCCAGCGCGGCGGCCAACACCGCGCCGTACTGCAGTTTCGAAAGGGCGCCGGAGCGGTACCGCATGGATTCGCTGCAGTCGAGGAGCAGGTACGCCTTTAGGTTCGTCTCCTCCTCGTACTGCTTCACATAGTAGCGATCGGAGCGCGCCCAGACCTTCCAATCTATGTGTCGAATCTCATCGCCGGGCGAATAGTCACGGTGCTGCGCGAACTCCACGCTGTAGCCCCGATGCGGGCTGCGGTGGAGGCCAGAGATGACGCCCTCCACCACGGCACGCGCGCGAAGCTCGAGCCGCGCGATGCGCGAGAGAGTGGTTGGATCGGCAAGGCGCGTGGAGGTTTCCATCCCGGTCATCTTACAAGACGCGGGTTACCAGGTCAACGTTGCGCGGCAGCGCCGTTCAGGCTCGCTGCAGGATGTCCGCCAGCAGGCGGTGCGGCGGCGCGGGCTGGTTCCACGCGAAGGCATGTCGGAAGGCCGCTTCCTGGCACGCGCGGAGCTGGTCGAAGTCCATGATGTCCATCGTGAGGAGATTCTCGAACTCGAACGGCAGGCGCACGTTGTGCAGGCCCGCATTGTCGGTACAGATGACGATATCCACGCCGGCCTGACGGCATCGCGAGAAGACCTCACGCAAGGGGGTGTAATCCGCGAAGGTGCCGGTCTTGAGGTAGGTGGTCGGGCAGATCTCGAGGCACTGTCCGCGCGCGGCAATCTCCGGAAGCAGGTCGGGATACCTCAGCGGTATCTGCACGCCGTGGCCTATGCGATCGAGGTAGGGCAGAAGCTGCGGGTGGCAGCCGTGCGCGGTTTCGTAGAGGTGGGCGGTGGTTCGCAAGCCGAGCGCGCGGGCCAACTCGAAATGCTCCAAGAATTCCTGCAGGCGGCCCTGGTACAGCTGATCGGGGCCGGCGAGATCTATGCCGCACACCCACTCCGGGCACGAGGCGGCCAGATCCACGATGGCGCGGTTGACGCGCGTGGGGAGCCGGCTGTGCATGCAGAGGATTTGCGAGAAGAGGATGGGGTAGTCAGGCTGCCTGCTCGCCTCGGCGATGATGCCTACCACGTCCCGCATCTGCGCAATTCGCGAATCCTCGGGGAGGTTCGGGTTGGTGCGCAGGTAGGGTGTGTGCCGCAGTTCCAGGTAGCAGATGGTCTCGAAAGTGTAGGCACCGCGCACCAACTTTGAGACGAAGTAGGGAAGCAGCTCAAGGCTCTGCACGCTCTCCACCAGCGAATGGAGCTCCAGATACTGGTTCAGAGACGCGTGCTCGCGCGTGTAGTACTCCTCAAACGGTTCGTACTCCGGGTAGCGCTCCGCGAGAGGGTGGCCCGTGCGCTGGAAGAACCTCCAGAGGATGCGCGGCACCACGGCGCCCCCAAGATGGCGGTGGAGCTCGGCGTGGAGGCCAACTTCAGGGCCTCGATCTGGCTACGAGGCAGTTGCGGCTGCGCGCTGCCATGCCGCCGAGCTGGGCGGAATACTCTCTCCAGAGCGGGCACATGGAAGACATGCTTCTATCCACTGGTGTCCTCTAGTTCTTGTGGTCCAAACCGCGCCAGGCGGTACTTGAGCCGCCTTAGCACGCGATTGGCCACGTCGGTGAAAGGAGCCTCTCCGCAGAGCAGCCGGGCGGCCGTGTGCGTGGCGCCCGGACGCTTCACTCCATAGCGATAGCAGAGGCCCGGGAAGCGATAGAAGAAGGTGGCCAGTCGGTGCGCCGCATCGAAGTCGGCCGCCAATAGGCCGTGGAGCCTCCGGGTGTATTCCCGTCCGCACTCCTCGGCGGCGCACTGCGCGGCCAGGATGCCGCTGCGCACCGCGTGCAGGATGCCATCGCCGAAGAAGGGGTTGATGAGACCGGCGGCATCCCCGACGAGAAAGATGCGGCCTTGCCGAGAGTGGAGGCGCTCTTTCCCTGTCCAGATGGGCAGCGGATGGGCATGAAGCACGAGATTCTCTTCGTCATAGGGCACATGGAGCG
>CAZGLN010000214.1:0-712 GCA_964526545.1 uncultured Chthonomonadales bacterium
GGCACCATGCCGCTGCACGTGCAGTTGTTCGGTCCGGATGGCGGCTTGCTGGATGAGGCCGCTCGCGGATAGGTTCATTGCCTGAGACGAGTGGGCAGGACGATGTTCGGCCGGCTTCCGCCGCGGAAGCCGGCCGAGGCTGCCGCTGTCTTGTGATTGGCTACGGCAATGAGCTCCGAGGTGACGACGCCCTCGGCCCGGTCATTGCGCGCCGCCTGGCCGAGAGCCGACTGCCCGGCTTAGAAGTACTCGTGTGCCATCAGCTCACGCCTGAACTGGTTACCGAACTCGAGGGCCGCGCGCTGGTGATCTTTGTTGATGCCTCCGCGCGGCAGGAGGAGGCTCCCATCCGGTTGCACGAGGTTCGGCCGCAGGATGGGTTCGCTCTGGGACACCACTACACGCCGGCGATGCTTCTGGCGCTTGCCGAAGCACTCCACGTGAAGACGCCGCCGGCGTATCTGATGGAAGTGCAGGGCTACGGCTTCGAATATGGCGCCGATATAACGGACGGTGCGCGTCAGCACATCGAGGCGGCCGAGGAGACCCTGCGCCGGTTTATGCGGGAGGCGGGCTGCCGTGCATGAAGTGGGTCTTATGCAGACTGCGCTGGACATCGCGTCCAGGCATGCGGCTGCCGCGGGAGCCTCAAGGATTGCCCGGCTCACCATGCGGGTGGGCAAGCTGTCCGGGGCGTCGCCGGACGCCTTGC
>CAZGLN010000214.1:737-6918 GCA_964526545.1 uncultured Chthonomonadales bacterium
TCGGCCGGCACCGCAGCCGAGGGAGCCGTGTTCGAGATTGACGAGGTGCCGCTGGTCTGCCGATGCGCCAATTGCGCGCGCGATTTCGAACCGGAAGATCTCGTCTTCATCTGCCCGGAGTGCGGGATGCCAACCACCGAAGTCCTCTCCGGTCGGGAGCTCGACGTCGCGCAACTGGAGGTCATCTAGCCGTGTCTGGAGGCAGCCGCCATGTCTGAACCGCGGAAACTGGACGTCTCCGAGCCGTTGCTCGGCAGGAACGATGCCCTCGCCGCGCGCAACCGCGCGGATTTCCGGTCCCGAGGCATGCTTGTGCTGAACGTGCTCTCCTCTCCAGGTTCAGGCAAGACGGCGCTCCTGGAGGCGACAATCGCGCGACTGGATGATCCATCCATGGCAGCCGTGATCGTTGGCGACCTGGCGACTGACAACGATGCGCGGCGCCTCTCGGGGCACGGGGCGGCGGTAACGCAGATTGAGACGGACGGCGTGTGCCACCTCGATGCCGAGATGGTCTGGACTGCCGCGCCCAGAGTGCTTTCCGATGCGGTGCGCCTCTTAATCATCGAGAATGTAGGCAATCTGGTGTGCCCGTCGAACTTCGATTTGGGAGAGGACCTGCGGGTTGTACTACTCTCCGTCACAGAAGGCGAAGACAAGCCGCTGAAGTATCCCGTGATGTTCAGCACCGCGGACCTCGTGATTATCACGAAGTCGGACCTGGCCGAAGCGACGGGGTTCGACCGCCCAACCGCACTGGCGAACGTTCGCAAGGTGGCGCCGCGTGCCGAAATAATCGAGCTCTCCGCGAGGACGGGTGCGGGCATGGAGGCGTGGATGGACTATCTGACCAAGCGGCTTGCCTCATAACACTCCTGGGCACGTGTGCGGGCCTGGCATCTGCACGGTGCCCTGCAGGAAAGAAGGCGATGAACCTCAACGACGAGGCATTGGCGTATCACAGCCGCCCGCCATGCGGCAAACTCGAAGTCGTACCAACCAAACCCTGCTACACGCAGCGCGACCTCTCTTTGGCCTACACTCCCGGCGTGGCCGAGCCCTGTCGGGCCATTCAGCGGGATCCCGACGCCGCCTTTCGCTATACCGCGCGCGGCAATCTCGTGGCAGTCATCACGAACGGCACGGCCGTTCTGGGTCTCGGCAATATCGGCGCCCTGGCGGGCAAGCCCGTGATGGAGGGCAAGGCCATCCTCTTCAAGCGGTTCGCCGA
Source organism: uncultured Chthonomonadales bacterium (assembly GCA_964526545.1). Classification (GTDB taxonomy): domain Bacteria; phylum Armatimonadota; class Chthonomonadetes; order Chthonomonadales; family CAJBBX01; genus CAZGLN01. Next base: position 1,969 of record CAZGLN010000214.1, read on the forward strand.
TATTGATGCCATTGATATCGAGCTGGCGACCGAAGATCCGGAGGAGATGATCCAGGCGATTCGGCTGATGGAGCCGAGCTTCGGAGGAATCAACCTGGAGGATATCCGCGCGCCGGAGTGCTTCGAGATTGAGGACCGGCTCAGGCGCGCCATGAGCATTCCCGTATTTCACGACGATCAGCACGGCACCGCCATCATTTCCGGCGCCGCCCTGCTCAATGCGCTGGAGCTGCAAGGAAAGCGCCCCGAGGAGGTGCGGGTGGTATTCAGCGGCTCCGGCGCGGCCGCCATCGCCACCTGGCGCTTCTACCAGCATCTGGGTGTGCGGCGCGAATCCATGGTCCTGGTAGACAAAGCCGGGGTCGTCTATCGCGGGCGATCAGAGCACATGAACCGCGTGAAGGAGGAGGTCGCGGCGGAGACCTCCGCGCGAACTCTCGCGGATGCGCTGGAAGGCGCGGATGTGTTTATCGGGCTGAGCGCACCCGGTCTGGTTACTCCGGAGATGCTCAAGACCATGGCGCGCGACCCCATCATCTTCGCGATGGCCAATCCGGACCCCGAGATCGGATACTACGAAGCGTTGGAGGCGCGTCCGGACGCCATTGTCGCCACGGGCCGTTCGGACTATCCCAACCAGGTCAACAACGTGCTGGGCTTTCCCTTCCTCTTTCGGGGAGCCCTGGATGTGCGCGCCACCGAGATCAACGAGGCGATGAAGGTAGCGGCCGCGGAGGCCCTCGCGGAACTAGCCAAGCAGGACGTGCCCGAAGCAGTCGCCAAGGCATACGGGCTGCAGAGCCTCCACTTCGGAAAGGAGTACCTCATTCCGAAGCCCCTGGACCCACGGGTGCTGCTCTGGGTGGCTCCTGCCGTGGCCCGAGCGGCAGTTGTGTCAGGAGTTGCGCGGCGGACCCTGGAGATAGGCCCTTACCGAGATCAGTTGGAGGCGCGCCTAGGCAAGTCGCGCGAGATGATGCGCATTGTCCTCAACAAGGCGCGCGCGAAGCCGAAGCGCATCGCCCTCGCCGATGGTGCGCATGAGACCGTTATTCGCGCCGCGCATCAGCTCGTTGAAGAGGGGCTGGCGCACCCGATTCTGCTTGGCAGCCGCGAGACTATCGAGCGCACCGCTGCGGAACTCGCTCTGGATCTTTCCCGAATTGCCATCGTGGATCCGGCGACTGCCGAGACGAGGGCGGCCTACGCACGGCGTCTCTACGGCATGCTCTGCCGGCAGGGAGTCACACAGAGCGAGGCGGAGGACCTGACTCTCAACACTAACTACTTCGCGGCCTTGATGGTGGTCGGCGGCGACGCGGACGGCATGCTCAGCGGCCTAAGCTACCACTACACGGAGGCCCTGAAGGCTCCCCTCCGCGTAATCGGCACTTGCGAGGACTACGGCACCGCCGCCGGCGTCTACATGGTGACCACGCGTAACCGCGTGCTCTTCTTCGCCGATGCGTCGGTGAATATCGAGATGGATGCCCAAAAGATGGCGAATATCGCTATACTGACCGCGCGTTTGGCTAGCGATTTCGACATCGAGCCGCGCATCGCGATGCTCAGCTTCTCCAATTTCGGCAGTGTGGAGCACGCGCGGGTGGATCGCGTCCGCACGGCTGTTGCCATCGTAAGGCGGGAGGCGCCCGATCTGGTGGTGGATGGCGAGATGCAGGCCAACACCGCCCTGGTGGAGGAGCTGCTGAACGGCGTCTATCCGTTCAACAGCCTGCGGAAGGAAGCCAACGTGCTGATCTTTCCCAATCTCGAGGCCGGCAACATCGGTTACAATCTGGTGCAGCGGCTGGCAAACGCGGACTCGGTGGGGCCTATCCTGGTCGGAATGAAGAAGCCGGTGCACATCCTCCAACCAGGCGATGAAGTGAAGGACATCGTAAATCTGGCGGCTCTGGCGGTGGTCGAGGCCCAGAAGGCTCACTAGATCCGCGGTCTTGCCGTTCCGCGCTATTACCCAATCGAAAGTTGTCAGGCTCCCGCAATACCGTGGGAGCCTGACTGCGCATGCGCAGGACCATTCTTGCCTTGACTACTGAACGTCTACGGATTGTCATCCACGGAGCCGTCCAGGGAGTGGGTTTCCGGCCCTTCATTGCGCGCTTGGCGGAGGAGTTGCGCCTGAGCGGCTGGGTGCTCAACGGCCCGCACGGTGTAGAGATTGAGGCCGAAGGGCCCCGCCAGCAACTTGAGCAGTTTCTGCTGCGGATCGAGCCGGAGGCACCGCGGATTGCGCACATTCAAAGCCTGGAGGCCGCGTTTCTCTTGCCGGCAGGGTACGCCGGCTTCGCCATCAGGCCGAGTCGCCAGGCAGGCGCAAAGACGGCGCTAATCCTGCCCGATCTTGCCGTCTGCGCAAGCTGCCTGGCCGAAATGTGGAATCCAGCGGATAGGCGCTACCGGTATCCGTTCATCAATTGCACCCATTGCGGGCCACGATTCAGCATCATCCTGCGCCTGCCTTACGACAGGCCAAATACCACCATGCGGGCGTTCGACCTGTGCGGAGCCTGCCGCGACGAGTACGAATCTCCGCGGGACCGGCGGTACCACGCGCAGCCCACCTGCTGCCCTGCCTGCGGACCGCGTATCTGGTTGGCGGATATGCAGGGCGTAGAGATCGCTGGCCCTGAAGAAGCACTTCATGAGGCGGCGCGACGCATCGAGGCCGGACAGATAGTTGGCCTAAAGGGCATGGGAGGCTTCCAACTGCTGGCGGATGCGCGCAACGGCGACGCGGTACGGCTGCTGCGCAGGCGCAAGCAGCGGGAAGAGAAGCCCTTTGCGCTGATGGTTAGCGATCTCCATCAGGCGCAAACTCTTTGCGAAGTCTCCTCGCTCGAAGAGCGGTTGCTCGCAAGCCCGCAGACGCCCATTGTCTTGCTGCGCCGGAGTGCACAAGCCGGAAGCATCCTGGACCCCTCGGTTGCCCCCCGCTCCTCGGGCAAAGGATCGGCCAATACGCTGGAACTCGGCCCTACCCTCGGTGTGATGCTACCTTGCACTCCCCTGCATCACCTGTTGATGGCGGAGCTCGGTTTTCCCGTAATCTGCACCAGCGGCAACCTCTCCGACGAGCCCATCTGCACCGAGAACGACGACGCTTTGCAGCGGCTGAGGGGCATCGCCGATGTGCTGCTCCTGCACAACCGTCCCATCGCGCGGCATGTAGACGATTCGGTGGCCCGCATGCTGCTCGGGAACGAACAGGTCCTGAGACGTGCCCGCGGCTACGCGCCGCTGCCGGTGCGGCTGTCACGAGAGCCAGCGCCCACCCTCGGCATGGGTGCGCATCTCAAGAGCACTGCAGCAATCTCCGTGGAGAGAGATGTGTTTCTCAGCCAGCACCTTGGCGACCTGGAGACGGAGGAGGCTCTGCGCGCCTACCGCCGGGCGATTGCCGATCTCTCCGGCCTCTATGAGCATCGCACCGAGCTGGTCGTGCACGATCTGCACCCCGATTACGCCTCCAGCCGCCTGGCGCACACGCTGCCCGCGCGCCGGGCTGCTGTACAGCACCATGCCGCGCACGTGTATGCGTGCATGGCCGAGAACCAGCTGGAGCCGCCGGCACTAGGCGTTGCCTGGGACGGCGTGGGCCTGGGCACCGACGGCACGATTTGGGGAGGCGAATTCCTTGTGGTAACCGAGGATGGCTGGCAACGGGCGGCGCACCTGCGCCCGTTCCGCCTGCCGGGTGGCGATGCTGCCGCCAGGCAGCCATGGCGGTCGGCGATCGGGCTGCTCCACGAGGCATACGGTGGAGAGGTTCCGGAGTGGGCGGGCCTGACCATCCGGCAGTCAGTGGATGCGCGACAGCTCTCTACGGCGGGGAGGATGCTCAGCACGGGGCTCAACTGCCCCATCACCACCAGCGCCGGCCGGCTCTTCGATGGTGTGGCTGCCCTGCTCGGCTTACGAATGCTGGTGCGCAACGAGGGCCAGGCTGCCGTGGAGCTGGAGTGGCAGGCCGAGGGAGAAGCAGGCGGCCCCTATCCTCTGCCCGTCGTCGGGTCTGCACCGGCTGTGGTAGACTGGGTGCCAATGGTGCGGGCGATTGTCGCCGATTGCAGGACGGGAGTGCCACGCGGCGAGATAGCCTTCAAGTTTCACGCGGCGCTTGCCTCGGCTATTGCCGCGGTGGCCGTTGCGCAGTCCATCGAAAACATCGTGCTCACGGGCGGCTGCTTCCAAAACCGGCTGCTCACGGAGCTGGCCGTGCGGACACTGCGCGCAAGGGGCTTACGCCCGGCGTGGCATCAGCGCGTGCCTCCTAACGATGGCGGCATTGCCCTCGGCCAGGTGGCAGCCACGCTCTACAACGGTTACGAAAGTGAGGAAGTTTAGATGTGTCTTGCCGTGCCCGGCCAAGTACTCACGGTTGCAGGCGATGATCCGCTTCTGCGCACCGGCAAGGTAAGTTTCGGCGGCGTGGTGAAGGACGTCAGCTTCGCCTATGTTCCTGATGTTCAGCCAGGCCAGTACGTGATTGTCCATGTGGGTTTCGCCTTGCAGATCGTGGATGAGGAGGAGGCCAAGCAGGTCTTTGCCTACCTCCGCGAAATGGGCGAGCTGCAGGAGTTGGAAGAGGCAACGCAGTGAGATTCGTGGATGAATACCGTGACGCCGAGGCAGTGCGCCGCATGGCGCGCGAAATCCAGCGCCTGACCACGCGTGAGTGGAGCATCATGGAGGTCTGCGGCGGCCAGACTCACGCGATTGTAAAGTTCGGCGTTGACGAGCTGCTCCCTGAAACCATCACGCTCATCCATGGCCCGGGCTGTCCGGTCTGTGTAACCCCCATCGAGCTTATTGACAAGGCCATCGAGATCGCCTCACGACCCGGCGTTATCTTCTGCTCCTTTGGCGACATGCTGCGCGTGCCGGGCACAAGCCGCGACCTGCTCTCTGTAAAGGCGCAGGGCGGTG
>CAZGLN010000215.1:0-5754 GCA_964526545.1 uncultured Chthonomonadales bacterium
CTGGGATTGGGCCGGGCGCGTGCTGAACGGGGAATTGACGGGAGCCGCGGCATGGGGGGCGATCGGACTGCTCTGGCTCATGGGGATCGGCGTGGTGGTTGTTACCTCGGAGACGGCCCGGTGGCTTCATTGGCGTGGATGGGCTGCCGCTCAGGAGAGCCCGCAGCCCAAGCGGGCCGTTCGCTCCGTCGGCGCGGGCCTGGAGCGCCGGTTGCGGCTCCTCCCTGGGCCGCTGCGCGGTGTCCTGCTGAAGGACCTGCGAAGCCTCTGGCGCGACATGCGGCAGCTCTCGCTCTTCTTTATTCCCCTCGCGGTCATCGCCGTGTTTCTGGTAAACGTTCGCACCACTCCCCGGCTGGACCGCGTGCCCTCGGAACTGCTGGCGCAGACCCTCTATCCCGTGCTCGCGATGATTGCCATGCGGCTCTCGATGAGCGGATTCGTCGGCGAGAACCGTGCTCTGTGGCTCTTTCTCTCCTCTCCCAACGATACGCTGTGGCTGATTGCCGGCAAGTTCCTCTACGCTTTCACGTTGGGACTGCCGCTCTCACTGGCGGCCACAATGATTTACGGGCCGCTCCGTTCGATTGGCGGCAGCGAATGGGCGCTCAATCTCGGGCTGGTTACATGCGCGGTTGCCGGCTTCAGCGGGATAGGAGTCGGCGCTTCAGCCATGCTCTCGGATTTCCGCAACGAACAGGCGCGCTTCACACTCTCCCCGGGCGGCCGCCTTATCACGTTCTTCATACAGATGGGTTACTTGCTGGTGATCTCGGCAATCACCGTTGCCGCCTGGGCGCTGGTGGAGGTGGCGCGGATGCCGGGCGGGGTGGTCTACCTGGCGGCGGGTTCGCTGGTGGTGGTGGTCAGCGCCATGGCGGTGGGATTGCCTATGCTGCTTGCGGCGCGGCGGCTGCGCGGCATGGAGTGGTAGGCGGATGGCCGCGGCAACAGCCTCTCCGGCGGGCCGGCTGGCCAGTGGGCGCGGTAGAATAGGCCGGTTGCCCAGGCAGGGCGGGAGGACCCGGAGCGCGGCATGCGGGTGATGGCGCTGGATGTGGGTTTGCGATGGATAGGGGTGGCCGTTACGGATGAGACCGGCACCCTGGCGATGCCGCACTCCGTACTGGAGCGGCAGCGCGAAGGGCACCGGCGAGACGTGGCGCGCGTGCGGGAGCTGGCGCGCGGGCTGGGAGTGGAGCGCATCGTCGTGGGGTTGCCGCTCAACATGGATGGCTCGGAGGGACGGAGTGCGGAGTTGGCGCGAGCTTTCGCGGAGGCTCTGCGCGTCGCCGTTAGCATTCCCCTGGAGATGCATGACGAGCGGTTGAGCACCTTTTCCGCTCGGGAAGCCGCTCTGGAGGCCGACCCTGCGGGCGTGGCCAGGGGCCGACGCGTGGATGATCTCGCCGCGGCGTTCCTTCTGAGGGACTATCTGGAGCGGCGTACAGCAGGCGCCGCCGGCCAGCCATGAGCCGCCGCAAGCCGACCATCCGGCCTCCACGGCGCTGGCGGGCTCTTCTTCTCCTTGTGTGCCTCGCGGGCGCCTGTGCAGGAATGCTCTACATCCTTTGGCAGCCGGTCTCCACCAGCGGCCGGGCGGTGCGCGTGGTGATTCCACGCGGCACGCGCGCCGAGGCGGTCGCGGGAATCCTTGAGGAGGCAGGCATCATACGGAACCGGCACGCCTTCCTGCTGTTGGCGGCCCTCAGGGGAGAGATGAGCGGAATGCGCTCGGGAGCGTATGTTCTGCGCCCGAACATGCCCTCCTGGCGCGTATTGGAGCTGCTGCAGCGCGGCGCGCGCGATCCCGACGAGGTCTCGGTCTCCATCCCTGAGGGTTTTACGGTCAAGCAGATAGCGGCGCGGCTGGCGGAGCAGGGAGTGATTGCGGGCGAGAAGGAGTTTCTGGCACTCTGCGCCAGGCCGGCCGGCCGCGTGCGCACCCTCTTTCCGCTGCCCGCTTCGGGTTTGGAGGGCTACCTCTTCCCGGATACCTATGCGTTTCGGCGCGGAACCTCGCCGGAGCGCGTCGCCCAGGTGATGCTGGACCGGTTCGAGCAGGTCTTCTACACTCCCCGTCTGGCCGCCTTGCGCGCTCATCGGCACACGCTTCATGAGCTCGTGACCATTGCTTCCATGATTGAGCGCGAGGCGCGCGTGGATTCGGAACGCGCCCGCATCGCAGGTGTCATACAGAATCGGCTGCGGCGTGGAATGAAACTGCAGATAGATGCCACAGTGCTCTATGCGCTGGGAGCGCACAAATCGCGCGTGCTCTATGCAGATTTGGAAGTGGATTCGCCCTACAACACCTACCGCCATGCCGGGCTGCCTCCCGGGCCCATCGCCAGCCCCGGCATCGCCTGCCTGGAGGCAGCAATGAGACCCGAAAAGCACGACTATCTCTACTACGTAGCCACGCCGGAGGGTGCGCATATCTTCACGCGCACTGAGCGTGAGCACAACCAGGCCGTAGCGCGCATGCGCGCGCTGCGCGCCGCCGCGGGGGCGGGACGTGGGGGCTAGGGCGCGGCGACGCCGCGGGTTGATGGCGCTCTGTCCGGAGCGCTACTGCCCGAACGGCGTAACGGAGATAGATGCCGAGCAGCTTCGCGCCGAAGGCGCGCAGGCCGTGCTCCTCGATCTCGATAACACCCTGGTGGGGTGGCATCGTCGGGATGTGCCCGCGGCGGTCGTGGAATGGATAGAATCTCTTAAGGCGGCCGGTCTGAAGCTCTGCCTGGTCTCCAATACACGGTACGGCGAGCGGCTGCGCACGCTGGCATCCGAGTTGGAGATTCCCTTTGTGCGGCGCGCGTGGAAGCCCCGGCGGCGGGGTTTTCGCGAGGCCCTGGCTGAGCTCGGCGTGGCTCCCGAGGACGCCGTGATGGTGGGCGATCAGGTGTTCACGGATGTGTGGGGCGGGAACCGGATGGGAATGCGCACCATTCTGGTGCGGCCTATGTATCGGCGCGAGTTCCTGGGCACCAAGATCAGTCGGGCCGTTGAGAGGGTCCTGCTCGCCTACTTCCGCGCGGCAGGCCGGTTGTAGAGGCAGATTCCCATGACCGACAGAGGGAACACCGGGCGTATGAGCGTCGTCGAACCTGTCGAGGGAGCGTCTATGTGGGCGTTGACAGGCTCCACTCAGGTATTCGGCGTGCTGGGTTATCCCGTGGGCCACTCCCTCTCGCCTGCCATGCACAACGCCGCGCTGCGGGCGCTCGGGCTGGATGCTGTCTATGTTCCGTTTACGGTGCGGCCGGAGGATTTGCCGCAGGCGCTGCGCGGGCTGGCCGCCCTGAACGTAAGGGGAGTGAATGTAACCATCCCCCATAAGGAGGCAGCCTTTCGGCTGGTGGATGAGGCCTTGGATGAGGCGGCCGCCATCGGCGCGGTCAATACCATCGCCGTGGAGAGTGGCAGGCTCATCGGCCACAACACCGATGTCTATGGATTCCTTGCGCCGCTCCATGAAGTAGGCATTGGCCTGGAGGGTGCTCGCGCGGTTGTCATCGGGGCGGGGGGAGCCGCGCGCGCGGTGGTGAGCGCGCTCGCGCGCGCGGGTTCCAAGCTAACCGTGGTGAATCGCACCGAGGAGCGTGCCGTGAATCTGGTGCGCGAGCTGGGCGGAGCGGACTCCGAGGTCCTGGCCGTCGGGTCGGCCGCGCTGCGCACGCGCATCGCGGAGGCCGCGCTGGTGGTGAACGCGACTTCCGCAGGCATGGAGCCGCACACGGAGACTCTGCCGCCGGTTCCGCTGGAGTGCCTGAGCCGGGAGTGCGTGGTGTATGATCTGGTCTACAGACCGGAAGTTACGGGCCTGCTGCGTTTTGCCCTGGAGCGAGGCTGCCGCACGGTGGGCGGCCTCCCAATGCTGGTACACCAGGGCGCGCGGGCGCTGAGGATTTGGACTGGTATGGAGCCTCCCGTGGAGGTGATGATGGAGGCGGCGCGCGCGGCCATTCGAGGCCAGGCCGTCGCGTGAGAATATCAGGGCTGAGAGGCGAAGAAGCGGCAGGATATGGTCCGGACTTGCGGGAAACAACAGGCTGCCGGGCTTTACACGGCGGCCCTTCAGTTGAGATGACGGGAGTGTTCCACCGGCCTTCCAGGCAACCGATGGCCGGATGTCTGCATTGCGTGCCGATGGGCGGTGTGTTATAATCGCGGCGCCGCAGCCGGAAGTGCTGGAAAGGGCGACCGATCGCGCGTCTACAGGGCGGAGGGGACGACATGGTCATGGCACGGAAGGGCATGGGTGAGTACCTTATCGAGAAAGGGTATCTCACGCCCGAGCAGTTGAAGCAGGCTGAGGAGATGGCGAAGCAGTCGGGATCTCCGCTTGCGAAGGTGCTGGTGGAGTCGGCCTTCTGCTCTGAACGCGACGTTACGGAGGCCCGCGCCCAGGAGCTGGGCCTGCCCTTCGTGGACCTGAACAAGTTTGCGCCGGAACAGGCCGCCGTGAACGTGGTGCCCGAGCACATTGCGCGGCGGCATAACGTGATTCCGGTGAAGAAAGATAACGCCACGAACACGCTGATCGTGGCGATGGCCGACACCAACAACCCCTACGTGGCGGATGATTTGCGGGTGGTCTCGCGCTGCAACATCCGCGCCGCTCTCGCGGCCCCCGGCGCCATCGAGGATGCCATTTCGCGAGTCTACGGTTCCGGAACGGCCACCCTTGCGCCCTCGGCCACCAACGGTCCCACCGCCCAGCCGGGAATGAACCCGCTCAAGGGAGGCGCCGTGGCGCCATCCAGCGGGGGCGGCTCAATGAGCGATTTCATGGCCGAGATCCGCGAGAACGTGGCCAAGGCGGGCTCCAGCGGAGAGATTACCGAGGATGACGAGGCGGCGGTGGCGATGGCCGAGGAGGCTCCCATCGTGCGCGTGGCCAATGCGGTGATCCTGCAGGCCATCAACGAAGGCGCCTCCGATATCCACCTGGAGCCGGACCGCAGGCATGTGCGCGTGCGCTACCGCGTGGACGGCGTGCTCCACGAGACCATGCAGCTGCCGAAGTACATCCAGGCCCCGCTCATCTCCCGTTTCAAGATCATGGCGGAGATGAACATCGCCGAGCGCCGCATTCCGCAAGACGGCCGCATCCCCATCCGCGACAGTAACACGAACAAGGATTACGACCTTCGCGTCTCGTGTCTGCCGAACGTCTTCGGTGAGAAGATTGTCTGCCGCATCCTGGACAAGAGCAGCATTCTGATCGGTCTGGGCAAGCTCGGCTTTACGGCGGAGACCCAGGCGCAGTTGGAGGAGCTTATCTCCCAGCCGAACGGCATGGTGCTCTCCACCGGTCCCACCGGTTCGGGCAAAACCACCACCCAGTACTCCGTGCTCCACAAGCTGAACTCCATCGAGAAGAACATCATCACTATCGAGGACCCCGTGGAGTATCAGCTCTCCGGCGTGACCCAGGTGCAGGTGAACAAGAAGGCGGGTCTCACGTTCGCAAACGCGCTTCGGTCGTTCCTGCGCCAGGACCCGGACATCATCATGGTCGGCGAAATGCGCGACCTGGAGACCGCCGAAATCGCTATCGAGGCCTCGCTGACCGGCCACCTGGTGCTCTCCACCCTGCACACCAACGACGCACCCTCCGCCGTTATCCGAATGGTGGATATGGGCGTGGAGCCGTACCTTATCTCGGCCACCGTCATCGGAGTCCTTGCTCAGCGCCTTGGCCGCAAGATCTGCGCGCACTGCAAGGAGCCCTACGAGGAGGAGGCC
>CAZGLN010000215.1:5808-6797 GCA_964526545.1 uncultured Chthonomonadales bacterium
GAAGATCACTCTCTGGCGCGGACGAGGGTGTGAGGCGTGCCGACATACCGGTTATCGCGGACGCCTCGGCATCTACTCGCTGATGCGGGTGAACGATGAGATTGCCGACCTGGTGGTGCGCCGCGCGCCGCTAAGTGACATCCGCGACGCAGCCAAGGCCAACGGGATGCTCGAGCTGCGCGAAGACGGGTTGATCAAAGTGCTCGAGGGCATTACCACGCCGGACGAAGTGATGCGCGTGGTCTTCACCGCCGGCCACTAGGACCGGCGGGCGCGCACGGGACCGCCGCCGTAATCGGAACGCGGAGGACCCAGGGACGGAGGGCCGCCAGGGCCCTGGAGGAGTAGATTGAGCGAAACAACCCAGCCTGTGCCGCAGGCAGCACAGGCCGCGCAAGCAGGGGCCGCGGCCAGCGCGCGCCCGCGTCCCCTCGAGGATGCCCATGTAGATGACCTGCTCCGCATCGTGGTGGAGAAGGGCGGGAGCGATCTTCATATCTCGGTGGGCGTGCCGCCCATCATCCGGGTAGATGGCCAACTCCTGCCGTGCAACTTCGAGAAGGTAACACCCCAGGATTCGCAGCGGCTTATCTACGACATCCTTACGGACGAGCAGATACAGCGTTTCGAGACGAACTTCGAGCTGGATTTCTCCTATCAGCTCGCGCGCCTCTCACGGTTTCGCGTAAATGTGTACCGTGACCGCGCCAATGTGGCGACCGCCTTTCGCGTGATTCCCTCCCGCATTCCGACGCTTAAGGACCTGAGCCTGCCGCCCGTGCTGGAGGACCTGACGCGGCTGCCGCGCGGACTGATCCTGGTGACGGGACCCACCGGCTCCGGAAAGTCCACCACGCTCGCCGCCATGATCAACCAGATCAACTCCGAGCGCAGCGTGCACGTGCTGACCATCGAGGACCCCATCGAGTACCTCCACTCACACCGGTTCAGCATCATCAATCAGCGTGAGGTGGGGCAGGATACGCGCT
>CAZGLN010000216.1:0-6789 GCA_964526545.1 uncultured Chthonomonadales bacterium
ACAGAGTGCCGGCGCAAACACCGGACCAGGGCGACTGCCCTTCCCCACGCGTGAGGAGACCATCCTTCCGCCGCAGCTTGGCGGACCTTTCACCAACAATCTCGCGCGCGCCAGCGGCCGCTACAGGTTCAGCTACCTGGGCAAGGATGCGGAGATAGCGTTCGAGTTCGATCCCGCCGCGGGATTGCCGAGTCTGCGGGCCTCGCTGGGCGGGCAACCTGTCTGGAGCGCAATGCCCGGCGCGGGAGTGCGACTCGAAGCGAATGCCGGGGCCGCTCGATTGGTAAAGGCCTCTCAGCGAAACGGAAAACTCACGGCGCGCTATGCGGACGGCACCACGCTCTCGCTTCAGATGCGCCAGAAGAGCCTGATCGTGGACATCTCCAATGCCACCGGCAAGGCTACGGAGCTCACCTATGGGGAGTTTTCCGGGGTTCGTCAGCCGAGGGCGTTCTACGTCCCACCCATGACATACGGCGAGGGCCATCCCTCGGTGCTTCTGGCAGCGGCCGGTCCGCGCAATGCCTTCGTCAGTCTGCACACGGATTGGTATCGGTCAAACGGCTCAGAGCTGTACGGCGCCGAATACGCCGCCGGATCGGTTGCCCGGATCAACGGCGGCGTGCGGTATCGGCCGAAGACGGACGGCAGGCGGAACCCGCTATTTGAGCGGTTCTTCCTCACGGTCTCTCCGCGATTCGAGGAAGTCCTGCCCACCATTCCCAACCCGGTGGGTCTGCATGCACACCAGGCCGTGGACCGCCTGTGGCAGGAGAGCTGGGGACCGGACGACTACGAGAAACAGCAGAAGCGGAGCCGGATGCTGCGAGCCTATGGCATCGAGAAACTGATACAGTGCAACCACGAGATTACGTGGCGCGACGGCGGCGAGAGCTTCACCCTGCGCACGCGCGCGGCCCCCGCCAAGGGCGGAGACGAGGCGCTGGCTCGCTACGTCGCGCATCAGCGCGGACTCGGCTGGATGAGCGGCCTCTACACCAACTACACGGATTTCGCCCCCGTCAACGAACACTGGAGCTGGGACCTCGTGCAGCGCAACTGGGACGGGGAGTACCGCAGCGCATGGCCGCGATGCTGGGCGCTGAAGCCTCTGGCCGCCGTGGAGCTGGATAGCAGACTCGCGCCCATCATCAAGAAAAAGTACAACCCAAACAGCGCGTACACGGACGTGCACACTGCGGTTGCGCCGTGGCATTACTGCGACTACGACGCGCGCGTGCCTGGCGCCGGCACCTTTGCGCAGACCTTCTACGCCTATGGTGAGCTCCTGCGCAACGACAGTCGGGTGTACGGCGGACCGATCTTCTCCGAAGGCACCTACCAGTGGCTCTATGCCGGCCTGGCCGATGGCAACTACGGCCACACCTATAACCAGAGAAACCTGGCCACCGAGCCTCTGATGCCGGTCTTCGACCTCCGCGAAATCCACACGCGCGAGTGCGACATCGGGGTGAGCTGGACCTCCTTCTTCTGCGATGCCCTGCCCAACTGGCGCGCCCCCACCCAATTGGACCAGGCCATTGATCGCTTCCTACTGACCACGCTCGCCTATGGCCGGATCGGCTGGTTGGTGGAGGAGGACCACGGCATCGAGCGCACCTGCAGATCCTATTACATGCTGCAGCAGGTGCAGAAACGCTATGGACTCAAGGCCCCTGTGCGCATCGCCTATTGGGACGGAGCGCGCCTGGTGGAACCCTCGGAGGCCATCAGTAGGAACCTTCCGCGCGATCGTCGGCAGATGCGCATTGACTACCCTGGCGGCCTCTCCCTCTGGATTAACGACCATCCCTCCGAAACGTGGCGGATACGCATGGGAGAGAGTGCCCGTGAGCTGCCGCCGCATGGCTGGGCGGCATATCAGCCCGGCACCTCGGGCGTCCTGAGCTTCAGCGGACTGGAAGCGGGACGTCGCGTGGACTATCTCCGGAGCCCGGACTACACATTCCTGGATGGCCGCGGGAGTTGGTACGAGGCGCCGCAGGGCGGATGCGAGAAGGGCATCGCCATCCGTCCATCCGGCCCAAACTCCCTCTCGGTCATCGCGATCGGCGAGCCAGAGATGTTTCTCGTGCGGCGGCCCTACGGCATGCGCGGCGCGGTGGCGCGCTTGGCGGCTTACGATGTCGAGGGCAAGCCGCTGCATGCGCCGGGCTATACGGACAGCGGCGAGGCCACCTGGGTGCACTGCGTGCCGAAGGCTGTGCGCTACGAGATTGCGTTCACGGGGTCCGATACATGGTCGGTTCGTCTCGAGAACCACGAGGCCGCTCCGGGCGAGACAATCGGCGTGACAACGCCAGGCGCAAAGGGTGCCATCCTGGAGGCCACCGATGGCCAAATCCGCGGCGGCAGACTGCAAGTCCCCACGAATCTCTCACCGAACAATGCCATCGTTGTAACAGCGCTGGCTAACGGGCAGAAGCGAAGTGCGCGCATCCGCATCGTGCCGCCTCTCACGTGGCGGCTGGTCTCTATCGAGCAAGCGATTGAACACACGCGCGTGCTGCTGGAGAGCCAGGCACGGACAGCGAAATCCCTTCGAACGCGGCTGGAGGCTGTGACCACCGGCCCCTTCACTGCGGTGGTGCCCGTTCAGCTGCCCGCCGATGGGCGCGTCACCGCCCTCATCAGCTCATCCGCGCCGGAAGGAGCCGCTGGCGAGATACGCCTGACGACACCGGACGTGCCAGGCGCCCCCTCCCTTGCACTTGCATGTACGCGCACCAAGGAGATCGCGCTGGCGGCCGATCTTGGCAACAGACCCGTAGTCTGGGGCATCGCCTTCCGCGGAAAGCCGGAGACCCCGGCGGCCGCCGGGACAGGCGCGCTCTGCCATCCGGATGCCGCCATGTCCGTGGGTGGGGTGAGCAGGCCCGGCTACTTCATGCACCCGCCCTACACGGGCGGCGTGGGCTACACCTGGGCTGAGCTTGGAGAGGTGCAGCTGCCTGACGCGCCGTGCCACTTCAGCGCCTACATCGGTCTGCGTGACGGGGGCGACCAGAGCGACGGCGTGCTCTTCCGACTGCAGCTCGTGGAGGACACCGGGACGATCCGCACCCTTGCCGAGGCGCAGGGTGTTCAGCGCGAGTGGCGCGCGTTCCGCGCGGATCTCGCGCAGTGGAAGGGTCGGAGGGTGCGGCTGCGCATTGTCGCCGACGTGGGCCAGGCCGACAATTCGACCGCCGACTGGGCGTGCTGGGCGGAACCTGCCATTCGTCTCAACGAGCCGCGCCTGATTACCAGCATCAGACTGCTTCCCTGACCGCCCGAACCGGAGTTGACCGCGTGAAATCCACAATCGTGCTGTTCGTGTTGCTGTGGGCGCTGCCGTCCTTTGGGCAGCCCCTTCGGGAGTGCCTCGCCGTGCCAGGTGTGGTGGTCTCTGGACGCTACGCCATCGTGCGAGACCCAGTCCATGCGCAGATTGCACGCAGCGAATGGAGACCACCCAGGGAAGGAGAGACGCTTCGGCTCCCAGATGGCTCAACGCGCACCTGGCGAAGGCTGACAGCGAATTCGGAGGGCGTGTTCGTCGAGCGTTCCGCCTACGGCGGAGGCTACGCCTCCTTCGAACTGCCCTCGGATACCGAGCGCCCCGCGATTCTGGCCGCCTCCGGCCATTCGATGATCTATGTCAACGGTGAACCCCGCACCGGCAATCCGTATGGCTATGAGTACGCGCGCCTGCCCATCCGCCTCCGCAAGGGTGTGAATCACCTCCTCGCCGTTGCTGGACGCGGCCCTTTGACCGTGAATGTGGAGCCGTGCCCGGACGCCGCCTGGATCACGGAGCGCGACGCCACGCTGCCCGATCTGCTCCGAGGCGAGCGCGTGGACGCATGGCTGGGAGTCCTGGTGACGAATGCCACACAATCAACCCTGCGCGGCCTGCGCATTCTGGCCCGGGGAGAGGGCCTGCGCTCCACCACAACATCCGTCCCGCCGCTCGGGCCAAGCTCGCTGCGCAAGGTAGCGGTGCGGATCCAGGGCCCGGCACCAACAGGCACGCAGGCCGAGGCGGTCGTCACCCTTACGCTCCAGGGCGCCGGAGCGCAACCCGCGCCCGTCACGCTTCGCCTGCGCATCCGCGAGAGAGGGACAACGTATAAACGCACCTTCCTGAGTGAAATTGACGGCAGCGTGCAGTACTACGCGGTGAACCCGGCCTGGCCGCGACGAGGCGGAGCGAAGCGTGATGCCGACGGGCAGGCGCTTGTGCTCTCGCTGCATGGCGCGGGTGTGGAAGCCCTCGGCCAGGCTGAGGCCTATGCCTCCAAATCCTGGGCGCACATCGTATGCCCTACCAACCGCAGGCCCTTCGGGTTCGACTGGGAGGAGTGGGGCCGGCTGGACGCCCTGGAAGCGCTTCGGCACGCGCGCAGTGAGCTTCGCACGGACCCCATGCGCACCTATCTCACGGGCCACTCGATGGGTGGGCATGGCACTTGGCAGATTGGACTGCACTACCCCGATCTCTTCGCAGCGGTCGCGCCGAGCGCAGGCTGGATAAGCTTCCAGACCTACGGGGGCGGCATGCGCATTGCCAACCCATCTCCCGTGGAGCAGATGCTGCTGCGCGCGGGCGCCTCCAGCGACACCCTCTCCCTGCTCCAGAATGCACGGCAGCAGGCCGTCTATGTACTCCATGGCGATGCCGATGACAATGTGCCTATCTCCGAGGCGCGCGCCATGGTGAGCGCTCTCAGGGCGTTCCACACGGACCTCTCCGTGCATGAGCAGCCGGGCGCGGGCCACTGGTGGGAGAGCTCGGACGAACCCGGCGCGGAATGCGTGGACTGGCCCGGCTTCTTCGATCTTTTCGCCAGACGCCGACTGCCCGCCATGGAGGCCGTCCGCTCGCTCGACTTTACCACCGCCAACCCGGAGGTGAGCGCGCGCTGCCACTGGCTGACGGTGCTCAGCCAGGAGCGTCCCCTCCTCCCAAGCAGCGCAAGGCTATCGCTCGATCCGCATCGGCGCAGAATCACTGGAGAGACCGCCAATATCGCGCGGCTGCGCCTCGACCTCCGCCCGATAGCGCCCGGCGGCGAAATCTCCGTGGCGCTGGATGGGGACCGGCTGGAGGGCCTGTCTCCTCACACGGATGGCGCGCTCTACCTGGAGCGAATCGAAGGCCGATGGAAGGCGGCAACGCCGCCCCCGGCTACCGAGAAGAGCCCGGAGCGCCACGGCCCATTCAAGAACGCCTTTCAGCACCGGTTTCTTCTGGTGTATGGCACACAGGGCACCCCCGAGGAGAACGCCTGGGCCTACGCTCGGGCGCGCTATGACGCGGAGACCTTCTGGTACCGCGGCAACGGCTCGCCCGATATAGTGCAGGACAAGGAGTTCAACGTACGCATGACCGCCGGCCGAAGCGTCATCCTCTACGGCAACTCCGAGACAAACGGGGCGTGGAGGCTGCTGCTGGATGGGAGCCCGGTGGAAGTGAGGCGCGGCGGCGCGCGCATTGGAGGCCGCACGCTGGAGGGCCCGGATATCGCGCTCTTCTTCGTGCGACCGCGGCCGAACGATGCCAAAGCGTACGTTGCGGTGGTCTCCGGCACCGGCATCGCCGGCATGCGCGCTACGGACCGCGTGCCCGTGTTCCTCTCAGGCACGGCCATACCGGACTGCCTGGCGCTCGGAGTGGACAGCTACGAGCGAGGCGCTGCCGGAGTGCGCGCGGCGGGCTTCTTCGGGCGCGATTGGTCAGTCGAGCGCGGCGAGTTCGCCTGGCAGCCCGCGCCAGGCCCTTGATCGCTAGTAGCGCGCCACGATATTCAGCTTGCCGGCGCGGCCGCGCAAGCGGATGGTGGAATCCGCCGGGCTGAATGTGGTAATCGTCCTGCCGTTAACCTCCACGGCGCGGAGCGGCCGGCCCTCCGGATGGCGCAGGCGGAGAACCACGGTCGAGGGCGCCTGCCGGTCCGGCATTTCTATCTGCGCCTCCACCCTTCCAGCGGCCACGCGGGACACGATGCGAAAACCCATCGGCCCGAAGCGCGTAGGGGCGTGGCGCACCTCAATCACCTTGCCTTCGCCCAGCCACTGCTGAGGAATGAACGGAACAATCCGGAGTTCCGACCCGCGCTCCTGCAGCAGCATCGTACGCGCCTGGTAGAGAAAGTAGCCTGTCTCGTGGGTCTTGTTCCAGGCTGCCGAGGCATTGAAGTGCTCCCAGAACGAGAGGTCCTCGCGATTGAGCAGCGTGGGGATGGTGTTCATGAAGGACCTCACAAAGGGACGGACATCATTGGCCTCCGCGTAGCCCTCCACTGTCCGCGCATAGTATGGCTGTACCTTGGCGAACCCGCCGCGTGTCCACCAGTCCTTACGGTTCTCGGCTTCCGGATAGGCGAACCAGCCGTCGCGCAGATACATCACGTCCTCCAGGTGCTCATGCATCCAGCGCGCTTCCGGCGAGTTCGGCGAGAGAATGCCGAGCGGAATCAAGTGCTGCGAGCCGAGCTCCACGTCGTAGCACCAGGAGCGGCCCACATCCTCGCCCGGATAGAGCTCCTCGATCAGACCATGGCTGTAGAGTTGGGTCGGATAGAAAGGCACCCACCGGCCATCGCGCAGAGGAACCACCGGCGCCATGGACTGCGCCCAACGAAACGCACGCAGGATGTCCCGCACATAGGCAGCCGCCTCGCGCTCAATTGCCGCGGCGCCCTCGGTATCGATCGCTCTCAGCGCCTTAGCCGCTTCACGCAGGCCCGCGCAGTAGTTGGCATTGGCGTAGAAGTAGTAGGCGAA
>CAZGLN010000217.1:0-6779 GCA_964526545.1 uncultured Chthonomonadales bacterium
ACCGCCCCCTACCCGAGCCCTCCTCATTGCGAGTGCCCCCTATGCTCGCCGCTGCCGGCGCCAAGGCCGCTCACGGGTCCGGCGCGCCTTCCAGTGTCTTCCAGAATGTCTCGCAACGGGCGCGGAAGTCGCAGTCCTCGCAGGCGGGAATGCGCACGGGCTCAATCTGCGCGTAATCGCGGCCCAGGATCTCTTGGCCAAGCGCCAGCACATCCGCCGCGAACGTCTCGGCATCCGCATCCGCCATCTCCGCGCTTGCGCTTTCTCCCGAGCGCAGGCAGTAGATCGTGCCGAACACACGCGTGCCGGGATAGAGCCGTCGTACAATCAACTGGTAGATGGAGATTGCGAGGTCGCCGGCAACCTCCTCCGGCGAGGTAGTCAGGCGGCCGCTCTTGTAATCCACGATCTCAAGCGACCCATCGGGATGGCGGTCCACGCGGTCCACGCGACCGAGCAGCCAGAAGGGCCCCATATCCGTACGGAGCGTCTTCTCCAGCCAGAGGGTCTCTATCGCCGCGGGGCGGGCGACGGCTGCCGCATGGTAGGCCTCCACGATCTGGGCGCCGACCGCGAGATAAGCGTTCTCCTGGGCAGCGCTCTCGTAGCCAGCGGGTATCCAGGCCTTCTGGAGGTGTTCAATGACCTCCTCCGCCGAGGCCGTAGCGCCGCCCTCGTGAAACGCGTGGAGAACCTGATGGAGGGTATTGCCGAAACTGAGCGGCGCTCGCGCACGCTGGTAGTACCGCCCCAACCGGTCCACATAGATCCAGCGGTACTTGACCGCGCACTCCAGGTACGTCTGGATTTTCGTGGGGCTTAATGAGGGCTTGCGCGCCATCGGCGAGGCCAGCGCCCTAGTTGTTCGTGGAGACGTTGCGCCACTCGCCAGGCTGCACGGGCGCAATGCGCACCACGCGGATCTGCACGTCACTGCGATTCAGATTCTCGCGTGCGTGGGCAAGCATGCCATCCACCTTGCTGAGCCGGCGGGCCACGTCCGTGGTCTCGAGCACTTCCTGACACAGGGAGACGTCTCCATGCAGGAGGCCCGCCAACTGGAACGACAGCCGGGCGGGATCGTCGCTCAACTCGAGTTCGGGTGGCTCACTGGACGTGCGCTCTGCCACGGCATGCAGGAACTCCTTCATGTGCAGGCGCACCGACTGCATCGCGGCCTCGAGCGCTTCTCTATCGTAGGGCTCATCCGGTAGTCGCTCGACAATGCCCACCAAGTAGGGCTCCGCCCCGACGAGCGAATCGATGAGGCGGAAGCGCTCCTCACCCATCACGAGCACGTTGAACTTGCCGTCGGCCAGCCGGTTCACGGCCCGTATCCGAGCAACCGTACCCACGGTGTGCGTTACGACTTCCGCGCTGCCGACTTCCTCCCCCTCGCGAATGGCAATCACGCCGAACGGGCTTCCCTCCTCCAGACAGCGCGAAACAAGCACCTTGTATCGCTCCTCGAAGATGTGGAGCGGCATGGGCACGTGCGGAAAGAGAACCGCATTGAGCGGAAAGAGCGGAAGCGTATTCCCCGACATGTGATGCCTCGGTACCTACCAGTTCATACGCGTCACTGACGGGCCAGTTCCACCACCTTCGCAGCAGCCTCCTGCATGGTGGCGGCGGGCAGCAGATTGGTGCCCTGGAGAAGCGCCAGGCCCTCCTCCGAGCGTGTGCCCGCCAGCCGTACCACCATCGGAACGTTAATCTGCATGGTCTCGGTCGCCGCAAGGATGCCCTTGGCTACTTCATCCCCCCGCGTGATGCCGCCGAAGATGTTGATCAGCACGCCCCGCACGCTCGGATTCATCAGCACAATCTCGAGCGCGTTCCGAACCAGATCGGCCTTCGCGCCACCGCCGATGTCCAGGAAGTTGGCGGCCTTGCCCCCGGCGCGCGCCACTTCGTCCAGGGTCCCCATCACCAGGCCCGCGCCATTGCCAATGACACCGATATGACCATCCAGACGCACGTACTGGATGCCCCGGCGGTGCGCCTCGGCCTCAATCGGGTCTTCCTCGCTCGATTCCTGGTACCTGGCGAATTCGGGATGCCGGAAGAGCGCGTTGTCGTCTATGGTGATCTTGGCGTCCGCGGCGAGCAGACGCCCATCGGCGGTAACCGCCAACGGGTTGATCTCGGCGAGCGATGCATCGCTGGCGAGATACGCGGTATAGAGCTGCCGAAGAAACGTTACTGCCTGACCAATCACTTCCGACGGAAGTTTGGCCTCGAAACAGACGCGGCGAAGCTGGAAGTCTCGCAGACCCATAGCCGGATCCACCGCAACCTTCGCGATGGCCTCGGGGTGCTCATCCGCCACGGCCTCAATATCCATTCCGCCCATCGCGCTCACGATGAGCACGTTGCGCTGCGATGTCCGGTCCGGCACAACGCCGATGTAGAACTCCTGCGCAATCGCGATGGGCTCCTCCACCAGCACCTTGCGCACGGTAACGCCCTGCGGCGCCTGGTGGCTCTTCAGCAGCATGCCGAGCATCTTCGCCGCGAGTTCCTCGGCCTCCGCGGGACTGTTGGCCACCTTTATGCCGCCCGCCTTTCCCCGGCCGCCCACATGCACCTGCGCCTTCAGCACGCCCCTGCCGCCAAGCCTCTCCACGGCTTCACGGGCTTCCTGCGGCGTCTCGGCCACGCCGGCATTGCCGGGCACCACCACGCCATACTGCGCCAAAAGCTCCTTCGCCTGGTACTCGTGTATCTTCAAGGAATTCTCCCGTTCCTACATATTCGTAATCTGTCGCAAACCGCGCTGCCGCCGATGCTATTCCGCCGGCTCCGAGCGCTTCTGCCGCGTCTTCCTCGGTGCCGCGGCGGTTCTCAGGGCGGCCTCGCGCTCCGCGCGCGCCTTCAAAAACGCAGCCGCCTGCTCTTCCAGGCTCTCGACCTTCTCACTGGATGCAGGGCGCGCCCGCGTGTTGGCCCACTGCCGCAGATAGGATATCTTCTCGCGCATGGTCATGCTGAGCGGAACAGACGCCTGTATCGCCTTTAACAGGTCCTCCTGCGTTACATCCCTTCCGGCGTCGAACGCGTCGTACAGGGCCTCGACCACTACCTGCTCGATCTCCGCGCCGGAGAAGCCCGGCGTGGCCTCCGCCAGGGCGTCCAGGTCGAACCTGGCGGCATCGCGCTTACGCTTCCGCAGGTGAATGCCGAAGATCGAGGCGCGCTCCGCGCGAGACGGCAGGTCAATGAAAAAGATCTCATCAAAGCGGCCCTTGCGCAGGAGTTCCGGGGGAAGCGCTTCCACCTGGTTCGCGGTGGAGACCACGAAGACAGGCACAGTCTTCTCCTGCAGCCATGTGAGAAACGTGCTGAAGACGCGCATGGTGGTGCCGCCATCCGACGTGCCGGACCCTCCGGTGCCGCTCAATCCCTTCTCCAGCTCATCCAGCCACAGAATGCAGGGCGCAACCGATTCGGCCACCCGAATGGCCTTGCGCATATTCTCCTCGGAGGCGCCCACAAGGCCGGCAAAGACCTTGCCGATATCGAGCCGCAGAAGAGGCAGCCTCCAGAGCGCTCCGATGGCTTTGGCCGAGAGGCTCTTGCCGCAGCCCTGCACCCCGATGAGCAGCACGCCCTTGGGTTCCGGCAGTCCGAAATCACGCGCCTTGTCCGTGAACGAGGCCGTACGCTTCTGCATCCAGTCCTTTAACAGATTGACCCCGCCCACATCGGAGAAGGCTTCGTTCGCCGGGTAGTACTCCAGAATGCCGGACTTGCGGATGATCTGCTCCTTCTCGGAGAGCACCACATCCACATCGAACGTTCGCTTCTCCACCAGCGACTTGGCGAAGACGTTCTCCGCCTCCATGGCGGTGAGGCCCTGGGCCGCCTTCAGCACATGCTCGCGCTGCTCCGCCGTCAGGTTCACGTTCACACCCGGCGTATCCCGCACGGAGCGGATGATATCGTCCAGGAGCCCCCCCAGCTCCTCGTAGCCGGGCAGCGCGAAATCCAGGATCGTTACTTCCTTTTCGAGTTCCGGAGGCAGCTTGAGGATGGGGGCGAGGATGATGAGGCTCTTGAAGCTGTTCTTCAGCGCCAGTGTGAGGTCGCGGAGGCGTCTGGTTACGTTGAAATCGGTGATGAAGCTGTGGAAATCCTTCAGCAGAAAGATCGCCTGGTCGGGCGACCGAATGACGTGGTCGAGCGCGGCGAGAGGATCGCGCGTGGCGTTATCGCGCTGACCGCTTACCGTGGAGAAGCCCTGCGTGATGGTCCAGACGTGGAGCTTCTTACCGCGCTCACGCGCAATGTTGCGCAGAGTATCTTCAACGCGCTTCTCCTCCCACGAAACCACATAGATGATGGGATAGCGCGCCCGTATGAGCGTCTCGAGCTCCGCGTCTACTCTGCCAGCCACTGGCCATCCTCCTCTGCCGTTCGCCGCGTGCCCGATGGTCCAGGCACCCTACGAAACGACCCCATAAAAGACGCGCTCCTGCACACCTTCGCCGAACTCCGCCGGGACGCCGTCCCACACCACCCTGCCCTCGCTCAGCGCCACGATACGCGTGCAGTAACGGCGCGCCGCCCGCACGTCGTGCAGACTAAGAAGAAGTGTAACACCCCGCTCAGAGGCCAGCCGTACCAGCAGGGAGAGCACTTCCTCGGCCGTTCTTACATCCAGATTGGCCGTGGGCTCGTCTCCTAGCACGATGCGAGCCTGCTGCACCAATGCGCGGGCAATGCCCACCCGCTGCTTCTGCCCTCCGCTCAGGCTGCGCACCGGCTGTTCCCGATACCCCTCCAGACCAACGGCCGCCAGGGCCTCCTCCGCCAGCCGCACCTCGCTTGACGGAAAGAGGTGGAACAGCGTGCGCACATCCCGATGATAGCCCAGCCGGCCGACTAGCACGTTGGTCAGTACGGAGAGCCGCTCCACAAGCGCGAACTCCTGGAATATCATGCCCACTTGCCGGCGGATCTCCGTGCGCTGACTCTCGGATTGAGAGGAGACCTCCCTGCCAAGCACCCGAACACTGCCGGATGTGGGAGTAACGAGACCGTTGACCAGCCGAAGCAGCGTGCTCTTGCCCGCGCCCGATGGACCAATCAGACCCACGCACTCGCCGGAGCTGACCCGCAAGCTTACATCCTGCAGGGCGATGCGGTTAGGCGGATAGGTATGCGATACCTCCGCGAACTCAATCACGGAGCCCGCCGGTTCCGAGTACATCACCGCCGGCTCGAAGGGCATGCAGGCACCTCAAGGCGGACCCTGCCCACTACTTTTTCCGGTCGAAGAGCGTGATATCTATGTTGAGGCTCTTCGCGGCCGCGCGCACGGAATCGAAGAGCGAATCCTCGGCGGGAACAATCTTGTCGTTGGGCGCCTTGAGCATCGCCGTCTTGCCCTCCGGGTCTGTGTTCATATCCAGGAAAGCCTTCTTGAGTGCCTCCACCTGCTCGGCTGGGAGATCACCCCGGGCCACGTAGATGCCGTTCGGAATCTCGTCGGTCTTGCCGATCACCCGCATCCGCTTGGCCTTCTCGGGAGTCTCGCGATAGACCACCTCGAAGACACTCTCGTAGGCGGCACCAGCATCGGCCTGCCCCATCTCAACCGCCTTCACCATCGCGGCATACGAGGCATTGCGCCAACCCTTCAGCTTCTCGAACACACCTGCGCGCTCAAGAAGCATCCTCGGGAGCAGGTAGCCGGATGTGGACGAAGGATCTCCGAACACTACCACCTTACCCGCGAGATCC
The DNA here is from genome assembly GCA_964526545.1 of uncultured Chthonomonadales bacterium. GTDB lineage: Bacteria > Armatimonadota > Chthonomonadetes > Chthonomonadales > CAJBBX01 > CAZGLN01. The sequence continues at coordinate 5,749 of CAZGLN010000217.1, forward strand.
TCGATGCTCTTGATAGGGCTATCGGCGCGTACGAAGAGGATGCCGTGATAGAGCAGGCTGCCCTTCACCCACGGCATGGCCAGCGGATGCAGCTTCATCCTGCTCGTGGCCAGAGCATAGGGAAACGGCGAGAGGTAGGCAACGTCTATTTGACCGCTCTGAAGCGCGGCCAGCACGCCGGCGTAGTCCATCACCGGCACGAACTTGCCCTCGCGGCAGCCGGCTCGCCGCGCCAGGTAAGCGGCCATCAGGCCGTAATCCTCGCTCAGCTTCTCGGCTGCCTCGTAGGGCACCACCGTGAGCTTCAGCGTATCGCCTAGCGGGCGGGCGGCATCGCCAGCGCGTCCAACCGCAGGCGTGTGCGCGGGTTTCGGTCCACATCCAACAAGCAGCCCAACCGCGGCGGTCAGCAAGAACTTCGGCAGGTGCCGCATCGTCAATACCCCGGTTCTATTCAAGGATCCAGGCCGGCACCGCGGATTATAACCCTCCCCGCGAAGCAGGGTCAAGGCAGAGCGGTCCGGGCGTGCTATACTCTCCGGCATCCAGGGAACGGTGCCGCCCGGGAGGCAGCAACGCCGCACCGAAGGCGCACACGTGGAGCAGATATACCTGACAATGATTGTGCTCATGCATGCCGGCGCGGACGCCGCGCAGATACAGGCGGTTCGCGACAAGATCCACAGCCGCGGCCTTCGCAGCATTGAACTGCCCGGCGGCGACCATGTCGCCATCGGAATCCCCAGCGCCATCCCTCCCGGGGAGCGGGAGTACCTCGCCAGCACCCTGAACACCTTGCCGGGCGTGGCCAATATCGTCCACGTGAGCCGGCCATACAAGCTGGCCTCGCGCGAGTTTCACCGAACCGATACGCTGGTTCAGGTGGGAGAAGCGCTCTTCGGCGGCGCCGGGTGTGTGGTAATCGCGGGCCCATGCGCCATCGAGAGCTACGACCAACTCCGCAGCACGGCGCTCGCCGTCCGATCCGCTGGCGCCCTGGTACTGCGCGGAGGCGCCTACAAGCCGCGCAC
>CAZGLN010000218.1:0-4007 GCA_964526545.1 uncultured Chthonomonadales bacterium
GCTCTACGACGATGCCTTGGCCGCCTTCCTTCGTGCCAGCGGTTACGAACCAGATAGTCCAGATCCATACCTGGCGATCGCCCGAATGCACGCTGGGAGGGAGCACTGGACGCTGGCCGCCGAGCACTATCGAGCCGCCTTGCGGCTGAGTCCGGGCAATCGTCAGGCTCGGATTGGCCTGATCTCGGTCCTAAACTCGGGAAGGATGTACGCGCAAGCGCTGCAGGAGGCCGAAGCGACGCTCCGCATCGTACCGAACGATCTGGACGTTCAGGCCAATCTCGCCATCGCGCTCGACGGCCTCGGACGCTACGATGAAGCGGTCGCCCTCTACCAGAAACTGCTTGCCGAGGCGCCTTCGGCAATACTCTGGGGCAATCTCGGCTGGACGCAATACAACGCCGGCAAATACGCACAGGCGATCGAGAGCAGCCGCAAGGCGCTCGAGATGGATCCCAAGCTGGCCTATGTGCGCCTGAACCTGGGCCTCTTCTACGCCGTTCAGAACCGATGGGAGGAGGCGCGGCGCGAGTATTCCGCAGCGCTCGAGGTTGCCACGGACGCGGATATCCGATCGGGCCTGCAGGACGTACTGGACGCGATGAAGTCGCGGCAGGACGTCGTTGCCCTGGCGCAGGCGCGGCAATTCCTGGAAGCCGCCCGCAAGCCGGCGCGATGAGGCTGCGCCGCCTGGTGGCTGCGGCAAGCCTGCCCGTCCTCCTGACGGCATGCTCCAGCAGGACATCGCGCCCAGCCGAGGTTGGTTCCCGCCGTTACTCCATGCCTGCCCCCGGAGAGGTCCGGTTGCTCTATCGGAAGTCCGTGGACCAGCGCGGCACGGTGCTGCATACGTGGACAATCCTTGGGGAGCGCAATTGGACCAGGCCTCGCATTGCAGGCGGCACCGTATCGCTGGGCGGCGCGTACCCTCTCAACAGTGCCGTGGGAAGCGGCGGCACCCATGTGTGGGAGTGCACCCTTCGCGTCCCTGCCTCAAAATCGGCTGCGGCGCCCGCGCAGATAGGCCTGCGGGGATCCCATGCCGGGGGAGTGAGCGCAGTCTTGGAGGCACCGCGCGGCGGCTCGTCATCCGATGAGGTCCAGCCGCTTGCAACGAAGGACCTCACCCTGCGTCTGCCTGGCCGCGTGACGCTGGCCAGGGTGTTCGGCCAGGAAATCGTGCTGTCTATCGAACGCTAGTCTCAGGAGAGCGACCCCATGGCCCGCGTGCGCAAAGCCGTCATCACCGCCGCCGGACGCGGCACGCGAATGTTCCCCGCCACAACCACCATCCAGAAGGAGATGCTCCCCCTGATGGATAGGGACGGCATCGTCAAGCCGACTATCCAGATCATCGTCGAGGAAGCGCTGGATTCTGGGATCGAGGATGTCTGCTTGGTGGTGAACCGGCACAATCGTCCGCAGATTGAGTCGCACTTTCAGCCTCTTGGCAAGGACGAGCTCAGGCTGTTCAAAGGCAAGGATTGGGCCCTGCTCCAGATGGCGCGTATTCAGCAGATTGCCAGCCGGCTGACCTTTGTGGAACAGCCAAGCCCCGAGGGCTACGGCCATGCCGTGTGGTGCGCGCGCGATTTCGTAGGCGATGAGCCGTTTCTGCTGATGCTGGGCGACCACATCTACACCACCCATTCAGAGAAGAGATGCGCGCGGCAGCTTCTAGACACCTTCGAGCAGTACGGCGATTCGACTTCCGCGGTGCAGCAGACTCCCGCTGAGCTGCTCCACCTCTTCGGCACGGTGCGCGGCAGCCTCATCCAGGACAAGCCGCGCACCTACGATGTGGATCTCATCCACGAAAAGCCGAGCATCGAGTTTGCGGAGGAGAAGCTGCGCGTGCAGGGGCTGCTCTGGGATATGTACCTCTGCTTCTTTGGAATGCACTGCTTCCAGCCCGCTATCTTCGACATGTTGGATCATGCTATTCGGCACGATCTCCGAGAGAACGGAGAGTTTCAATTAACGAGCGCGCAGGAGAGACTGCGCGCCGCCGGGAACCGGTATCTTGCAGTAGAAGTTATCGGAGACCGGCACGACATCGGCATTCCATTCGGATATGCTCAGACTCAGGCCGCCCTTGCCGTCAACTCCGTCTACCGGGAGCAGATGCTGGCTTCGCTCGTGCGTGTGCTCGCCGCGCCTTCCCATGATGTGCCTGATGCCTTCCGGGAGGTGTAGCCGGTGTGGAGCCCACGCGGATGGCGGCATGAGCGACACTCCGCGCACGGCTGGGGGGCGGCAGCCCCTTTCCATTTGAGATGACGGGACTTCACATAGATGAGACGCTATCGCAGACGCTTTGATTCCACGGAGATCGCTCCCGGACAGGCCCGGCCAGGCATAAGAACGCGGCAGGGACGGTTCGTCTACTCCGGCACGCCGATCTGCGTGGTTGGCGCGGGCATGTATGGCCTGCGTGCCTATGGCCACCACGCTCCACTCAACGTGGAGGCGTGGGATGAGCACCTGGAGCGCCTTGCCGCCATTCAGACCACGCATGTCCGCTGGAGACTGCGCTTCAACCCCTGGCTGTTCTGCTTCGATCGAACCGGAGCGGCGCCGGCCCCCTGGCAAGGCGAGCCAGGAAACTGGAACCTGAGTGCGTTCAACAACCGTTTCTGGGACGCCGTGCGCCACGTGGTTAGGACAGCCGAACGGCTCGGCATCCTGGTAGAGTTCGTGCTGTTCGATATCCGTGCGTTTGAGCCGCAGCGCGGCGGACACGGTTGGGCACTTAATCCGTTCCGGGCGGAAAACGGCGGACCAATCACCGGGAGCGGAGTGCCCGCGCTGTTCAACCTGGCCGCCCCGCGCAACCTTGCCCTCGATCTGGCGGACCCACTCCCGATGCCGGGACAGCAGGCGGCGGCGCAAGCGGCGCTTCAACGCTACGTTCGGCATGCCGTGGAGGTACTCGACGATCTGCCGAACGTGTCGTGGGCCATTGCGAGCCGGATGGATGGCTCAGACCCTTCGCGCGTGGCCTTCGCCCTTCACTTTCTTCAGTTTCTGCGCACCGTAGACAAACTGGACCGTGCCACCTCGCTCTCCGGAGTAGGACCGCTTCGTGGCGATGCCGTCTTCTTCCGCCTGACCGGCATAGATACCGTGCAGTTCCAGTACGACGAGATGGCGTGCCGCAATCCGGAGCGGCTGCGCGATGTCGCGTGGAACCTGCGCGCCTATGGCAAGCCGGTCTTCGCGGACAGGGTAGGTTGGAATCTCGCCGAACCGCGCGCGGCATCCTGTGAGCGCGCGGCCATCTGGGAAGTGCACCTCGCGGGCGGTCATGCCAGCCTCGCGGACCCGACCGATCTCGCGCTCCGGTCCGCGCATACCGCAGTCGGCGCATTTGCTCGGATAGTGGAGGAGCACTGCCTCTGGCATGCCACGCCGCGACGGGAGTGCGTCGTCGCGGCGCCTGAAGGCGTGCGCGCCACCGCGGCAGTGGACGGCGACTATGGCGCCATCTACCTCTTCACGGATGCGCCGTGCAGCGGCGGCATGCTGAGGCTGCGAATACCGGATGGTAGGTGGCGAGTGGCCTTCTATGATCCTCAGACCGCCATGGAGTGCGGAGCAGCCGCGGAGGTTACGGCGGAACGTGATGGCGTGGAGATAGGATTGCCGGCCTTCGCCGAGGATCTCGTGGTTACCATCACCTGGCTGGAGGCATAGCATGGAGGAGCGCATCGAGGCGACGATCGAGCGGTATCAGAAGTACGTCAACCCCGGGTTGGCGAGCCTGATGCGATTCGGCGGCTTCGGAGATGTGGAGTTTCACGCCGAGAAGTGCGTGATACGCACTCTTGGAGGCGCGGAGTACCTGGACTTTCTGGGCGGTTACGGTGTCTTTACGGTTGGTCATCGGCACCCGCGCGTTGTGGAGGCTGTGCGCGCCCAACTGGAGCACCTGCCGCTATCCACCCGCACCTTCTTCCAGGAGCCGATGGGCCTGCTCGCCGAGCGGCTTGCCGGCATAGCGCCGG
>CAZGLN010000218.1:4025-4263 GCA_964526545.1 uncultured Chthonomonadales bacterium
GTTTCTTCTGCAACTCAGGCACCGAGGCGGTGGAGGGCGCGCTCAAGATGGCACGCATCGCCTCCGGCCGCACCAAGGTTGTCTGCACCGTCGGAGCCTATCACGGCAAGAGCATGGGCGCTCTCTCCGCCACCGGCCGCGAGTCCTACCGCAAGCCGTTCGAGCCGCTCGTGCCCGGATTCACTCACGTGCCCTTCGACGATCCCGCGGCTGCCGAGGCCGCACTGGACTCGGACAC
>CAZGLN010000218.1:4295-6740 GCA_964526545.1 uncultured Chthonomonadales bacterium
AGGCGGGATCATCTGCGCCACGCCCGGCTATCTCAGAGCGCTCCGTGAGATCTGCACAAGGCATGGTGTCTACCTGATCCTGGATGAGGTACAGACCGGTCTCGCGCGCACGGGGCGCATGTTCGGGTGTGACCATGAGGGAGTAGTGCCGGACCTCATGACGCTGGCGAAGGCACTTGGTGGCGGCGTCATGCCGATTGGCGCGGTGGTTGGTACTCCGGAGGTATGGGAGCGCACCTTCTCGGAGAATCCGCTCATCCACACCAGCACGTTCGGCGGCAACCCGCTGGCCTGCGCGGCCGGGCTTGCAGCCCTGGATGTGATTGAGGATGAGAACCTTGTGGAGGCAGCTCGTGAGCGGGGAGCGCAGCTCCTGGCGGGCCTCCAATCCGTGCAGCAGCAGTTCCCGGAGGCGCTGGTGGAGGCGCGGGGCGTGGGCCTCATGCTCGGCGTGGAGTTCTCCGTAAAGGATGTGGCGGAACTCACCATCAACGGCATGGCGCGACGCGGAGTCATCGCCGCCTACACGCTGAACAACCCCAAGGTCATCCGGTTTGAGCCGCCGCTCGTGGTTACCGAGAAACAGGTGGATGTGGCGGTAGAGGCATTCCGAGAGGCGGTGGGTGAAGCGGTCGCCGCGTTAGAGGACCTCTGACGAGCGCCCGCTCCACACACTCGATTACTGCGTCTATTTCCGGCGGGCCGGTTCGACGACCGCCATTTTGGTGATTCGGTCGCCGCGCTTAATGCGCTTGACCACATCCATGCCCTTCACCACCTTGCCGAACACGCAATAGTCTCCATCCAGCCGATGGTTAGGCTTCAGGTTGATAAACCACTGGCTGTCGCCCGTATTGGTGCGTGGACCGGATAGGGCAATTCCCAGCGTTCCTTCCTCGTGCGTCTGGCTGTTCGTCTCGAACGGAATGGTTTTGCCGGAGCCCCCGGAGCCCAGCCCGTCGGTTCCACCCTGGCCGTCGTCCTTGGCCAGAATATCCGCATCCGACCACTTCTTGGAGGTCGGATCGCCGCACTGCACCACAAAATCCGGCACCACGCGGTGAAACACCATGCCGTTGTAGAAGCCGCTCTTCACCAGCGCCAGGATATGCGCCACCGTCTTCGGGGCATCCTTCTGGAAGAGTTCAATGGTAATCGTGCCGCGCTTCGCCACGGTTACTTCCACCATGGGGTTGCGCTGTGCCTGGCACTGCACGGCAACGAGCAAGAATAGAACCACTACAGCCGGTGCAAATCGCATGAACTCATCCTCTCCTTAGCGCGTGCCGGTCTCGCAGCGCACAGTGAACTTCTCGATGATGTCTCCGCGGGCGATGCGCATCACAACATCCATGCCGCCGATGACCCTGCCGAAAACGCAGTAGTTTTCGTTGAGCGAGTCGTTGTTCTTGAGATTGATGAAGAACTGGCTGTCGCCCGTGTCCGAGCGCGGCTCGCTCAGTGCCATGGCAACCGTGCCCGCCTCGTGCTTGAGGTTGTTCCGCTCAAATCGAATAAACTGCCCACTCCCGGAGCCACCCAGACCCAGCGTTCCCCCCTGCCCATCATCGCGTGCCTTGAAGTCCTGCGGCGTCATGGTGCGCGATTGCGGGTCACCCGCCTGCGCTACGAAATCCGGAACCACGCGGTGGAAAGCGATTCCGTTGTAGAAGCCGCTGTTCACAAGGTCCGCGAACCTCTGTACCGTCTCACCCGCCTCCTTGGGATACAGCTCAATCTCAACCGTGCCCTTGCCCTTGACGGTCAGGGTAGCCAGAACGCGGGAGTTCGGCTTAATCTCAAAGGTTGGTATCTTCTTCGCGGCCGAACCCTGCTGTTTGGCCAGTTGAGCCCGTACCTTTTCCGCGTCCTTCTTCATATCGGCCTCCTGCTTTGCCCAGAGCCGATCCTGAGGCCGCGGAGTGAGATCCTTACGCTGAGTAAGAAGAACACTCACGCCGAACGCCACGATTACTGCGCCGAGTACTATCAGAATGCCTCGCATGACTTGTCCTCACCGGTATGCCTTTGCCGGCCTCACGAACGCGCATTCTACTCAGGGGCCGGTCCCGTTGTCAAACTAAGCTCTCTTGGGTACAATACGCCAATCCGCGCGGTTTTGGAGCCCGACGGCAGCGCGGATGCCACCGCGGGTGGGTTCACCTTCGGCGGCTTTTTGTTTGCCGCCGCCCACATGCCATGCTAGCCCGTCGCATCATACCCTGTCTGGACGTCCGTGAAGGGCGTGTGGTCAAGGGCGTGAACTTCGTGAACCTGCGCGACTCCGGCGACCCGGTCGAGCTGGCCGCCCGCTATGATCGGATGGGCGCGGATGAGCTGGTCTTCCTCGATATCACCGCCAGCCACGAGAAGCGCGACCTGATCGTGGAGGTTGCCGCAAGAGTTGCGGAGACTGTCTTCATCCCCTTCACGGTCGGAGGAGGC
>CAZGLN010000219.1:0-6726 GCA_964526545.1 uncultured Chthonomonadales bacterium
AGCTCCACGATCTCCTGAACGCCGTAGTAGTTTGAGAAAGCCTTCGGCACGTGGGCTGCGTGGGGACCGGCGTATATCGCCTCCACGACCGGATAGCGCTTCCTCGAATCAAAGCCGGTGGGCGTGTGGATTATCCCGTGGATGGGAGTCTTGCCGTCGCGTCCCGGCGCACTGAAGCGCTCCGGCGCACGCCAGCCCGCCTGTCGCAAGGCAGTTATATCGGCACGCTCAAGGACGCACAGGAGCCTGCCCGTGCGCGCGTCCCGCAGCTCGGTTACCGGCGGCATGTCTACACGGGAATAGGTATCCACCAGATATTTCCGGTCAGGAGAGAAGGAGACGGTGTGCGTGCCGTCGCCCTCCGTCAGCCATGTGAGCCCGGTGCCGTCCAGGTTCACGCGGCCATAGTGGACGTGGTAGGGGTCCTCGCGCGGATGGATACCGGAGGCCCGGAACCAGACTTCCCGCCGCTCTACGTCCAGATACTCCAATCCGCGCACTACCCACTCACCCTGGGTTATCGCGTTCTTTACACTCCCGGTTGCCGCGTCAATGAGATAGAGGTGATTCCAGCCGCTTCTCTCGGACATCCAGAGCAGTTCGCCGGTTGCGTCCAGGTGCTCAAGGGCAAACTTTCCGGCATAGTCTATGAATGTCTCGCTCCGTTCCTCTATGAGCGCCCGTGTCTCGCCCGTCTCTACGTCTACCGAGAGCAGCCTCCAGACCTGGTGTCCTCTCTGGTTATAGTGGAAGGTGAAGCTGCGCGAATCGGGCTGCCATCGCACATTGCCAAGCTGATAGGGATTCTCACACAGCGCCGTGGAAGGCACGATGTGGCGGCCATCCTCGGCGCGAAAGAGATGCGGGCGCGGAATAGGCACCCGGTCTCCGGGCTTGAGGTACGGCACCTGCCGCACTCTGGGCTGCACCTGATCCGGGGGCGAGGATTCGACCAGCGTAACCACCCGGTTATCCCCCGCTCGCGTCTTCATCACCACGACGTGCCGCGAATCCGGCGACCAGCGCAGCTCGCCTCCATAGGAGTCCTCGGCGGTGCCGTCCGTGGTGAGCTGCCGCTCGGTGCCGGCAGCCTCTTCTCGCAGCCAGACGTTATGCTCGCGGATTACAACCGACCAGCGGCCGTCGGGCGAACCGGACGGTGCTCCACCGCGGGGTCTCGCTCGCCGCGCCTGGCCGGGAGCGGAGTCACGGATGACGACCAGAGCGGGCCTATCCGTGGCCTCCCAAACGCCCAGAAGGACTCCCGCGCGGGAGACCGCCAACCACACATGCCCCCCAAAAGTGTGCTGCTCGCGGCTCTCGCCAGGGCCCAGCGCGGCATACGCCACGCGCCGCCCTTCCGCATCCATCCAGTAGAGCGTGACATCCTGGCTGCTTCGGTTATCGAAGCGGAGCGTCGTCTCCTCGCCCGTGCGCACGGTGGGCCTCGGCCTCTCCTCGGACGGGAGCCCCGCGAGCTCATTGGCCACGGCTTCGGCGGGCGAAAGCCGATAGTCACGAAGTGAACAGTGGTAGTATCGGCCGTCCACGCGGAAGACGACTGCGCTCAAGTCCTCTTCGAAGGAGATCGTGGTGAATGGCAGCCGCTCGGCATCTACCGAGCGTCCCACCACTGCCGCCAGCGCTTCGGCCAGTTTCGCATGGTCGAATGCCCGGGCACGTCGGCCGAGCGCGGCATCCACAAGCACAAACTCCTTGCGCCCATCCGCCAGGTCGTTCCGATACCAGAATTGCTCGCCCGTTCCTATCCAGTTGGGGAGCACCCGGTGCCGAAAGACCTTGTTCTGAAACCGCTCGCGGAGCGCGGCCGCGCGTTCGTAGTCTGCCTTGGTGCCCTGAGCGGCGGACACGTGCGGAAGCAGAGCGAGGCATACGGCAGCGCCAACCAGCCCCCTCATCCGGCAACAATCCTCGCCACGGAGAAGAACTGGCTCAGGATGCTCTTCCCATCTGGAAACGCGTCGGTGTAATCCTCTGGGTGGAACTGCAGACTGTAGAGCAGCCGATCCCTATGCCGCATCGCCTGTATTCTGCACTCGTCGGTGGAGGCGAGGAGGCGGAAGTCCGGCGGCACCTTCTTCACCTCGCAGTAGTGCGACTCATATACCATCGGGGGACTACCGCAGTTTGCGAACAGCGGGTCCGGCTCTTGGACTTGGAGTGGGTAGAAGCCTCGCTCCATCAGGTATTCCGGGTGGTAGTCTGGGTTGTTGACGGGCTCGCCCGGCCGCAGTCGCCGCATGGGCTGGTCCTGCAAGTCGGCGTCCTCGGTCAATTCACCATTGAACACAAAGCCGACCAACTGATGGCTGCCGCACAGCGCCAGCATGGGGAGCCGTGGGAGATCGGTCAGTATGCGGCGGACCTCCAGCAGATCGCGCGCTGGATACGCGCACCAGGAGCGCGCAAATCCGCTGAAGACCACCGCATATGGATTCAGGCGCACAAGGAGTTCTCGGCTGGCGTGGTAGTAAGGCAGAAGCAGGCAGGGCCAGCCTCCGCCGCACTCCTCGAAGCGCTGAGCATGGCGCGCGTACGCCTGCGCCCAGTTGGGCTGCTCGTCACGCTGAGCGAAAGTGATGTAGACAATCATTGAGGGGAGAGCGCCAGAGGCGTCTGGAAGGTCGAACGGGTGTCCCGCAGCCTCTTTGGCGGAGTCTATGAAGGAGTTCGGCAGGTGGGCGGACCGCTCCTGCCGAGTGGCTGACAGCCCGTGTGGGCTTCCTACGCCAGGATATCGAGGAGGTGCCCCGGATCGCCCGCGGGCGTCTCCGCGTCCGGACGCTCAATCCGCTCGCGTATGCGCGCGAGTTCGCCGGTTAGCTGGGACTCGATACGCTGCTCCAGCCGCTTCTCCCGAGAGGCATCCGCGCGCGGACCCGTTGCCGCCTCATCGAAGCGGGCCTGAGCCTGATAGGCAGACCGTATGGCGGAAGGGTCAATCCGCATGGCGCTCGCGCCTCATCCCCTCTCTACACGCGCACATCCAGCAGCGCGGCCGTGCCAGCGATCAGGGGGAAAGTGGCCTCTTCCATCACGCGCACCTTCGTGGCAGCCCTGGCCAGCTCGGCGCGCACAGCCGCCAGACGAGCGACATCCTCCGCCTGCTTCCTGAGCAGGCGGCCGACAGACTGCGCGGTGCCTTCTACTCTCACTCCGGCTGCGCTCCTGAGACAGGGCTCTCCCTGTTCCGATTCTGCCCGATCACCTCCGTAATCTTGAGCAAGAATCGCAGTTCCCATGAAAACGGAGGCAAACCAGACGCGTCCTCCTATCAACAGCGGGGCGAACTCGGACGTGTTGCGGATGGCTGATTGCTTACGCGCCACCCGAGGTGCGCGTGCGCGACGCCGATTTTGCCTTCGTACCGCGGTACGCCTCAACCTGCCCGCAGGCGGGCCAGGCGCCGATGATTGGAATCCCGTATGCCAGGCGATTGACGCCAAAGAAACGCCGCTGTATACTTTTATATTCACGCTAAGGAGTCGGGCCGAACGATGCTTTCCGCACGTGGCTGCCTGTGGCCGCTGGCACTTCTCCTGCCAGGAATCTGCACGGCGCAAATGCCCGTTCGCCAGTCGGGCACCGCAACACCGGCCATTGCGAGAATCACCATCGAGCCGCCAAACATCACGCTGCAGGGTCCGCGCGCGGAAGCGCGTTACGTGGTTACCGGATGGACCCGCGAAGGCGTCGCCGTGGATTTGACTCCGCGCGCCGTCGCGCGGGTAGCCTCGCCGGCCGTCGCGGAACTGAAGGGCGGCCTGCTCCGTCCCGTGGCGGATGGCGCCTCCCGACTGATTGCGCAGTTCGAAGGCAAGCAGGCCTCCGCGGCGCTCACCGTGAAGGACGCCAAGGCGCGCATCCCCGTGGCGTTCAGCCGCGAGGTCGTTCCCGTACTCACGAAGGCTTCGTGCAACTCCGGCCCCTGTCACGGCGCCCAGCACGGCAAGGGCGGATTCAGGCTCTCGCTTACCGGTTTTGAGCCGCAAACGGACTACGTTACCATCGCGAAACAGGCGGGAGGCAGGCGGGCTCTTCCCAACGATCCCGTCCACAGCCTTCTGCTGCAGAAGCCGGCCATGCAGGTGGCGCACCAGGGCGGCATGAAGTTGCCTCCTGGCTCGCCGGGGTACTCCCTGTTAGCGCAGTGGCTCCGCGAGGGCGCGCCCGGCCCTCAGGAGAGCGATCCCGAGGTGGATAGGCTCGAGGTCTTTCCCGCCGAACGCGTGCTGCGGTCGGGCGAGAAACAGAGCGTGGTGGTTCGGGCGGTCTACACGGATGGCCAGGTGCACGACGTGACTCGCTGGGCGCGCCTCGGTTCGTTGAACGACGCCATTGCCTCGCTGGATACTTCGGGACGCATTCTGGCCGGCGCCCCGGGGGAGACCAGCATCATGGTGCGCTTCGGCGGTGCCGCGACCGTGATTCGGATTACCGTCCCCTACGCCGCCCTCGCCCGCTATCCAGACTTCCCACAGAACAACTTCATTGATGGCCTTGTGCTGCGCAAGTGGAAGGCTCTCGGGCTCGTTCCCAGCGGGCTCGCCGATGACGCCACTTTCCTCCGCAGAGTCCATCTCGATCTCATCGGCACCCTCCCTACCGCGGAGGAGGTCCGGCAGTTTCTCGCGGATACCGCTCCGGACAAGCGCGCCAGGCTGGTGGACCGCTTGCTGGAGCGCCCCGAGTACGCCGACTACTGGAGCGTGAAGTGGGGCGACCTGCTCCGCAGCAACCGCACACCGCTGGGCGGACCGCGCGGCATGTGGGCGCTGACCAACTGGATCCGCGAGCAGCTCCGCGACAACAAGCCCATTGACGTGTGGGTACGTGAGCTGATCACCGCCCAGGGCAACACGTTCACCAATGGCCCCGCCAACTATTTCCGCGTGGCCAGCAACCCGAACGATCTCGCCGAAACCACCTCGCAGGTCTTCCTCGGCCTGCGCATGCAGTGCGTCAAGTGCCACCACCACCCGTTCGAGAAGTGGGCGCAATCGGACTACTACCGCCTGGCCGCCTTCTTCGCCCGCGTAGGCATCAAGGCAAGCAACGAATTCGGCCTCTTCGGCGGTGACCAGGTGGTGCGCGTAAACCGGTGGGGCGAGGTGCACCATCCAAAAACCGGCGCAGTCATGAAGCCGGCGCCGCCCGGCGGCTATCCGGAATCGATGAAGCGCAAGGGTCCTACCACCGCCGACCTGGTGGATCCCGACCCGGACAGCGTGGGTGACCGACGCCTGGTCCTGGCGGAGTGGATCACGCGCTCAAATCCGCTCTTTGCCCGCAACATCGCCAATCGCTACTGGGGCTACCTGATGGGACGCGGCCTGGTGGAGCCTATAGACGACCAGCGCGTAACCAATCCCCCGAGCAACCCGGAGCTGCTGGACGCACTCGCCGAGCATCTGGAGAAGAGCAAGTTCGATCTGAAGAGCCTTCTTCGCGCCATCTGCAATTCGAGGGTGTATCAGCTCAGCTCGGAACCCACCCGCGAGAACCGGCGGGACACGGTCTTCTATACCCATGCCCGCGTGAAACGGATTCCCGCGGAGGTTCTGCTGGACGCCGTCAACAGCGCCACGGGCACCCAGGAGAAGTTTCCGGATCTGCCGCTGGGCACGCGCGCAATCCAGATTCCAGATCCCCAGGTCGCTTCCTACTTCCTCGATACCTTCGGGCGCGCGCCGCGGGTAAGCCCCTGCGAGTGCGACCGGCCCGCCGAACCCAATATGTCCCAGGCGCTCCACATGATGATGGGCGATCTGGTTAACAGGAAGGTACAGGACGGCGCCAACATCCTGACCCGGCTCATCGCAGCGGGGAAGTCAGACAGCGAGATTATTCGAGAGCTCTATCTCGGCGCCATCTCGCGCCCACCCACGGCCGAGGAGGCGTCGCGTGCCGAGCAGGCCGTGCGCACGCTCGTTGAGAGTCCGCATCCCGTGCCCGCCCGGCGCGTGGAGTGGCTGCCGCAGGTGGGAGTTCCTCGAAACGACGATTCGAAGGCGCGCCAGAGGCGGGCTGCCCTGGAGGACCTGCTCTGGGCCCTTCTGAACAGCAAGGAGTTCATGCTGAGCCGTTAGGCAGGCAACCCATTGCACGACCAGGCGCTATGCGCCGGGAGGCAGGTATGTTCGACATCGAGCTGGGACACCATCGGGATTGTGACGGCATCACCCGCCGCGACGTGCTGCGCGTGGGCGGCCTGACGGCGCTGGGACTAACCCTGCCGGGATTCCTGCGTCAGGCCCACGCGGCGCGCCGCCAGAGGGAGACCGCATGCATCCTCCTCTGGATGGGCGGCGGACCCAGTCACATTGATACTTTTGATCCCAAGCCAGGGGCTCCGCAGGAGATTCGCGGCGAGTTTGGCGCCATCAAGACGGCCGTGGAGGGCATCCAGCTCTGCGAGAAGCTGCCGCGCCTGGCCGAGCAGATGCGCAACTTCTCCATCCTGCGCTCGGTTACCTCGCCCGACGGCACGCACGAAACCGCCACGAGCTACCTGCTCTCCGGCTATCCCTTCAATCCGGCCATCGCCTACCCCGGCTATGGTTCAGTAGTGGCCCGCGAGAAGGGGTCTCTGCACGGCATGCCCCCCTACATCTACATGGGCGGCTACGAGGGGCTGCCCTTCGGGCATGGGCATGGCGGCTATATGGGCGCCTCCTACAACCCCTTCATGGTCAAGGGCGATCC
>CAZGLN010000220.1:0-6634 GCA_964526545.1 uncultured Chthonomonadales bacterium
GGAAGGTGCGGTACAGCCTCGTGCCGCGAGTGGCTAGGAAGGGCTGCCGGTCGCCAGAAGAGCACGAACGCACTCGGCGGCATGGCGCGCTCGCTCCGCTGGCGGCACCGGACGGCCGGCGGAATCGACTGCCTGCACGCCGCCGGAGAGGATTCGCGTACGCCAGCGCGTGGCCTCCGGATAAGCCTCGCGATTGCCCCAGAGGCCCGGCACGGGCAGGAATCCCGCGCGGAACGCCAGCTCCAGCCCGCGCGGGGAGTAGAGTGCGGGCACGCTCTGTTCCATGGCCCGCAGCACCGCTTCCGCGCCAGCCTTCAGGCACTCGGTTCGTTCCCGCACCTCGGCATCGCTCGCCATATCCGGCACATCGCCGCGCTCACGCGCTTTGCGCCACGCATCTATGGCAGCCCGGGTGATCTGGACGCTCTCGTTCACCACTTCGGGCGTGGCCAGATGGGAGCCCTCGGAATAGCTGACGACGTGCACTACCTGCGGGCTTGCAGGGTCGGAGGGCTCGATGTCGTCCATCAGTGCACTGGCCGAGGCTAGTTGGACCTTCGCCTTCTCAAGATCGTTGGAGAGGTAGTCCAAGCCTGCGCGCGGCTGCAGGATCACCCCGAATTCCGGCCCGCACTCCCTGCGGACCAGCTCCAGCAGCGCGCGGCACTTGGCCAGATCCTGCACTCCCCAAGTCTGCCTCGGGGTGTTCAGCATGGTCTGGAGGACCAACCAGCGCACGCCGCATGCTCGTATGCTGCGGGCCGCCAGCACGCCGGAGACCACATAGGTGATGTCGTCCGCCCCTCTGAAGGCGAAATGGTGCGGCACGTTCGGCTCCACGGGCACTCCAGAGCGTGCCGCGTGGCGCAGGACGCGGAAATGCTGCTCCAGGTTCTCGCGCAGGCCGTTCGGCCCGCGTCCGTCCAGTTGGCAGAACCACCAGAAGGAGAGGGCGTGCCAGGCATTGCCCAGGGCCTCCTCATGAAGGGGCGCCAGCTCATCCACCCGGCGCGTGCCGGAGTAGGTTCGCACCAGCATGGGGTGCGCGGCACGCCGCACCTGCCGGTACTCCTCGGCCGTGGCGATGGGCACCCCGCCGCCGTTCGGCAGATCGCCCCACGGCTCGCCGAAGCGCTCCTGCGTAAGCTGGGAGGTGCCCACGGAGAGCACGTCGAGCAGGCCCGTTTCGGCAAGGGCACTGCACCACTCAAGGAACATGCGCACGGCCTGCTCTCTCTCCGGCAGATAGGGCCCGACATGGGCGCGCATCAGCGGCGGAAGACCGGCGCGGGCGCCATACGTCACGCGGGCCACCAGGCCGTCGTGCGGCGTGCCGTACTCCGGCGAGCCGGCACGATTGACCGGCCGGATGGAGTGATGCATGCCGGACTCGATGAGCGCGCGGGCCCAGGCGTCACGCGCCGAGTCGTATGGGTGTTCCGATGCGAGTATCGGGGGAATCCGCTCGGGCGGCACTCCCAGCCGGACCAGAGCCTCGGCGGGCTGCTCGTCGCCCATGAAGACGGCAACCCGATCACCGTAAGCGCGTCGGACCGAGTCACACGCCGCGGGAAGGCCGGCGAAGAAGAGACGTCGAATGGGTCCGCCGTCCTCGGCAAGGAGCCCCCGATCCTGACACCGCGCAATGAGCGCGCCGAGGGTGCGCACTCCGTCAGCGGGATTCAGCCGGTAGCTGAGGCCCAGCGCGCTGATGCCATTAGAGCGAACCCACCGTTCCAGCGTCTCCACATGGGCCCTGTTCTCCAGGTTGCAGAGCGCCCCGCAGACTTCCTCATCCGCGATGACGGCGCGGCAGCCGCACTCGTCCAGCAGGTCCGCGATGGCGCGTATGCCCAACGAGTGGGCGTCCACGGCCGGGCGCACGAGACCATAGACGAGAGGGCTCTGCTGTTTAGGCATGGGACCAGCCTCCCCGTCAGCGACTCTCCGATGGCATCGGCTCGGGTGTCTTCTCCAGCGCTCCCTCCAGCACGAGCAGACGTATCTGCTTCATGCTGAGTCCCGCCAGGCCCATGCTCTCCGCCGTGCGGCCAATCGCCCAGTAGTCCGTGCCGGTCATCAGTCCCGCGAGGTGGATAACTGCCTTGATAGTGGGGCACTCCACGCCCAGGAGGTCGCCAAGTGAGGCAATAGGCACCAGGCTCATGGGCACATCCTCCACAAGGTAGCGGGTGGTGAGCAGAGGAGGCGCCTTGATGCCGTAGTAACCCTGATTCGCGCGGATAGCATCGAAGAGGGAGTGCCCCGCGGCTCCATAGGCGACGTAGAGCCAGTTGCGTGCGGACATACAGTTAAAGCCAAGCGCGGCGCCCACGGCGATGCGCTCCCTGTCAACCTGCTCGAGTACTTCCGCGGTGGACCTCGAAATGCCATCTATGTAGAACTCGAAATCGCCCCGGGTGGTCTCGATCCTTGCGCAGTTGAGCACCACCACGGCCGGATGAAAGACCGCGCCGATGTTATCCATGCTGGTCTTCATCACATTATCACCGGCTACAAATTGCGGATACGCGCCGCGTATGGCCGCGATGACCTCCGGGGTCCGGTAGGCGGGAAGCGCGGCGAGCGGCACGGAGTGTTTCATGGCGAAGATGCGCACCTGGGCGGGGTTGGAGAGTCGGCAGGCGTAGAGAAGGGTCTGCGCCTCCGCCACAACCACGTCTCCCGGCACGCCATGGCGTGAAAGAACGGCCCTGAACTCCAGAGCGCCTCCCGTTCGGCCGGGATGCAGTATGACTATCTGTCCCGATCGGAGGTAGGGAGCGCACTGCTCCGCGATGTAGGCGTGTGCGGTGGCGGGCGTTACCACCATCAGGATATCGGCGCCAGGAACGATTTCGGCCATGCTGGACGAGGCGTGCGCAATGGGGCCCTCGCCGGTTGGGAGAAGCTCATCCTCCGCGACTACTTGAATGGATCCAGTCTGCTGTACCGCCTGGAGCCGCTCTGGGCTGCGGTTGTACAGGTAGACCTCGTAGCCCATCAGGCCGAGATGGCCGGCGAAGGCCATGCCGCCGTTGCCCGCCCCCAGAACCGCGAAGACCGGCTTCTTGCTGGTTTCCGTCATCGCGCGCCTCCCGCGGGCAGACTGGATCGCCCCGCATCTTGTAACTGTATACGCAGAAGGGAGCGCCTGGATCGCACCTCAGGAGGCGGCGGCCAATAAGCGGCGCGCAAGAGCGCGCCGCTTATTGGCGTCTGGACGAGGCCTGGTTAGCGGGCGGCCGTGGCCGCGGTGAGCGCCAGCAGCACGGGCACGCCCCGCCGGTCCGCCCCGTAGACGAAGTCCACGGAGCGGATCTCGACATCCGGCCGCGGATTGTCCCACTGCATCACCCAGACGGCGGCATGTTCCTCGCTGTCCGGGTAGCGCTTGGACCAGCCGAGTTGGGCGCCCGGCAGAGGTCCTGGCTGCTTTTGCCGGTAGTCATCAATATCCACTTCGGCGCGGATGGGTATCTCCACGTTCGCTCCATCCGCATAGTGCACCACGTAGCGCGCCATGATGAACTGCTTTCGTTCGCGCCTCTCCTGGTCGTTGCGCCGTTGATCCATCCGGGCTGTTTGCAGGAAGAAGAGCGCATCGGCCTTACGACTCACCGTGATGCCCCGGACCTCTTCCGGAGGGTTGTTTGGCACGCCAGGTCCGCCGAGCATAATCGCCGTGGGCACGGGCGACGTGGCAAAGGTAAAGACATCGAAGGGGACCCCCGCGAAGGTCTGCCGCCCGGTGGGCAGGTCGGCTAAGGTGCGGTTTCGATCGCCGAACCAGCCGCGTTCGTCGCGATACTGGGTTGCATGTTTGGATATATCCACGGGCGTGTGTTGCAGCGGCGTGCCCACAATCACGCCCGCGGCTTCCTGGAAGGGCGCATGGAGGTTATGCAGCAGTGTGCTGAGGATGTTTCGTTTCTTCGCCTTGTTGATGGGTACGGCTTCGCTCTCCTTGAGGTTCAGGTTGCACAGAACGATGCCGCCCTGGCCGCGCGGATACTCAACCATGGCGCCGATGTTGAGCATCGGGCGGATGGTGGTGCCAATCTCGGGCCTATTCGCGGCGAAGAGACGGATATTGTCCAATCCGGTTACTTGCGCCTTGCCCGGAATCTTCTTCCACTCGGCGAGCCGCAGGGTCAGCACGCGACCGGACAGCGGCGCGGAGAGGTCGAAGAGCTGCGGATCGTTGTTCGGCCTGGTTTCAAGGGTGGCGGCGGAGGCGGCGTTGCCATCGAAGAAGAGCTGCACCTTCGTTACGGGATAGTAGAAGGTGTTGCCTATCCACTCCACCTTGTTGATGGCGACCTGCTTCGGGAACTCCAGTTTGAAGTCCAATGGCGGGTTGTTGGGTGCCTCCAGGTTCACGATGTACTTCCAGGCGTCCGCGGAGACAAAACCGTTGGTCATCATCTGCACGAAGTCGTTCTCAAACTTCGCGAACGGGGCGATATCGTCAATGTCCACCACGTGGGTGAAGATGTCGTCCGCCACGAACTCATCCGCGGTCCAGCCGAAGATGCGTTCTCCGGAGAGCATGACCACATCGCCGAGGGTAAGCCCGGCAAGCAGCGGGTGCTTGGGAGCGCGGAACGCCACGCGCTCGCGCCGGAACGGACGTATCATGTGGTCGAAGCCGACGAGGCGGTTGTACTCGGCCAGGCCCTCCGGGCCCACTCCGTGGAGCACGAGGTAGCCGCCGCGCGCGGTGAAGGCATCCAGCGCATCGCGGGAGTCGGCCAGCTCCCTCAGGTTCGCGGGCGAGCCCGCCGCAACGATTAGCCGGCAATCTGCCTGCCGCAGTGCCTCGACAGGGGATGCCGCCGTGCCGAAGCGGAGTCCAATGGCTTGCAGCGCGGCGAGCAGCTGCGGGTGCGCATCGCGGGAGACCACCAGCGTCTGCCTGATCTCCTTGCGATAGCGCCCGGCATAGGTGAGCATGTTGCTGAGAAGCGTCCGCGCCACCGCGTTCTCGGCAAGGTGCTCGGCCACGCGCACCTGGCACACCAGTAGCACGCCGCTGCCCACGGGCGCCTCGAAGAGTGCGGTTTGGGCAAGTCGGCGGCCGCACTGCACCAGCGACCGCGCGCCGCGGCTGGGTTTGAGATAGGGTTGGGCGTATACCCAGCGGCCCGGTCCCCAGCTCCAGAGGTCGCGCTGGCCGAGACCGCGGGCCACCGGATGCGTGGGCTCCTCCAGAAACGCCACGCGCCCCTCGCCCTCCGAGAGCTCGATCTCGGCGGGCAGCGCCCGATAGCGAAGCGGGTGCCTCTGCTCCAGAACCACCACCGCGCGCCCGCTTGCGGCCCATGCCGCCAGGGCCTGTGAGGTGGAATCGCGCTCAGCAAGGGCGTCCTTGCCTACTAGAAGGACCCGGCCGGCGGCAGGCAGATTGTTGAGATCCGCCACGGTCTCGAAAGCCACCTTCGCGGCGCGAAGATAGCCGCTTACCTGACCGCCTGGATCATGCACAATCAGACCCTCCACCTGCGGAACCGCGGGCGGCAAGATGGAGAGGGGGCGGGCATCCGCATAGACTTCCTTGCCACCACGCGTGAGGGCCAGCCGCAGTTCGCCTTCCGTGCGCTCGGTAACCGTCGGCATCGCAAGCGTGATTTCCCGCACCGAGCGGCCGCCCGCGGGCACCGCAACCGTCTCTGTACCTCCGCGGATTTCACGACTGCCCACGCGAAGCGACCAGATGAACTCCACGGGTTCGGGGAACCGAGTGTCGTTAAAGATGCCGATGGTGCGGCGAACGCTCTGACCCGAGCCGAAGGTCCAGTCCCACTCCTTTGGGAATGCCGCCAGCCAGGCGTTAGAGCCGTACTGATTGACGGCCTGATCTTGCGACATCCAGAAGTGCCAGGCGGCGTATTCGGCCCATCGGTAGCCCTCCGTGAGCATGCGGTAGATGAGGCCCGCGGCTGGATAGGCATACGTCTTGCCGAGGAATGTCTCCTCGCCGCCGAGGAGGGCGTAATCGGCGGGATTGATACCCGTGGCGAAGTAGTCCTCGCCGAGGAATCGCGGCCGTTTCTGGTCCCACTCCCAGCGTCCGCGCCCGCCGGCCGTGGTGTTGGGCTCGTAGGCAAGATCGGGGTAGCGTGTGTCGTTCGGCTCGAAGACGTAGTGGTCGCCATGGATGGGCAGCCGCTGCGACTTCGTGGCTCCGCCGCCATCCACCATCACACCGCGCGTGGGGTCCAGTCGCCGGGCGGCGTCAGCTACATCCGCCACCACCTTTTCGAACTCATCCATCAATCCGCCGTGGAGATTGAGGCAGTTGATGTAGAGCCATTCGTTCTCGATGGACCAGACCATGATGCTGGGATGGTGGCGCTCGCCGCGTATCTGGGCGAGGAGCTGGTCGCGCCAGTTCTCCATCAGCTGCATCTTGATCTCGGAGCCGTACTGCTTCTTCAGGTCGGGGTCCTGCTCGGTTGCCATGTAGCCGATGGCCTGTCCATCCAGCATCCCAGAGCGGCGCACGGGTACTCCGTTGCGATCGAAGAAGGAGAGTGCGGCCTCCGGCGGCATGCCCATCCAGGTGGTGCCCCAGAAGCGCATCATGCGCTGATTAGTAGAGCGGTGAAAGGCGAGCCAGGCCTCCGGGGTG
>CAZGLN010000221.1:0-6605 GCA_964526545.1 uncultured Chthonomonadales bacterium
TACGCCGATACACTGATCGGCAGGGCACTGGGCAGTGCACCAACCCTACTGCCCGACAAAATCGTCTGGGGCAGAGACCACATCAACCCGCAGCCGCCCACCGGCCCGCTGATTACGCAGAGTGCCTTCGTCCTCATGGGCATCTTCATCACATGGGCCGCGGTCCGCGGCTCGCCGCATGCGGCCTCATCTGCGGGCGATAGCACGCCCTCTTCGGCCTGAGGGCAGCGAGGGAAAGGACATCCCGATGCCTGACACGCTCCGCACGGTCGTCTACGTGCTCCTCGGCACTGCCGCCTACGTGGTCTGGTGGTTCATCGTGCTGCGGATTATCTGGCGCTTCGGCTGGAGGGCGCTTGAGCAGAGCTATCCCTTGCCCTATCCGGTGACGGGCCCTCGCTTCGGCAACTGCACGCTGCTGGTGCCTCCCGCCGGCAGATACAACCGGTGCATTGTGGCGACCATTGCCAGGGAGGGCATCCAGATTCTGCCCGTCGGGCTCTTCCGACCAGGCCATCGCCCGGCGCTGATACCCTGGGAGGCCGTCCAATCGGTCCAGCGCGGGGCGAGTCCAGCCGCTGGTCTCACGCTGCGCTTCCCCGCGGGAAAGCACGAGGCTTATCTCATACTGCCCTCGCAGGCCATGGAGGAGGTTGCGCGCTGGACGGATCCAGGCGATTACCGCGCCTAGCCGCGCGGGCGCGGCTCCACGACCAGCCGAGAGTCCTGGGTTACGGTGACAACGCGACCTCTCGCCCCACGCCCGCCCACGGGCACCGTGGCACGCCATCCGTCCGCCGTAAGCGCTATCCGGGGCGCTCCACCAATGCCCGCCGGGTAGGGTCCGCCAATCCCAAGCGCCTCCAGGCTGGCTGCCCACCGACGCTGCTTCTTGTGGTATTCCCGCTGCGCATAGTAGATCCGCATGGCCAGATCCCGGGCTGCCAGCGTACTATCCGGCACGAAGCGCCCGCGCCCTAGTGCGCTCCGTGTGAACTGCACGATGCCCCAGCGCTCCGGCCGGTGCATATCCACCACGCCTTGGGGAGACCAGACCCAGTTCTCCTCGGGCTTACCCTCGACTTTGCGGTAGCGGCCGTCAGCGTAGTAGTGGAGCCACTGCACCCGCGAGAAGTTCATCCGCCACTGGTCGCCGTCGCGCGGGGGCGCCGGACATCCGGCATGCTCCGCGAGGGCTGCCCACGGAATGGCCATCTCCACGGTCCATCCTCGGTCGGGTCGCAGCGGATCATTGATGGCGCCATACACCCTTACCGCGCTGCGCAGACCGCGGATATCCCACTCCGAAATGGCTGGTCCACCATCACGATAGGGCTTCGGAAGGCGCAGGTCCCACACCGTGTTGAGCGCATTTATCTCGATCTCGAAGTAGTTGTGGTTGTCGCCGTCCGGGTCAATAAAGACCTCGAAATCCGGGTCTTGAAAGATCACACTGTCACGCTTTGTGAGCGTGGCCCACACATGCGGCTCCTCCAGCTCGGCCCCGATGTAGAGAAACCGGTCGTCCCAGAGCAGCTTCACGCGCGTGGTGAACCAGGGCCGCGGGCGGATATCGCCCTCGATGTCCACAAACGGCTCGCTCCAGGGCGCGTTCCTCCAGGCAGCATCCGAGAGGCTGCCATCCACGCGAATCGGTGCTGCCGCGCGGTAGCAGAGCATTGTGCGCGGGAGAGTGGTTGCCTGCATGATGCCGGCGGCTCCTAAGAGGACCAGAATGAGCAGTGCTGCCATCGTGCCATCGGCGCGTGCGCGCCTAGAAAACCCGCGCAAAAGCGCGGCCCTTGCCGCTGACGTCGCGCGTGGCTGCATCCATATAGACCACGCTGAAGGCACGACGCGGCTTGTTGGTCGTGTTCACCCCGGAGCGATGCAGAAGGAGGTTGTGCAGCAGCACCACCTCTCCCGCCGGCAGTTCGATGTACTCGCTGCGATCCTCGGGGCAGTAGAGCGCTTCCTGCTCGGCGGTGATTGTGTGGCCCTGCTCCGAAAGCAGCCCGAGTTTGTGGCTTCCCGGGATCACCTGCACGCAACCATTGGCGATCGTGGCATCGTCCAGCGCCGTCCAGATGGTAACGTAGGGGTCGCGATCCAGCTGCCACTGCGCGCCGGCATCCTGATGATAGGGCAGCACCGTGCCTCGGGCGGCGGGCTTGTTCATGAACATCGCGCGGTAGAGCGAGATCTCCTCGCCTATGAGCTGCCGCGTGATCTCCCTGAATGTCGGATGCCGCACGTATTCCAAAAAGACCGGGTCGCGCTCTAGCCTCTCGATTTTGCGGTACGCGAGCGACGGCCCGGCCCACTTCCCATCCGAGAAGACGAGATCGCCATAGTCGCCCGTGGTCGAATCCATCTGAAACCAGAGATCCTTGGTGGGCGCCTCGCCCAACATGAGCGCGTCAATGCGAAGCCGCATGTCCGCGAGTTGGCGTTCCGATGCCACCTGACCGAGTCTTACGTATCCTTGACTCTCCCACTGCTCGCGCATGGCGTTTGTGAACATAATCTTCGCTCTCTCCCCCGTGACGGCGCTATGCTACGACACAGTGCCGGTTGGTCCCTTCCCCAGCGCCTCATCATGGCGGTATCCGCGCAACGCCGGCGCCCGCGCCGCGACGATGGCCGCGACAACCAGGCAGCCCAGGCCGCCGGTGATGACCGACCACGGCGCACCAATCCAGTGGGCTACGACCCCCGCCTCCAGCTCGCCGAGCTGAGGACCGCCCATGAAGAAGACCATGTTGACTGAGACCATGCGCCCGCGCAGATGGTCCGGAGTCACCATGTGGCGGATGTTCTGACGGATGACGGTGCTGACGGTATCCGCCGCCCCCACCGCAGCCAGACAGAACCATGAGAACCAGTAGAGCGTGGAGACCCCGAAGAGCACCGTAAAGAGCCCGTAGAAGGCCACCGCCCAGAGGATTACGCGGCCCTGCCTGAGGATGGGCGGAAGAAGTACCAGCACGGCGCTCGCGACGAGCGTGCCTGTGGGACCGGCGGCCCGCAGCAGACCGTAGCCCTCCGGACCGACTTTCAGGATGTCCTGGGCGAAAATGGGCAGCAAGGCGTCCGCGGACGAGAAGAAGGTCGCCAGGAAGTCCAGCCCCATCGTCCACACCAGAATGGGAGTGCCCCAGACAAAAGCAAGCCCCTCGCGAAGCGATCGCAGCGAGATATCGGGGCGTTGAGCGCGGTCCATACTGGAGAAGGGGGCGCGGATCAGCAGCAGCGCCGCGATGGCCGCCACGAAGGAGAGCGCGTTCACAAAGTAGACCATCTCGATACGGCCGACGCCGATGAGCAAGCCCGCAGCCAGCGGACCCAGTATGCGGCTGAACCGAAACGTAACGGAGTTGATGGCAATGGCGCTGTAGAGATGCTCTCTCGGCACCAGATTTGGGATCATCGCCTGGCGAGAGGGGTTGTCGAAGGCGGTCAGAGCCGCCGAGCAGGCCGCCAGCCCATAGATCCAGGCGGCGCTGATGCGTCCGGCCGCCGAGAGACTGCCGAACACAAGGGCGACGCAGGAGAGCAGCGACTGCGTGACCAGCAGAATGCGGCGCCTATCCAGCGAGTCCGCGGCAGCACCGCCGATGAGTGCGAAGACGACGACCGGCAGGAGCCGCGCCAGCCCGATGGCGCCCAGGGCGAGCGCCGAGCCCGTGAGGCTGTAGAGGTGCCAATCAATGGCGGCGCCCTGCATGGTGGAGCCGGCCAGCGAAATGGCCTGGCCCGCCCAGAAGATGCGGTAATCACGCGAGCGGAGCGCCGGAAACCGTTCAGCCAACTGGTTGCGTTGAGCCACGCCCCATTATGACCCGCGAGGAGCAAGGCCCGGTCTTGACGGGTGCCAATCAACACCGGCCACCCGAGCGCTTCCGCCGCGCGGGCAGGACTTGACTGCCCGCGAGCCGAATCCTCTCTGCCGAGATGAACCTCCGCAACGCGCTTACGGCCCTCGGTCTGGCAATCCTCCTGGCAACGGCATGGCTTAGCGAAGCCGTGGTGCGCCAGCAGCCCTCCGACGGCAAAATCCACGTGACCTACTGGGAGAAGTGGACCGGCTTCGAGGGCGAGGCCATGCGCGCCGTCGTGGACGCCTTCAATGCCTCCCAGGACCGCATCCAGGTAGACCTGCTGACCGTCAGCGGCATACAGAACAAGACCCTCTTCGCCGTGGCTGGCGGCAACCCACCGGACGTCGCCGGCCTCTTCGGGCCGAACGTCGCGCAGTACGCAGACGATTTCGCCATCCTTCCGCTGGACGACTACTGCCGCAAGGCCGGAATCTCGCGCGACGACTACATCCCTGTCTACTGGGACATTGGCAGCTACCACGGCAAGCAATATGCCCTGCCCACCACGCCGGCAAGCCTCGCGCTCCACTACAACAAGTCCATGTTCTCGGAGGCCGGGCTCGATCCGGAGAAGCCGCCGCGTACCATCGAAGAACTGGACGCCATGTCCGCCCGCATCACCAAAGTGGACCCCAACGGCCGCCTGCTGGTGAGCGGTTTCCTGCCCAACGAGCCGGGCTGGTGGAACTGGGCGTGGGGCTACTGGTTCGGCGGCGCCCTGTGGGACGGTAAGGACAAAATCACCGCGAACTCCCCGGAAAATGTGCGCGCCTATACGTGGGTGCAGTCCTATTCACAGCGCTACGGAGGCAGCAACCTGCAGTCTTTCAAGAGCGGCCTGGGCAACTTCTCCTCCCCGCAGAACGGCTTCCTGGATCGGAAGGTGGCCATGGTGCTCCAGGGAGTGTGGATGTACAACTTCATCGCCAAGTACGCGCCACAGATGGAGCATCCCGTGCGGCAGTGGGGAGTGGCCCCGTTTCCGCACCCCGCGGACCGGCCGGACCTGGCCCGCACGAATATCGCCGACATGGATGTGCTCGTGATCCCCCGCGGCGCCAGGCACCCGGACGAGGCCTTCGAGTTTATTCGGTTCGTGCAATCGCAGCGCGGCATGGAGCTGCTCTGTCTGGGGCAGCGCAAGCACTCGCCGCTGCGCAAGGTTAGCCCCGAGTTCCTTCGCGAAAACCCGAATCCCTATGTGAAGCTCTTCGCCGAGCTTGCAAGCAGCCCCAATGTGCGCACTCCGCCCGCCCTGGGCATCTGGCCGGAGTACCAGGACGCCCTCAACAACGCCTTCGACCAGATCGCGCTCCAGAAGAAGACCGCCAAGGAAGCGTTGGACGAGGTGCAGAAGCGCATGCAGCCCAAGCTGGAGGACAACCTGAAGCTGCTCCGCTTGCGTGGGATCATCCCATGACGCACACCCGCAAGCACACGCTGGCCGCCTTGCTCTTTGTGAGCCCCTGGGCGGTAGGATTCGGGCTCTTCCTGCTCTATCCCCTGCTCGCCTCCATCTACTACAGCTTCTGCGACTACTCCGTGCTCCGCCCGCCGGTCTACATCGGCCTCACCAACTACCGCGACTTGTGGAACGACGAAGTCTTCTGGATTGCCCTGGGCAATACGGCCATTTATGCCCTCTTCGCCCTGCCGCTCGGCACGCTGATGGCGCTCACCCTCGCGCTGCTGCTCAACACCAAGGTGCGCGGCATGACGATCTACCGCACCATCTTCTTCGTGCCGTCGTTAGTGCCGATGGTGGCGCTGGCTGTTCTCTGGCAGTGGATCTTTAACGGTCAGTACGGTGTGCTGAACGACCTGCTGGCGAAAGTGGGCGTGAAAGGACCTAACTGGCTGGGCGATCCGGCCTGGGCAAAATGGGCGCTCATTGTGCTGGCCGTCTGGGGTGTGGGCCATGCGATGGTCATCTATCTCGCGGGCCTGCAGGACGCGCCGGAGGAGCTCTACGAGGCGGCCGAGCTGGATGGCGCGGGGTGGTGGTCGCGCACGCGCAATGTGACGCTTCCGATGCTCTCGCCCGTCATCCTGTTCAACGTGATTATGGGCATCATCGGCACGCTGCAGGTCTTCACGGTGCCCTATGTAATCTCGCCTGCCGGCTCGCCCGCCCGCTCCATCTACTTCTACTCCATGTACCTCTTCGACAATGCGTTCATCTATCACAAGATGGGCTATGCCTGCGCCATGGGCTGGATCATGTTCGTGCTCATTCTGCTGCTCACCCTCGGCGCGCTGAAGCTCTCGGAGAAGCGGGTCTACTATGGCGGCGGCTAGCGGCAAGGCATGCGCTGCCCGCACGTCCGGATGGGCGCCATTGGCAACGCCCGCTGCTGAAGAGGGTGCGCGTGGCACACAGGCTGAGCCAGCGGACAACGTATGCTATTATGGATTGATGGTAATATGGGAATATGAAGACGACCGTTGAACTGCCGGATGAGTTGCTGACCGAGCTGAAGATCATCGCCGCCCGCGAGAGACGCAAACTGCGCGACGTCATGACGGAGGTGGTCAGCGTCGGGCTGCGGTGCCGCCAGAGGCCGGATGTAACGGATCACGAGCGAGAGATCGGCGCAAGGCGCTGGTTGGACGCGTGGGCTGACCTCGGACGAAAGATCGAGGAGGCATCCGCGGATCCTCGCACGTGCGTGGACATTCTGCTAAAGGATCGGCGTTGAAGGTAACGCTTGACGCCAGTGTGAT
>CAZGLN010000222.1:0-6602 GCA_964526545.1 uncultured Chthonomonadales bacterium
CCTACGAGCAGGAGAAGCACTCCTTCCTATTTACACACTCTAATCATGCACTACCAACGTGACATACCGCCCATAACCCCGAAGAGCATCCAGCAGTTACGGATGGGCGGCACTCTGCTTCATGGCTTTCTTGTCAGGCCATGGTTATGCCGCTGTTAAGCTTCGAGGTCAAACGTGGCTTGTTTGACTCCCAGAGCCTGCCGAGACCGCTAGGGTGCTCGAAGGGGAATGTTGGCCGTGGCGGCGTTGCCGTGCGAATCGTAGACGAAGACGAAGACCCGGTATTCGCCCGGCGCTGGCAGAATCACCCGGGTCGTCGGCTTGCCCTGCTCGAGGATGGCGGCGGGGAAGGCTCGCGGCACGCTCTCGCGATCTCCGCCCGTGCGGCGGTCGGTTGACTCGGCGCGGAGTTCCCACCGAATACGGAGAGGGTCCGACTCCGGGTCAGTGGCTTGGACCTCGGCAGGGAGAGCCTCGCCCACCCGCACCTCCCCTGGTTCGGGCTGGAGCGACACGATGCGCGGGCAGCGATTGGCGGGATATTGCCCGGTCCAGCAATGGACGATCTCATCCACGGCGGCAAGGCGGGCACCATCTTCGAGAAACATGCCGAACCAGGTGGAGGTTGCCTCCTGCTTCTGGCCCCACAGGAAGGCGTAGCTTCCGAGGCAGTTGGCCTTGCCCTCCACCGCGCGAAGGTATGCCTCTCGGTAACGCGCTGCCTTGGCCGTGGAGGTCTCCTCGAGAGGGGCTTGCCAAGCTGTTTTGCGGACCTCCCACGGACCCAGCGGCCCGAACTCCGTGACGACGTAAGGCTTCGTCCAGCCATGCTGCTTCAGCCGCTCAGCGATGGTTGTGATGCCGCCGTAGCTGTTGACGCCGAGGATGTCAATGGCGGGACAGTACTTGAGCAGTGCCTCCACCTTAGTCTGGTTGGCATCCGCGATAACTGTCATGACGGGGTGCGAGGGATCAATTTCCTTGATGGCCGCCGCGATGTCATTGACAGCCTTCCAGATCTTCGGGTTCGAGCCGTCCCCCTCCATCTCGTTGCCGACGCACCACATCAGAACGGCCGGATGGTCCTTGTAGCGGCGTACCTGCTCAAGCAGCGCCTTCTGTTGCGCAGCGACCGCCTGTTCATCGTCGTAGTTGAAACCGTGTCGCGTGTGCCCCACCCAGAGGCCCAGCGTGACGGTGAGATCATGCCGAAGGGCCACCGCCAGCAAGTTGCCCTTGTCCGCTGCGTCCCAGGTGCGTATGCTGTTGCCGCCGAGCCGGGCAAGCAGCTCCAGGTGATCCGCACCGCCCACTCCTCGGATGAAGTAGCGGCTGCCGCCGCGCTCCAAGTGGAAGCCGCCATCCTGCCGGACAATGCGCACGGGTACGGGACGCTCCTCGGGGCGGGCGAAGGCTTCCAGGGCGATTGCGGCGGCGACGGCCAGCAGCCAGAGGATGCTGACACTGAGCATGACGATCCGAGCGCGCACTACTCTACCCCCACGTATTGCCGCGTAACGTCGTGTATCTGCCGCACCAGGTCGTCGTTGACGCACACGCGGCAGCGCCTGCCCTCGAAGGCGGCGGTCGTTTGCGATGGCCCGCAACGCACCACGACATAGGCCTCATCCTCGCCGGGAGCCTGCTCCAGAATGCGCCGCAGCTGCTGCAAGACCGCCAGAGGTGTGCGGTCAGGGCTCAGTTCGATGCGTAGCCGTCGCTTCTGGACGCCGTTCGCGCGGCTCACCAGGCGGATGTCGGTCGCCCGCACTTCCACGGAGCGGGCCTCCTCCTCCTCGTTCGATTCCTCCGCGCCGAGGATGGTGCCCGTCACGATGACCACGTTGTCCTTTGCCAGCTTCTCCGCGTGTTCGGCATACACACGGGCGAAGGCAAGCACTTCCACGGTGTGTCCGTCATAGTCCTCGAGGGTGAAGCGCGCCCACTTCTGGCCCTTCTCCTTCTGGGTTCTTTCGACCACCTGGCTTATCAGCCCCGCCACCTGCACCTCCTCTCGTCCCTTGCGGGTAGGCAGAGAGGAGAGCGGAGTGAGCTTCTCTCTAGCCAGACGCTCCTGGTAGCGCTCCAGGGGGTGTCCGGAGAGATAGATGCCCAGGAGTTCCTTCTCCGTGGCAAGACGTTGGGCGAGGGGATAGTCCTGATCCAGCGAGATGACCGGGATGGCTACAAACTCGTTGGAGAGATCCAGACTGCCTTCGAAGAGGCCCACCTGGCCGGCCCGTTGGTCGCGAAGCGAGCGGGACGCCGCGGCGAGCGCCTGATCCAGCATAGCCATGACGGCGCGTCGGCTTGGCACCAGTGAGTCGAACGCGCCGCAGCCGATAAGCGCCTCGCATGTAGCCCGGTTGATGCTGCCGTGGGGCGCCATGCGCATGGTGAAGTCCACCAGAGACTGGAAGGGGCCGCCCTCCTTCCGCTCTTTCAAGATAGCCTCTACCGCGTTGGAACCCACGTTCTTGATGGCGGAGAGGCCGAACCGGATCGCCTCTCCCTCCGGTCGGAAGTCGCTCTCGCTGTGGTTGATATCCGGCGGCAGGATGCGGAGGCCCAGCCGGCGACACTCTGTAAGGCAGTTGGCCACCTTGTCTTTCTTCTCGATGTAACAGGTGAGAAGTGCTGCCATGTACTCGATGGGATAGTTGGCCTTGAGGTAGGCCGTCTGATAGGCCAGCATGGCGTAGCAGACGGCGTGCGCCTTGTTGAACGCATAGCCCGCGAAGGGCTCGATGAGCTTAAAGATCTCCTCGGCTTTTGCGGCGTCAATGCCGCGCTCCGCCGCGCCCTGTACGAACTTGGCGTGCTGGCTCGCCATGTACTCCTGCTGCTTCTTGCCCATGGCCCGGCGCAGAATGTCCGCCTGCGCCAGTGTGAAGCCGGCGATGGCCTGGGCTATCTGCATCACCTGGTCCTGATAGACGATGACTCCGTACGTCTCCTTCAGGATGGGCTCGAGAAGCGGATGGGGGTAGCGGATCTTGGCCTGACCGTGCTTCGCCCGGATGAACTCCTGGATGTGCTCGAGCGGGCCAGGGCGGTAGAGCGCCACCATCGCCGCAAGGTCGCGCACCGAGGTGGGCCGGAGCTGGCTGATATTGCGGCGCATGCCCTCGCTCTCCAGCTGGAAGATGCCTGTCGTATCGCCGCGTCCCAGGAGCTCGAACGCTTTCGGATCGTCCAGGGGGAGGCTGCGCAGGTCTATCTCGATGTTCCGGGTACGGCGGATGTTTTCGAGGGCGCGGCTCAGGATGGAGAGGTTGATGAGCCCAAGGAAATCCATCTTGAGCAGTCCCAGGGCTTCCAGCGCGTCCGCTCCGTACTGTGTAACCAACCCGGAATCCGCTGAGCGCTGCAGAGGGGTGTAGTTGACCAATGGGTCCTTGGAGATGACCACTCCCGCGGCGTGTACCGAGGCATGTCGGGAGAGCCCCTCCAGGCGAATCGCGGTGTCCACCAGTCGGCGGATGCTGGGACTCCCGTTGTAAGCCGCGCGAAACTCCTCGCTGCTTGCCAGGACGTCCTGGAGCTTTGTGCCCGGCTTGGTGGGCACCAGCGAGACGATCCGGTTCACCTCGGCCAGCGGGATGTTGAGGGCGCGTCCCGCATCCTTCAGCGCGGCCCGCGCGGCAAGCGTGCCGAAGGTGATGATCTGCGCCACATGATCCTTGCCGTACTTCTGTGTAACGTAGTCAATGACCTCGGCGCGCCGGGTGTCCTCAAAGTCCATGTCTATGTCCGGCATCTGCACGCGGTCTATGTTGAGAAAGCGCTCGAAGGTGAGCCCGTAATCCACCGGGTCAATATCGGTGATGCCGATGCAGTAGGAGGTGAGGGAGCCTGCCGCCGAGCCGCGCACGCCGAAGAAGATGCCCTTCTCGCTGGCGAAACGGGCGAAGTCGCGCACGATGAGGAAATACTCCGCGAAGCCCGTGCGCTGAACCACATCCAACTCATGCTCCAGCCGCTGCAGGTATCTCTCCGCCGCACCGCCTACCTTGCGCTCCAAACCCTGGTGCGCGAGGCGCCGAAGGTACTCCATGGGTGTAAGGCCGTCGGGGCACTCCGGGGTAGGCAGGGCGGCGCCGCGCTCTGGAATCTCGACATTGCAGCGCTCCGCGATCTCCACGGTGGTGGCGAGTGCCTCCGGGTGGTCACGAAAGATCTCGGCCATCTGCTCCGCCGATTTGAGATAGAACTCTTCGGCCTCGTAGCGGAGCCTCGCGGCATCGCCGGTGGTGGCTCCTGTACCGATGCAAAGCAGAACATCGTGCGCTTCGGCGTCGTCACGTGTAAGGTAGTGGACGTCATTCGTACAGAGCAGGCGCAGACCAAGCTCACGAGCTATCCGCAGGAGGCCTTCGTTACACTGGCGCTGCTTGGGCAGCGTGTGGTCCTGGAGCTCGATGTAGTAGTTCTCAGGGCCGAGCATGTCGCGGTAGAGCGCGGCGATATCGCGCGCTCGCTCGTAATCTCCCTGCATAAGAGCGGTGCACACCTCGCCTCCCAGGCAAGCACTGGTTACAATGAGGCCTTCGCGGTGTTGCTGGAGGAGAGCATGGTCAATGCGCGGCTTGGTGTAGAAACCTTCCACCGCCGCGATGGTGGTAAGCTTGAGTAGATTCTTGTATCCTATCTCGTTGGCCGCGAGCAGCAGCAGGTGGTAGGCGGCCTTGACGCCGCGGGGTGTACGGTCGCGGTGGCTGCCTGGAGTTACATAGGCCTCCACGCCGATGATGGGCTTGATACCCGCCTTGCGGCACGCGCGGTGGAAGGCGAACGCGCCATACATCACGCCGTGATCGGTAAGCGCGAGAGCAGACATGCCCTGTTTGGCGGCCAGGTGTACAAGTGGCTCCACACGCGCTGCCCCGTCCAGAAGAGAAAACTCGGAATGCGTGTGCAGGTGTACAAAGTCTGGTCCAGCCATAAGCGCCTCAACAACCGAGATATGGTGCAGACGAAGCGAGGAAGCTCAACATCTTGTGGTGGGGCTCATTGTACGCCGCCGCGTTGCCCGGAGTCAACGGGCTCGCCGGTGGTACAAACTTAACGAAGAAAATGCGCGGCAGCGAAGGGGAATCGGCTGTCGATGTGGAACGACAGAACAGAAATTCCCTGAAGAAGCGATCGGAGAAGCCCAGGCGAACGCAACATCAGAATGGTGGTGTACAATCTACAGCATGGCGGCTGAGAGATCCGGTACATTGACTGCGCCCAGCGCGGCGAATATAATGCGCCGTGCACTCATTCATCCTTCCTAACCTCGCAGCATTACCGGGAACCAGCTGATTGAGACGTGTCGTCCATGGACTGCGCCGAGAGCGTTTTTGCGCCTTGGCATCCCGGTTGGTCGCGACGTTTGCGCGGCACAGCCCGAAGAACGCCCGCCGACACGTCATCTGAACCTGCGAGCGGGAGACGGTGAATGTTCTGTAAGTGGTGCGGCCTGGAGAGCGACACCAGCGACAAGTGCAGCTGGTGCGGGCGGTCGTTCGCGACTCGTCCCACCACCCAGGCGCCACCGAAACCTACGCCTCTTGGCACGCCATCGCCGCAGCCTCCCGCCGCTCCGTTTGCCGATATTGATGACGATCTAAGCCCGATTCCGTTCGCTCCTTCTCCCGGCGCGCCGCCACAAGCTCCCGCCCAGCCGCCCCAGCAGCCGAGGGAGGATACTCGGCGCCCCGTGGCGCCTCTGCTCTCGGATGCTGCCTTTGTGGACGAGCCGCCGCCCGCGGCCGCGCCCGCTACATTCCTGGATGAGATAGCGCCTCCCAGGCCAGCCGCGCCAGCGCCTCTGGTTACCGCTCCGGACGATCAGCCGCCGCCGAAACCGGCCGCGCCTCCCATTCTTCTGACTATGGAGGAAGATAAGGAGCCGCCGGCGGTCGCTCCAAGGCCGGCTCCTCCGACTCCGGCGGCTACCACGCGGCCTGCCGCCCCCAGCGCGCCATCGGGATATACGCCCCCACCGCTGCGGCAGGGCGGCGCGACTCCGCCCATGGAGGCCATACCAATTAAGCGGCCGCCAGGAGGCGCGCCACCGCCCATTCCTCTGGCGCGTCCGCCAGCGTCCAAGCCGCCGGTGCAGTCCGCGCCGCCGACCTTCACGCCTCCTCCCGTGCCGCCCAAGCAGGCGCCACCCGCGGTCATAGTTCCGGAGGAGGCGTCGTCCGTATCACCGCCGCCAATCGCTCGCGTCCCCCCTCAGGCGCAGGCTCCGACGAGCCCGGCTCCCCAGCCGATTGTGCGGTCCGAGCCTGAACCGGCGCCGCTTCACATCGAGCTGCCGCCGCTGGCGCCGGATGTTGAGGAGGAGCCGGAGCCGGAGATTATCGTCGCTCCCGTCCCACGAATCGATATTCGCGCTGGGGCAGCACCGGCGCCCGCGGCTCCACGTCCCGCCGCGCCGCAGCCCGCTGCCTCCACCGCGACAGCGGCGCCCAGAGTGTCGCGCACGGTCTACTGCCGTTTCTGCGGAATGGAGAGCGAGACCAGCGACCGATGCAGCTGGTGCCGAAAGGACCTGCGTGCCGCTCCTCCCGTGGCCACGGGAGCGCATCCGCACATCACGATGGCGCGGC
>CAZGLN010000223.1:0-949 GCA_964526545.1 uncultured Chthonomonadales bacterium
GACATGATGATGCCCCGGCTGGATGGTCTAGGTCTCATCGGGCGCGCCGCCGCAATCGCTCCGCAGACGGAGTTCATCATCCTCACCGGCCATGGGTCTACCGAGACCGCTGTAGAGGCTTTCAAGACCGGCAACGTCTACGACTACCTGATGAAGCCGCTCAGGGATCCGCAGGAGCTCTGCGCGGCGGTGGATCGCGCGGCGGAACGGCGGCGGCTGAGAGAAGAGAACCGGCGCCTTGTGACGGACCTTCAGCGCCGGATCGAGGAGTTGGAAGCCGCAAAGCGCCAGCTTGCCGCCCAGGCCGAGCGGGACCCTCTTACGGGTCTGCTCAACCATCGCGCCCTCCATGCCCGCCTGCAGACGCTGCTGGTGGTCAATCCGGATACCAGGCACAGCGTGGTGCTGCTGGATCTCGATGGTTTCCGGGCCTTCAACGATACCTACGGCCATGTGGTGGGCGACCAGGTGCTAAAGCACATTGGGGAGGCGCTTCGGGCCGCCACACCGCAGGGCGCCCTGACGGGACGGTGGGGCGCGGATGAGTTTTTGCTTGTGCTGCCGGGGGCAGACTGCGCGAAGGCACGCGCCATTGCCCAGGCTGCGCGCGAACGCCTGGCGGAGATACCCTTCCGCAATCCGGATGGCACGCCGCTCCCGCTGCGATTCTGCTGCGGAATTGCCGACAGCCACTCCGCCGGCAGTTCGGCCATCAATCTTCTGGCGGCGGCGGACTCCGCGCTCTTCGAGGCCAAACAGGATGGCATCGGCTCAACGCACCTGCACATCGTGGATACCACCCAAGCGGAATCCGGTGACCGCACCGCCTTCACGGTGTTGGACGGCCTCGTTACCGCGATAGACCGGAAGGACCGCTACACGCGGCACCATTCGGCCGATGTCGCGGGCTACGCCCTCATGCTGGGCGATGCGCTCGGACTCTCACAGG
>CAZGLN010000223.1:1031-6532 GCA_964526545.1 uncultured Chthonomonadales bacterium
GGAAACCGGGCCGGCTCTCTCCCGCGGAGTTCGAGGTAATGAAGAGCCATGTAACACTCTCGGCGCAGATAATCCACGGGCTGCCTCGCCTGCAGGATGTTCTGGATGGCGTACTCTGTCACCACGAGCGGTGGGACGGCCAGGGCTATCCGCGTGGGCTCGCCGGTGAGCAGGTGCCGCTCATCGGGAGGATCATGATTATTGCGGATGCCTTCTCGGCCATGACCCTCGACCGACCGTATCGGGCGGGCATGAGTTTCGAGGCGGCCCTGCAAGAGGTGGAGCGGTGTGCCGGCACGCAGTTCGATCCCGAGCTTGCAAAGCTGTTTGTCTCGCTCATTCGCGAGCAGCAGCGTGAGAGGCACGAACAGCGCCGGAAGGCTGCCTGAGTATCCGCCAGGCCGCGTGCAGCCACCAAGTCCCCTTGCCGGTCTGTCCCGCGCACTTCGCGGTGTGGTCACCAATCGTTGCGGCTTCCAGGCACCGCTGGCGCAGAGGAAGTGCGCGAGCACACGGAGACACCGGAGTTCAGTGGCCCCTCGTTGAGCGCCGCACTCTGAGGCGTCGGTTCTGCTAGCGAGTCAGGATGGCGCGCACGGGCGAGCCGTCCGCGCCGGCTATTCGAAGAGGCAGCGCGACAAGGTGGTAATCGCCGGGGGCGACATCATCCAGGTACGCCGACTCCAGGATGGCGATTCCGGCGGCGTGCAGTGCCCGGTGATTTGCCAGATCCGGGCTGTCCAGCGGGTCTACGGACGGCATATCGACTCCAAGAAGCACCACACCGCGCTCGCCAAGATACCCGGGCACCTCGGGATGGATGGAGGGAAGGGCTGTTGGGAACGCCGTGCGGTCTTGCCATGCACCGGTGCGGAGCAGCAGGCGAGGGTGAAAGGCATGCCTCTCAAGTGCAGCGATGCGTATCTCCTCCGCTCCCGAAACATCCAGCACGGTGGCGGGACCAACGAAGTGGCTCAGGTCCATCCGGTCCACGCCTACTCCATGGCGTTCAAAGTGAAGCGGCGCATCCACATGCGTGCCTATGTGGAGACTGCACTGCAGGGTGGAGAGGTTGACGCAGGCGCCATCCTCCATCCGGCTCTGCCACACCCTGCGGAACGGCGCGTCGCCGGGCCACACGGCCAGCTCTTCCGAAATTGTCAGGGTGATGTCGTGGATCATCGGCGTGGCGAACCTTGCTGCTTACGAACCGGGTGGACCCTGCGCGGAACGAGCAGCCTGCTGCGCCGGGTCATGAGCATCAGGGCTTACGCCCGCCAGGAGACTACTGTAGCCGCAGCCAGTTGTGCATTAGGAACCAGACGCGGTCAATCAGCAGGGCCATGCGGGCCATGACCGTGGAGCCGAAGATCGCTCCAAACGCGAACATCAGCATCAGCCGTCCGCTGCGTGCCGATGTGCGTATCACCTTGTTCTTCTGTTCGAACGAGAAGAAGAAGTAGGAGAGCACGCAGACGACGATGGTCACGAAGATGAGGTTGTTGAGCATCATGCCCTGCACGGTCATCATGGAGCCGGTCGGGATGTCCGCGCTGGTTACGTAGAGCGGCTTGAAGGTCTTGCGGATTTGCGGGATATAGTCGTTAGCCGTTACCTGGAAAATCTGTCCGGCGACGAAGCCGATGAGCACCCCGATGGAGATTCGGCTAAGCCAGCTGTAGCGTTTGGAGTAGATAGTGTAGAAGAGAGCGCCGCCCGCCAGCGCAAACATCCAGGGCCACTGCCCGTTCTGCGTCATCGGCTTCCACCACTGCGGATGCAGGGTCTCGTGCCAGGTGGTCTTAATGAGGAAGCCGGCGGCGAGGCCGATGAAGAGATGTTCAAAGAGGCGGTAGAGCCGATTCTCGCGGTAGATGAGCGAGAAGAGTGCCAGCGTGCCGATTGCGCCTATCCACACGCCGAGCGGAGTAGACCACGCGCTCTGGGCTTCCATTATCCTTTGGCCTCCTCTCGTCGCGAAGCATACATGCCCCAGTTGCCCAGCGCGATCAGCACGAAGAGCAGCACCAGTGCAAGAGAGACCGGGGTGATAGCGCGCGTGGTGAAGCCCTTGATGCCCAGAAGTCTCTCGTACTCGGCCGCGCCCTTGATGCCGAACATCATGCCCTTAATCTGACCCGAGTCGAGGTAGGTATACAGCTCCGGCGCCATGACCGAAGTGGGACCGTAGACAAACGGCGCGTCTATGCTGCCAGTTACCAGGCCGATCCAGCTCTTGTAGTTGCCTGAAGGGGATATCTCCACAATGACGCTGGCATCTTTCAGGCTCTTGAGGTCCTTCATTATCGGGAACTCGCTGAGCGGCTTGCGCTGAATCGAGTCCGTCTTGAAGACCTGCCATATATCGAGCAGCGATCCCTTCAGCGTGCCGGCTACATCCGCGCGGAAGCCCAGGTTCAGCCAATCGCGCCCGTACTCGTAGCCATGCTCCCGCGCAAGCTCTTCCGTGAGTTCCTGTGCCAGCACCGTGGATTGCTGTTCGAAGGCCATCAGCACGAACCGAATCTTCTTGCGCATCATATGCGTGAGCACCACCCGCGTCTGCGGTCGGTTCTCACCCTGAGTGCTTGCGCTCCAGTTGGTGCAGATGATGGCAACCTTCGATGGGGAGGCGTTCTCCACGGCATCGTAGACGCCGCGGGCCTGGGGACTGATGGCGAGCGGCAGCGGAATGGGAACGATGAGACCGATGACTACGATGGCAACCAGCACGGCGTAGAGCACGCGCCGGTCAATGTTCTGCAGCTTGGAAGCTAACTTGTTCATCAGTCCTCCGCCTTCGCCTCAAAGTAGGCGCCACGCTCCAGCGAAAGCCAGAGGCGCAGGCTGTTGGCCAGCGCACCGATGCCCAGGCCGAAACTGATGGCTCTCTGCGCGGGGGCATTGACAACCGTCAGCAGCCAGTTGCTGATATTGTCTAGGCGGAACAGTGAAACGAACTCGCCCTTCTCGGGCAAGCCGCTGGTAAGGTACTGGCCGATGGGAATCTGGCCCAGCATGACCACCAGGGCGGAGAGCATCAGCAGTGTCGCCTCCGCCGAGCGGATGCGAAACGCGCGATAGGCCGCCGAGATGATGAAGAAAGCAAGCACGGCGAACATGGCGGCATCGAAGCTGTTGAGAACATCGCGGAACAGGGAGCGGTAGAACGTCGAATCCGGGAACCCGATGCCGGCGACCGTCATCACCACCATGCCGAGCAGCAGCACCAGGCTGTTCTCCCAGCCGGATTTCATCTTGGCGACGTTCGCTCCATGCACCCGGATGAGGCTGAAGACCCCGAGGCCCAGCGTAAAGCCGACGAGGACGTTGGCGATGTTGCCGACGGTGGGCACGGCGAAGGTGAGCATGTTGCCCTCCTCGCCCTGCTTAACCGGAAGGAAGAATTCCGTTACATAGAAGAGGCCCGCGAGAAAGGTGCAGGCGGCGATGACGGGCCTGCGGAGGCGCGCGGGCATGACCCTGGCCAATATGAAGATGACAACGATGCTGAAGAGCGCGGCACCGGCCAGGGCCACATAGAGCATTGCGCCCTGCTGCGGTGGAAAAAGGCGCGAAAGCAGCGGACTAATCGGGGAGTCCATGCCCGGGTGTCTCCCTCATTTGAGCGTAAACCATTGGACGAAAGCGGAGGATGGGCCCAACGCGGGTATCGAAAGGCAGATGGTGCCTACGATGGCCGCGATCAGGATGATGCCCTTGCAGATATCCTGCCCCACGAGACTGCCCAGCAGAGTGGGCTCGCGGGATATATAGGCGCTGGCCGCATAGAACTCGTCGCCGATGATGGTGTAGTCACATGCGGCAATGAAGAACGGTATCTGCGTGGTCTGCGTGGTGCCCGCCACCTGGATGGCGCCTACCTGCTGGCCGGTCTCCGCGAAGATGAGCGATTCGGCATAGAAATCGCCGAACATGAAGCTGGCGGCAACCTTCTCGCGGTAGATGAGGCCGGCAACGCCCGAGGCGAATGCGAACTGGCGATCGGAGATAAACCGCACCGAGTCCGGATCGAACTGTTCCGGCTTGCCTACGGAGATGTAGGTATCGCGCACTACATCCTCGGCCACGGTGTATACCGCGGGATAGGCGCAGGTTACGAGGATCTTGTTGCCAAACTGCGCGGCTGTTCGGATGATGTAGCTGCAGATGCTCAGCGCCTGGAGCGCCACCACGCCGATATCATTGAGGCCCGGCACCATCAGAATGGGTCTTCCCATCTCGGTGGCGCGTCCCACGGCCTCATCAATGGCATTCAGTCCCGGAATGCGGCGGATGAAGTACTTGCGGCCGCGTTGGGCGGTGATGACCGTGGTCAGGATGATCACGGCCCAGAGGGCCACCAGAATCGCCGCCGGCCACTTATCACTTGCGTGAGTCAATCGCCGCCTCCTTCTTGGCTGCCTGCGCCTCGCGTCTGCGCTCCTCCGCGTAGTCCTCGATCTTGCGAATGAGGAGCTCCACGTTCTGCCTCTCCGCCATCAGCCTCTGGGCGCTCTGCACGCGGTCGAACCCGACGAGCGGCGCAATCAGAGGGGAGGCCACGATGAGCCCCTGGCTGGCGGCGAAGGAGAGGGGTTTGTGCATTTCGAGGAAGAGAATGGCCGGAGTCTCGAGCCCCTTGGCAACCACGGCCCGCGCTATCTTCTCCACAAGGGCGTCGCGCTCCTCCGGCGGAAGCGGTTCTCCAAATGTACTCATGCGTTTCCGCTCGCGGTCGAGACCAATGCTTCGTAAGCCGGTATCTCGCGGCCCAGCATGCGGCCGATGAGGCTCTCTATCTCCTTGCGCCGCATTGGAGAGTCCGCTCGGAGCACAACGCCCCTGAATGCATCCAGACGCCCGGCCCGCACAAGCGGCGAGAGCTTCACGCCGGTTTCACCCACCAGCACCCGGCGTACCTGCGGCCACTCTATCTCCAGCCTGGCGGCGCCATAGGCAGCGCAGGCCCGCCGATTCGTAAGGCGGTAGCGGATGGGAAGCAGGAATTCCGCCGAGGCCGCGATGACCATTGCCGGCCCGAGGATGGCAAAGAGAAGCGAATGAAAGAGCGCCCAGCCGAGAAAGCCGGAGAGTGCCGCGCAGCCCAGAACAGCGCAGGCGCGCGCGGGCGCGGTGCGCGCCAGATGCACGGTGTACTCCCGGAGGACCTCCTCTCGGCTATCACTCGGTGCGACGGCGGAAGTCGGGTGGGGGTCGGTGGTCATCGCTCACAAGGGTACAGGGTGGGTGCGCACTGGAGATGCTGCATGCGGCGCGGCCGCTCGCCGTGCCGGCTGCCCCGGCATTGGCGCAGATTATAGGTTTCCGGGGTCTAGACTGTCAAGATAGACTTCACGCGCGTTGGGGCTCCTCGTGACGGAGGCTGCGCGAGGTGGTGTGTTCGATACTGCGCTCCCTAGGCTCGCGAATTGGTCGGTCCTACGCTTGTTGCCTCATATAAGAATCTATCCGACGGCAGTTCATTGCCTCACGTAAGA
>CAZGLN010000224.1:0-4079 GCA_964526545.1 uncultured Chthonomonadales bacterium
AGGGCAGGCTTGTGGGCGTTATCAGCCGCATAGATATCTGCCAGGCCATTCTGGAAGGCCAGCTGGGCATACCTTCGCTGCGCTGGTAGGGCCGTTTGGCTGTCAGGAGGCATGCCGCCCGCACTGGAATGCGTGTGCGGCGGTGCGATGCAGGTTAACACCACGTAGGAGAATCACGCATGGTACTCAGGCGTGTCGCGCTCTTGTTGGCAGCGGTCGGCATGACCGTCTACGGTTGGGGATGCAAGCAGAAGGGCGAGGATGCCGCGTCGAGGGACGAGATTCTGGTGGGGCACTTCGCGGCGTTGACCGGCACCACGGCAACCTTTGGGGAATCGACCAACCGAGGGGTGATGCTGGCCATCGAGGAAGCCAATGCCGCTGGGGGAGTTAACGGAAAGAAGATAAAGCTGCTTGTGGAAGACACACAGAGCAAGGCAGATCAGGCGCGCACCGCCGTCATCAAGCTGGTCAGCCAGAACAAGGTCCAGGCCGTGTTGGGCGAGGTGGCGAGCACGCGCACCATGGCCGGCGCTCCCGTGGCGCAGGAAGCCAAGGTACCGCTCATTACTCCCTCCTCCACGAACCCGGAAGTTACCAAGAAAGGTGACTACATCTTCCGTGTCTGCTTCACGGATGACTTCCAGGCGGCCGTGGTGGCGCACTTCGCATGGGATCAGGGTTACCGCACCGCCGCCATCTTCAAGGACATCAAGAACGATTACAGCGTTCAGTTCGCGAAGGTTTTCGCGGATGAGTTCACACGGCTGGGCGGCAAGATTGTGAACGAGCAGGCCTATCAGGAGGGCAATCAGGACTTCAAGGCGCAGCTCAACAACATTAAGAGCTCCAAGCCCGATTGCGTGCTCATACCCGGCTACTACAGCGAGGTGGGCACCATTGCGCGCCAGGCGCGGGAGATTGGGCTCACCGTCCCGCTGCTTGGCGGCGACGGGTGGGAATCGCCGAAACTGGTGCCCGGAGCCGGCACGGCGCTGGAGGGCTGCTTCTTCAGCAACCACTATTTCTCGACGGAACTGGACGATCCGGCCACGAAGCAGTTCATCAGCGCGTTCGAGGCCAAATACAAGACGCGGCCCGACGCGCTGGCGGCTCTAGGCTACGATGCCGCTCGGCTCCTCATCGACGCCATGAAGAGGGCGAAGTCCCTGGACGGTCCCGACTTGCGCGATGCCATCGCGCAGACTCGGGATTTTGCCGGAGTTACGGGCAAGATCACCATTGACGAGAATCGGAACGCCCGCAAACAGGCGCTCATC
Source organism: uncultured Chthonomonadales bacterium (assembly GCA_964526545.1). Classification (GTDB taxonomy): domain Bacteria; phylum Armatimonadota; class Chthonomonadetes; order Chthonomonadales; family CAJBBX01; genus CAZGLN01. The sequence goes on from CAZGLN010000224.1 coordinate 1,281, forward strand.
ATGCAGATCAAGGGTCCGGACTTCAAGGTGTTCAAGACCTACTCACCGGAGCAGATTGCCAAGTAATGGTGAGCGTTCTTCAGAACCTCATCTACGGAGTGCAGCTCGGAAGCCTCTACGCGTTGATTGCGCTCGGCTACACCATGGTCTACGGTGTGCTGCGCCTCATCAACTTCGCTCACGGCGACGTCTACATGGTGGGCGCGTTCGTGGGCTTCTACGCCTGCATGAAGTGGCTTCCGTTTGCCAATCTCTCGCAGCATCCCGAGGCCGGCCTCACCAACATCGGGCTGGCCTTTGTGGTGCTCCTGATGGCCATGGGCATCTGCGCTGCCCTGGGCATGGTGATAGAGCGATTTGCCTACAGGCCCTTGCGCAATGGCCTCACTCGGGCGGACGCCCACTTTTGGGGCTTTGTGGTGGCCTTGCCTATCGCTTCCCGAATTGCTCCGTTGGTCTCTCCGGTCGGTCTCTCGGCGTGGATAGCGGTCGGCATCGGGTGCGGGTTTCTCTTGCGTCCTGTTGCCGCCTGGCTGGCACGGCGCACGCTCCCTTCCGCCTCGCGTCTGAATGCCCTGATTACCGCCATTGGTGTCTCGCTTGTGCTGCAGAACGGCGGCATCCTGCTGTTCGGCGCAACGCCGAACTTCATCGAGAACGTGATACCGGAGCGGACGCTCTCCCTGGGCGGCATCCAACTGAGCACCAGCCAGATTGCCATCCTGATCGTCTCGGTGCTGCTCATGCTGGGCCTGCGCCACATCGTGCTCTTCACCCGGCGCGGCCGCGCCATGCGTGCCATCTCGCACGATATTGAAGCAGCGAAGCTGATGGGTGTGGATACCGACCGTGTTATCTCCTTCACCTTCGCGCTTGGCGCGGCGCTGGCCGGGGCAGGCGGGTTCATGGTGGCTGCGCTCATGCACTTCAAGATCACGCCGCTCTTTGGGCTGCAGCCTGGACTGAAGGCGTTTGTCGCGGCAGTCCTCGGCGGCGCCGGCAACATTCCGGGAGCGGCGGTGGGCGGAGTCATCATGGGAGTGGCGGAGACCTTCGTGGCCGCCACGTACTCCTCTTACACCGATGCCATCGCCTTCTGCATCCTCATCCTCATCCTGCTGTTCCGTCCGTCCGGTATTCTAGGCCGGCACGTGCCGGAGAAGGTGTAGCGGGATGCGCTGGTGGGCGGTACGGCTTGTCAGCATCGCGGCCACGCTCGCCATGCTGTTCGTGACCAGCCGCCTGGTGCACGCAAACGTGGAGGACTATCCCGTGCGCGTGATGGTGCTCTGCGGCATCTTCGTCATCCTGGCGGTCAGCCTTAATCTGGTGAATGGCATCACCGGGCAGTTCTCGATAGGGCATGGCGGCTTCTACGGGGTTGGCGCCTATACTGCCGCGGCGTGGAGTGTCCTCTGGCAGCCTCAGGTTGTCAAGCACGTACCCTGGCTGGACATCCATTCGCCGATTGGAGCGGTTGCGAGCCTGATGGTGGCGATCGTCCTCGCCTCCGTGGCCGCGGCCATCGCCGGATTTATCGTGGGGCTGCCCAGTCTGCGCCTGCGCGGCGACTACCTGGCCATTGTTACGCTGGGGTTTGGTGAAGTCATCCGGGTGGTGCTGACGAACATGGAGGCGGTGGGTGGGGCGCGCGGCCTTAGCGGCATTCCAACCATCGTTTCCGCTAACGACCTCGCTATCTTCTGGGTGCTGCTCTTCATCGTGATGGTTGTCATCTATCAGAAGAACCTGGTCTCCTCGGTGCGGGGCCTAACGTACCTCGCGGTACGTGAGGATGAGATCGCCGCCGATGCCATGGGCGTGAACACAACCCGGGTGAAAGTAACGGCCTTCGTGGTTGGGGCGGCCTTCGCGGGCGCCGCCGGTGCTCTGTACGCGCACTACAACAGCGGCATCAACCCGGAGGAGTTCGGCATGGATACCTCCATCATGATCACGACCATGGTCGTGCTGGGGGGGACCGGGAGCGTAAGTGGATCGGCCATTGCCGCGGTGGTGCTCTACGGCCTGCCCGAGGTGCTGCGTTTCATGCAGGACTACCGCCTGGTGATCTTTAGCACGCTGCTCGTGGTGATGATGCTTACCCGGCCTCAAGGCATCTTCGGCCACAGAGAGATCGGCTTCCTGTGGATATTCCGCAAAATCCGGCGTCGAGCGCCCGAGGGGAGGGCAGGGTGACCTCGCTGCTCACGCTGGAGAAGGTTACGAAGCGCTTCGGCGGTCTTGCCGCCTGTACGGCGGTGGACATGCACATTAACCCCGGCGAACTGGCGGGACTCATCGGACCCAACGGCGCCGGCAAGACCACGATTTTCAACCTGCTCACGGGTGTCTACGAGCCTTCGGAAGGGGTCGTTACGTTCAACGGCAGGCCCATCAATGGATTGAAGCCTTACAGGGTTACTCGGCTCGGAGTGGCGCGCACGTTCCAGAACATCCGCCTGTTCCGCGAGCTTACGGCGCTTCAGAACGTGAAGGTCGCAATCCATCTCCAGAGTCGCTGCAGTCTTATGGCATCCATCCTACGGACGCAGGCGTTGCTGGACGAGGAGGCGAGGCTGGACGCCGCCGCTCGCGAGCTTCTGGACGCGATGAACCTGCTGCATGTTGCCGATACTCGCGCGGGAGATCTGGCATATGGACTGCAGCGACGGTTGGAGATTGCCCGCGCCCTCGCCACCAGACCGAAGCTCCTTCTGCTCGACGAACCTGCAGCGGGCATGAATCCTCTGGAAAAAGTCGAGCTAATGGAGCTCATCCGGACCATCCGCACCAACT
>CAZGLN010000224.1:4152-6524 GCA_964526545.1 uncultured Chthonomonadales bacterium
GTGCTGGAGTACGGCCAGATCATAGCGGAGGGCAAGCCGGAGGAGATTCGCAACGACCCGAAGGTCATCGAGGCGTATCTGGGCGAGGCAGTTGCCACATGAGCGGTCCCAACGTGGATGTCCGGCGGCCGCTGTTGGAGCTGGATCGGGTGGACGTCTACTATGGCGCCATCCAGGCCCTGCATCAGGTGAGCCTGCGCGTGGAGCAGGGCGAGATTGTTACGATGATCGGCGCCAACGGCGCCGGCAAGAGCACCACCATCCGCATGATTTCCGGCTTGGTTCGGCCCCGGGCAGGCAGGGTCCAGTTCGATGGTGCGGACATCGGCTCCGTGGAGCCGCACAAACTCGTCGCTCGCGGCATCTGCCAGTCGCCTGAGGGCAGGCGAATCTTCCCCAACCTCACGGTGCGCGAGAACCTCGACCTTGGCGCCTACATCCACCACGGCAAGACCGCGCAGATAGCCGAGGACATGGAACGCGTGTTCGCACTCTTCCCACGCCTGAAGGAGCGGATCGAGCAGCTGGCTGGGACCTTGAGCGGCGGCGAGCAGCAGATGCTGGCGATAGGGCGCGCCCTTATGGCCCGACCGCGCCTGCTCATGCTGGACGAGCCATCGCTTGGTCTTGCGCCGTTCCTGGTGCAGCAGATTTTCCACATTATCCGCGACATCAACCAGCAAGGCGTAACCATCCTGCTCGTTGAGCAGAATGCGTTTCAGGCCCTGCGAATCGCTCACCGCGGATATGTGCTGGAGACCGGCCGGGTTGTCTTGGAGGATACCGCGGAGGCACTGCTGGCCAATGACGTGGTGCGCAGCGCGTACCTCGGGACCTGAGAGCCTTTCACCTCCAATGGACACGCTTCGCGATGCGGGCTATGCGCTCCTGGGTCTGGCTCTCTTCTGCGGCTTGCTGCAGCAGCGTGCCGAGCAGGCCGTGCGTCGCGACCTCGCGCGCCATGTGCCGGGCGCTCGTTTTAGAGTCCAGGTGGAGCCGCGCGGCTGGTTTGGCCTCGCTGTTGGTCAGAGTTCGGTAACACGTGTGTCAGGTTCCCGGTTCTCGCTGGACCGGCCGCCGTTCGTTCTCCTCGAGGGCGGAGGCCTGGATGCGCACATCCGTACCCTGAGGATTGACCTGGAGGAGGTGGAGTTCGCGGGCCTGCGCGTCCGCTCGTTCCGGGCGGAGATTCCCAGGGTACGGTTCGACGGTTGGCGGGCGCTTGCGGAAGAGCGCATTGTGATCCGCCGGGCCGGGGTGGGCCGTGTGGAGATTCAGATTACGGAGCAGGCCATCGAGGCCTACTTGGCGCGCCGGTTCCCCCAGTTCCCGGACCTACGTCTGCGACTTCGCTCCGGCAAAGCTACGGTGTCCACGCGCATTCCCGCGTTGGGCAACATTCCGTTCGTTGCGCAGGCTGGACTTGCGCTGGAGGGCGGCAGGGTCCATCTAGAGAATCCTGAGGTTGAGCTGGCGGGGCGGGCTCTCCCCGCCGCCGAGGCGCAATCGCTGCTCGCGGGACTGCAGACCGTTCTAGACATCGAGGAGGACCTTGGTCTCGGCGGTTTCGTGAAGCTGGACTCAGTGGAGATTCGTACGGGCTTGCTGGTGGCAAGAGGAGAAGCCACCATTCCCGCGGCATCCAGTCGAGGAGGGCAGAAGTGAGCGAGACAGCACTGCGCCGGACGCCCCTTTGTGCGGCGCACGAACGCCTGAAGGCACGCATGGTGCCCTTCGCGGGCTGGCTGATGCCGGTTCAGTACACGGGCATCCTCGAGGAGGCCCGCGCAGTCCGCACCGCCAGCGGGATGTTCGACATTAGCCATATGGGGAGGTGCATGGTTCACGGTCCTGGGGCGGCGGACTTGCTGCAGAGGCTTACCACCAACGACGTGTCCGCGCTGGAGGTTGGCCAGGCGCACTACTCGCTCATTACCAACGAAGCGGGAGGCATTCTGGACGATATCATCATCTACCGCACGTCCGCGGATGCCTTCCGCGTGGTTCTCAACGCGAGCAACACCGAGCGCGACCTCGCCTGGTTTCGGCAGGCGTGCGGCTCGGATGCAGCCGTCGAGGACCAGACCGCCGAGACAGCGATGATTGCGGTCCAGGGCCCCGATGCAGTCGGTATGGTGGCGTTTCTGTGTCGGGCCAACGTGGAGACCGTGCCGCGGTTTGCCTGGACCGAGGCAGTGGTAGCCGGCTGCCCTGCCACGCTGTGCCGCACAGGATACACCGGCGAGGATGGTTTCGAGATTATCCTCGCGGCCGAAACCGCCGAGAGCGTATGGCAGGCGCTGCTGCAAGCCGGATGCACGCCGTGCGGGCTTGGAGCGCGTGACACGCTCCGTGTGGAGGCTGGTTATCCT
>CAZGLN010000225.1:0-914 GCA_964526545.1 uncultured Chthonomonadales bacterium
AGCCGCGATTGGGTGAGGAGAAGGCACGCGAGCTGCAGCAGAAGGGCTGTGCCGGACGCGAGCAGGACGTGGCGGCGCTCGGCCGTGAGCACCAGCGCCAGGGCGGCTGGAATGCTGAAGAGGAGGTAGCCTGCAAGGAAGTCCTGGTTGGCGAACGTAGCGAAGACACGCCAGGCCGGATTGCCCCCCACGGTGTTGCGGATGTACTCGTTGAGCCCAATGACGGAAACCAGGGCAGGTACGCCGACCAGGATGCCAAGGAGCGCCGCCCTCTCGGCAGGCTCACGGCCCATTCGGCCCACGGCAAAACCGAACATCACGGTGCCGGTGGTCAGGGCGAGCATATGGATGGCGGGGTCTCGATACTCTGCAAACAGCGCCGAAAGACCGCACCAGGCCAGCAGCGCGAGTGCGAAAATGGGCGGAGCGAGATCGCGCAGTCTGCGGGAACCATCCAGGGAGAGAGCAGAAGCAAATGTGCGCGCAAATACAAGTGCCGCCAGGACCAAGGCGGCCGGCGTTCCTACCAGCTCAAGCAGGCCCGCCGGCTGCGGATCGCCGGGCATCTGGATGGAGATTGGAGGTCGGTCGCCCGGAGTGCCGCCCGCGAGACTGACCAGAAGGAAGGCACAGCCGAGCAGCAGCAGATGCGCCAGCGTTACAGGCGGTAATCGGTCAGTCCTCTCCTTTTGGCTCTCGTCAACGAAGGGCGCCGAAGCGCCGGCCGCAGGTTTCCGGCGTCTTCTGCTCACTGCCGGATGCCCCTGAGTTGACGGCGGAGCCGCGCCAGCCTGTATTGCGCGATACGCCCGGTGGCTCGCGCGATGATGCCGGGCAGTATCAACGGGCGTATGAGCAGCGGCGTCTTGGCTGCATAGTGCTTGCGGTAGAAGAGGTACATGCTCTTGTGGAAC
>CAZGLN010000225.1:933-6519 GCA_964526545.1 uncultured Chthonomonadales bacterium
CATAGGTCATGCGGGCAGGCACCTTGTCTGAGCTGCGGCCGATGATGTGATAGATGACGGCGTCTGGTACATACGTAACGCGCAATCCCAGCTGGTGGATGCGCCAGCACAGGTCCACGTCCTCGCAGTAGAAGTAGAAATCCTCGTCAAACCCGCCCGTGCGCTCGAGCACGTGCCTCGGGACCATCAGGGCCGCTCCCGAGAGCCAATCCACGTCGCGCACGCTCGCATGGTCCCAATCCTTCATGAGGTAGTCGGTGCTGAAGCGGTTGGCGGGAAAGAGCCTCCCGAGCGGCGTGTTGCGAAAGAATCCGGTGCCCAGGTTCGGGAAGTGCCTGCAGGAGTACTGCAGCGAGCCGTCGGCGTTAAGAAGCTTCGGTCCGATGGCGCCGACGTCCGGGTTGGCATCCGCGAAGCTTACCAGGGTGTCAAAGGCGCCGGGTTCCACCAGCGTATCGGAGTTGAGAAACAGCACGTGGCGTCCGGAGGTGTAGGGCACAGCCGCATTGTTTCCCGCGCCGAAGCCCAGGTTCCTCTCGTGAACGATGAGGCGTGCCCATGGGTGCTCCGCGCGGACCATGTCGCGGCTGTCATCGCTGGAGGCATTATCGGCGACAACCACTTCGATGTGTGCCTCGGCGGGATGATCCACGATGGACTGCAGGCAGTTGCGCAGGTCGTTGCAGGCGTTCCAGCTGAGGATGATGACGGAGAGATCGGGCGTGCGGCCCGGCTGATCACCCATTGGCAGACCTTGCGGAGCGGGTACGCGCGACATGGCGTGCTTGCAGCCAGGATGCGGCCGCCACGGCCCAATAGACCGGCGCGAAAAGCGGTGATGGATAGTGCTTCCGATAGTAGGTGAGCAGGCCCCGCCTCGATTCCCAGGCCATGGCCGCCGGTACCTGGCGCGTGCTGCCTCCGCCGAAATGCGTGATCACGATCTCGGGGGAGAAGCGGATGCGCCAGCCCGCCCGCCGCGCGCGGAAACACCAGTCTACCTCATTGAAGAAGATGGGAAACCGTTCATCCAGCGTACCCACCGCCTCCAAGGCCTCCCTGCGGATGAGCAGAAACGTGCCCATGGGCTGGTCCACATCCGCCTCGCGGTCGTAGCCGAACCAGGTCATGCGGTACGCGCCGAACAACCGGCTGCCCGGGAACAGCCTGCTGAGGCCCACGGCCTCGAAGAAGACGGCGAGAGGCGTGGGAAATCCACGCAGCGAGGGTTGGACACTGCCATCCGGGTTGAGCTGCCGTGCGCCCACGGCGGCTGCTTCCGGGTGTTGTTGGAGGTGCGCGATGGCTCGATCCAGCGTGACTGGATGAACGAGAACGTCCGGGTTGAGGAGCAGCAGAAAGTCTCCGGAGGCAAGCGCGAGCCCCTGGTTGTTGCCCTCGGCGTATCCAACGTTCCTCTCATTGGCGATAAGTGTTGCTCCAGGGAATTCTCGCGCGACGGCCTGCGCCGTACCGTCCTCGGAGGCATTGTCTACAACGATGACCTCCAGTTCACAGGTAGGCGGATTCTCGTAGATTGACCGGAGCGCGCCGAGCAGATAGTCACGCGTGTTCCAACTGACAAGGATGATGGAGAGTTTCATCTTTGGGAGTGACGCGCGGCAAGCCCCTGAAGTGCATTGTTCAGCAACGCGCGCAGTTCGGTCATGTCTTCAACCGCGTAGTGGGGCACTGCAGGAGCGAATACATCCGGAGAGCGGCCGTTCAGAATGCCGATGGTGGCGAGTCCAGCGGAGAGCCCGGCGCGTATGTCCATCCAGTGATCGCCGACCATCAGCGCGGGCGATGGGCCACCCAGCAGTCGGAGCGCTTCTCGTACGTGTTCGGGATGCGGTTTGGTGCGGCCAGGCGCATCCTCGCGCGCCACCAGCGCGTCGTGTTCCAGACCGGCCTGTTCGAGCAGATTCTCGGCGACCCGGCGGCAGTTTCGCGTGACAATCCCCACGGCGACTCCAACACGCCGGAGCTCGGAGAGAAGGGGAGCGGCATCTGGCACCAACTCGGGCGCGGAGCACATCTCAAGTTCCAGGCGCTCGAGTTCGCCCCAGCCGGCCTCGCGCAAGGCCGGTCCCCTGGCTCCACCCAGGTAGCGGGCGGCCTCCTCCAAAAGTGTGAGGATATCGAGGTCTCGAACACGGTCCGCAGGCACTCCGGCATCCGCGACGAGCGAGAGCATGCGCCGCTTCATCAAGCCGAAGTCTATGTGCGTAATCACGAGGGTGCCATCAAGATCGAAGAGCACCGCTCGCGCCTCGCCAAGGCGGGGCGCTTCCGTGGCCATATCTTGCCTAGTTGGAGGCATCGCACCTGCACGTGTGACGCGATGCAGCATTGCGTCTCCTGGCCGCTTCCGGCGTGGAGGAGTCACGTTTCTTCATGCGGTCCGTTCTGCTCATCGGATTACTCGTTGCGTCGGGTGTCTGACAGCGCAGCCGCACGGCGGGCCGGTTGCACGTACTTGACGCAATATCGTATACTCCTGTGTACCCATCGTACCTTTTCAACACGCCTTGCGAAACCCCGAGGGACCTCCATGCGTTCGGATCTACGCCGTTTGTTTGCCTTCTCCGTCGTCTCCATCGCAGCGGTGTGCGGCTGTTCCAAGCCTCCGGCACCAAAGCCTGTCGCCGCAAAGCCCGAGCCTCCCCCCAGGGTGAGCGAGATTGACCTGAAGAGCTACAAGCCGAACGAAGCGGGCGCCATCATGATTGTGATGTACCATCGGGTCTCGGGCTCGGAGGCGAGCAAGGACCTCAACAGGCCGCCGGAGGAGTTTCGCAAGGATCTCGAAACTCTGTACGAGAAGGGTTATCGGCCCGTTAATGTGGCGGATATCGTCTCGGGCAAGTTGCATGTTCCTGCTGGAAAGACTCCTATCGCCATCACGTTCGATGACGCACTCCCCACGCAGTTCAAACTGGTGCCGGGAAGTGATGGACAGCCCCGCATAGATCCGGATTGCGCCGTAGGCATCATGGAGACCTTCAGCAAGAGCAAGAAGGACTGGCCAATGAAGGCCACCTTCTTCGTGCTGCCAAAGTCCCCGTTCGGCGCCCTCTCGGAGTCCGAGCTCAAGCTGGACTATCTGCGAAGCAAGGGTTACGAGATCGCCAGCCACACATACAACCATCGGACGATGCGCGGAATGTCCTCCGCGGCGGTGCAGAAGGAGCTGGCGCTGGCGCTGCGTGAGCTGAAGCGACTGGCGCCCCAAGCAGAGATTACCTCGCTTGCGTTGCCTTACGGCGTGCAGCCGCGCGAGGAGACGGCGCGCCAGAGCCTCCTGAGCGGCCAGGACGCAGGGACGGCATACAAGCACAGCGCCGTGCTTCTTGCATCGTGGCGGCCCGTACTCTCGCCCTACACCAAGCATGACAAGAAGGCGAGCAACGGCGGATCGCTCGCCCTCTACAATCCTGCCGCCCTTGAGCGCATCGTACCGGACAAGCGCAAGCCGCGTACCCCGGGCACGCTTGAATACTACCTGGACTTCTTCGACAAGAATCCCGGACTGCGGTACGTGAGCGACGGCAACCCCCGCGTGGTAGCGGTGCCGAAAATGCACGCCGAGGCGGTGGACGAAGAGAAGGTGAAAGCGGCAGGCAAGACGCTGCAGCTCTACTCGCTCGGCGACACTCCGGGTGCATCGGGGACGGGAGCAGGGGGACTGAGTGTTGAAGACCGGGTACGGTAGGAGTTGGACCGGCAATTCCGAATGCAGTGCCGGGTGCCCCGCGAATTCGGGGCTGTACTTGCTTGCTCTCCTGCCGCGCTGAGCTAAGGCGAATTGGTGCTGGGCTGATGCGGAATTCTCGGCGCGGAGCCGATGCGTGCGGGATGGCCTTCGAAAGGTCGGCACCTGAGTGCGGCCGGACCAAGCATTGATCAAGCCTGGCGCTGCAAAGGCCATGAGAAGAGAGCACTCGGCAGCTCCACGGGAGAGCGGAATGCGAAGGCTGCTTGCGGCGCACATAGTGCAGCGGTGGTTGGCGCTGGGAGGCGCCGCACTCCTCCTCTCCGGCTGCGGCGGTCCGGACTTCACGACAGGGGGCGCACGGTCCAGCTCGTCCTTCGGCAGCGGCTTCGGAGGGACCTACGGCGGTTTCGGCACTCTGGACCGTACTGATTCCCGCGGAGGAAGTACCGCCTTGGAGACCGCGCCTGCGCCTCGACGAGGGGTCTATCCGAGCTTCGAAATCTCGTTCGAGCTGCCCGAGATCAAGGGCAATCCGTTTGACTATCAAGAGAACGACGTCCAGGTGGAACTGCGCAAGCCAGACGGCGGCGCCGTTCGATGGCCGGCCTTCTTTGATGGCAACAACGTCTGGCGCCTACGATACGCGCCGGACGGCCTGGGACGCTATCAAGTCGCCAGGATCCTCTTGAATGGCCAAGAGGTTCAGGCGGAGAAGGTCTCGCGACGCGAAGTGGATGTCAGTGGAGCGCCTGGATCCGGCTACATCCGAAGAGATGACCGCGACCCAACGCGATTCGTCACCGATGACGGAAAGGCCTACTACCCCCTGGGCATGAACGTCGGCTGGGACACCCCCGGGGCGGACGTGCTTTCGGTGCTGCGCAAACTTGGCGCCAACGGCGGCAATTGGGCACGCGTCTGGATGTGCCACTGGGACAACAAGAACCTGGACTGGCCTGCGCAACGCAAGGTGCCCATTGGCACCCTGGATCTGGATGTGGCCAAGAAGTGGGACCGGATTGTGGAGGCGGCGGAACAGGCGGGGGTCTACCTGCAGATTGTCTTGCAGCACCACGGTCAGTACTCCACCGCCACCAATCCGAACTGGGCGGAGAATCCCTGGAACAAGGCGAACGGCGGGTTCCTCACGTCGCCCGAGGAATTCTTTACTAATCCGCGTGCCATCGCGCTGACCAGGGCCAAGTATCGCTACATCATCGCCCGCTGGGCACATTCGCCGAATGTCATGGCCTGGGAGCTCTTCAACGAAGTCGAATGGACGGATGCCATCCGCAACAAGAATGCAGACGAGGTTGCGGCTTGGCACAAGGGAATGGCGGCATTCCTTCGCGAGCAGGATCCCACCGGGCGACTGGTAACAACCAGTTCCGACATGAAGATCGCGCGTCTCTATGATGCGATGGACTACTTACAGCCGCACGCCTATCCCTCGGATCCGCTGCCTGTTGTAACGGGCATCGCCGGATCCAAGCAGGCGAAACCGATCTTTCTGGGCGAGATCGGGCCCGGCTCGGGAGGCTCGGTTGTGGAATTTGCCCACGCCGCTCTCTGGGCCAGCTTGATGACGGAGAGCGCAGGCGCGGCTCAGCCCTGGTCATGGGACGTTCTGCACAAAGCGGATGCCTATGGCTTGTACGCGAGCACGAGTGCCTTCCTGCGCGCCACCGGCCTGACGTCGCGGCGCGGCCTGGCGCGAGGCGGGGTTACGGTGGATACGCCGGCGCGCGCCACTCTGGTCTTTGGTCCTGGCGGAGGCTTCGAGCCGGCGGGCCGCACGGAATTTACCGTCCTTCCTTCCGGTGTGGTGGAACCACTGACGCAGATGCCGGCCTACCTGCAGGGTCGCG
>CAZGLN010000226.1:0-6495 GCA_964526545.1 uncultured Chthonomonadales bacterium
CCCTGCCGGTGCTCGCGGCGTTTCTGCTGTGCCAGCGTATCATTTTGCGGGGCATCATCCTGCCGCAGATGAAGTGAACGCGGCCGCCTCACGGGCTCGGCCATACGCGAGGAGGAGACAACCATGTCGCAGAGCGCTGACGGATTGCATGAGCTCACCCGGGAGCAGGTGGAGCACTACGTGGAGCAGGGCTATCTGGTGCTGCCGCGCTTCGTCTCCGCTGAGGAGGTGGAGGAGCTTCGGCGCGACGCTGTGAAGATCGCGCGGGGCGGCTATCCCTGCGAGACGCTGCGGCCGCTGCCGCCGGAGATGACGGACGAGGAGGCCCTGCGCAGCATCCTCTGCATCCACCAGCCGCACTACATCAGCCCGGTCATCGCGCGCTACGTGAAGCACCCGCGCATTGCCGGCGCGCTTAGCCAGACAGTGGGTGCGCACATGCGGCATTGGGACGGCAGCGTGAAGTGCATGCAGTCCATGCTCTTTGTCAAGCCGCCCGGATTCCAGGGCCAGGCGTGGCACCAGGACGAGATCTACATCCCGACGCGTGACCGCTCGCTGGCGGGTGCGTGGATAGCTCTGGACGATGCCACGGTGGAGAATGGCTGCCTCTGGGTGCTTCCTGGCTCGCACCGGTCCGGCGTGCTCTACCCGCAGCGCGATCACGGCAATCCAGAATGACTGCTGGCTCCAGCGGGCTTGCTCCAGACGAGTTCGACTTCGCCAAGGAGAGCTACGGTTTTGACGACTCCGCGGAGATACCCGTGGAGATGGAGGCCGGCTCCGTGGTGCTCTTCAACGGCTACCTGCTGCACCGCTCGCGCAAGAACCGGAGCACCATCTATCGCCGCGCGCTGGTGAACCACTACATGACCGCGCAATCGCTGCTGCCTTGGAGCCTGCGCGAGGGTGAGCATGTGGCCGCCGCGGACCGCCGCGCCATCGTGATGGTTGCCGGCAGCGACCCATATGCGTGGAAAGGCATTGAGGAGCCCGTGCACAACGTGTGGCTGCGTACCTGCAAGGCCAACACGCCCACCCAATAGGCCGGCCGCTCGGGCGTGCCGGTACGCGCCGTGGCAAGCACTGGGCGTGCGCGGTTGCCGTGAGAGACCGGCCATCAGGCAGGAATCCGGCATGAGCGCACGGCATAGGGACCTATCACATCCCACTACGCGAGCAAATCATGGTCGCTTCACTCCTCGCTGCCGCCGCCGCAATGTCCGCCAACCCATCTGAGACCCAATCGGCGGCAGAGTCGCTCCAGCTCTGGTACACCCGGCCCGCCCGCCACTGGGTGGAGGCGCTGCCGGTCGGCAACGGACGCCTCGGCGCGATGGTCTTCGGCGGCGCGGCATCCGAGCGCATCCAACTGAACGAGGACAGCCTCTGGTCCGGCGGGCCGGAGGAGCCCGACAACCCCTCGGCGCATCAGCACCTTGCCGAAATACGCCGGCTGCTCTTCGAGGGCAAGAATGTGGAAGCGCAGGAGCTGGTCTATCGCCACTTTGGCTGCCAGGGCCAGGGCTCCGGGCACGGAAACGGCGCAAATGTCCCCTACGGCTCCTACCAGACCCTGGGCGACCTGCGCCTGGAGTTCGGGGGGATCGGCGAGGAGCTCTCGGAATACCGCCGCGCTCTGAATCTCTCCACCGCCATCGCTGCCACATCGTTTACCGTAGCGGGCGTAAGGCATACCCGCGAGGTCTTCAGCAGCCATCCGGACCAGGTGTTGGTGGTTCGCATCGCCGCCGAGAGGGCGGGGCAGGTTGAACTCACCGCCAGGCTGGACCGGCCGGAGCGATTTACCACGCGTGCGGAGGGGCAGGACGAGCTGGCCATGCGCGGGCATCTGAACAACGGCCGCGGCGGTGACGGCATGGCCTATGTGGTTCGCCTGAAAGTCCTTCCACAGGGTGGAAGGGTGGAGGCGGCCGGCGAGACCCTGCGTGTGGTTGGAGCGGATTCCGTTACTCTTCTCCTCACGGCGGCGACCGACTATCCGGGGCTGCTCGGGCAGGTGCGTGGGGCGGCCAGGCCCGACCCGGAGGCCATCACGCGAAAGCAGATGGACAACGCGGCTCGGAAGTCCTTCGTCCGTTTGAGAGGCGCCAGCGTTGCCGACCACCGCCGACTATTCGATCGCGTCCGGATGCGGCTCGGCCCGGACAACCCGAAGACGGCGTCCCTTCCAACCGATGAGCGGCTCGCTGCCTTCGCGCGATCCGCCGCGGATCCCGGCCTGGCCGCGCTCTACTACCAGTTCGGCCGCTACCTGCTCATCTGCTCCTCGCGGCCGGGCAGCCTGCCCGCGAACCTGCAGGGCCTCTGGGCCGACACGGTGCAGACCCCGTGGAACGGCGATTACCACCTCAATATCAACGTCCAGATGAACTACTGGCCAGCCGAGGCCGCCAATCTCTCGGAATGCCACTTGCCGCTTTTCGACCTCATCGAATCGCTGGTAGAGCCCGGCCGCAAGACCGCCAGGGCCTACTACGCGGCGCGGGGATGGGTTGCACACGTCATCACCAACGTCTGGGGCTTCACGGCGCCTGGCGAGCACCCTTCGTGGGGTGCCACCAACAACGGCGGCGCCTGGCTCACGCGGCATCTCTGGGAGCACTACCTCTACACGCGGGACAGGGCATTTCTCAAGCGCGCCTATCCCATGCTCAAGGAGGCGGCGCTCTTCTATCTCGACTTCCTCACGCCGCACCCGGGCACGGGCTGGCTCGTTACGGCTCCCTCGAACTCCCCCGAGAATGCCTTCCGCTTACCGGACGGCCGCACGGCATCGGTGTGCGCCGGCCCCACGATGGATTCGCAGATTGTGCGTGAGCTCTTCGCGCATGCGCGTGATGCCGCCAAGGAGCTCGGCGTGGATGCAGACCTGCGGGCGCAATGGGAGCAGGCGAGCGCCAAGCTTCCCCCAATGCGCGTAGGCCGGCATGGGCAGCTTATGGAGTGGCTGGAGGACTACGATGAGGCAGAGCCTACTCACAGACATGTGTCACACCTTTATGGGCTGCATCCCTCCTGGCAGATAACCCGCAAGGGCACGCCGGAACTCGCTGCGGCTGCCCGGGAGACTCTGGAACGGCGCGGAGATATCAGCACCGGCTGGTCCATGGCGTGGAAGATCTGCTTCTGGGCCCGGCTGGGTGATGGGGACCATGCCTACCGGCTCCTCCAGGGACTCCTGCGTCCGGTGATGGATCAGAGCTTCAACATGCGCGACGGGGGAGGGAGCTACCCCAACCTCTTCTGTGCGCATCCGCCGTTTCAGATAGACGGCAACTTCGGCGGCGCCGCCGGCATCGGCGAGATGCTGCTGCAGGCCACTCTGGAGGAGATCGAGCTGCTTCCGGCGCTGCCGGCGGCGTGGCCGGAGGGCTCCGTTTCTGGTCTGCGTGCGCCTGGCGGCTTCGAGCTGGCCTTCGCCTGGTCCGCCGGGCAGCTGCGGGAAGTTACGCTCAAGAGCCTGCTCGGCCGTTCCTGCCGCCTCCGCCTGGGCGAGCGCGTGGTGGAGGTACGTCTGCCGCGCGGCGCGACGGCCCGCTTCGATGGCCGACTAGAGCGTCGAGAACCCGGCGCGGGGGCTCGCCGCTAGCCCGGAGTCGCCAGGCCGTGCCGGGTGAGTCTACGGCCCGCCGGCAGGTGTCGCGCCGATCGCGTCGAACGAGACCCCGGGCCGCTTCGGCTTGACTTCCCCCTGCCCCGGTACCATAATGAGCGGCGGATGTCCAGGCTGAGGTTCCCCGCGGGCTTTCGTGCCAGAAAGGTGTCAACGCCATGCAACCGGCCATCCTGAACGAGGTGAAATCCCTTCCCGCCCTCGATCTGCTCAAGGTGATGGAACTTGCCAGGCAGGGCGATCGTCGCGAGGGCATCCTGCTTCGCCAGAGCCGCGGCTGGTTCCAGGTCTCCGGCATGGGCCATGAGCCCATCGGCGCGCTCGCCTACCTGCTCCGGCCGGATGACTATCTGTTCCCCTACTACCGCGATCGTGCCCTCTGTCTTGCGAGAGGGATGACCAACTACGAGCTGGCCCTTGCCTACTTCGCCAAGCGCGACAGCAGCAGCGGCGGAAGGCACATGCCGGGACACTACAGCAGCCGCGCGCTCAATATCTTTAGCGTGGCGACCCCTACGGCCTCGCAGTGCCTGCCCGCGGCCGGATGTGCCTGGGGCCTGAAGCTGCAGGGGCTGGATAGCGTGTGCGTATGCTGCGTCGGCGATGCGGCTATCCGCCAGGGAGAGTATTACGAGGCCATCGCCTTTGCCATACAGGAGAATCTGCCCCTCATCATGGTGGTGGAGGATAATCAGTACGGCATCTCCACTCCGACCGCCAGGCACAACCCCTACCGGCTGCGGGTGTTCAACGAGGAGCATGTGGTCTTCGTGAATGGCCGCGACCCGTACGAAGTCTTCGCGAAGGGCTCGACCGCCATCCAGCGCGCGCGGCAGGGCGGCGGACCCACCGTGCTCTGGTGCGAGTTGGACCGCCTCAGTTCGCACACCTCCTCGGACGATCACCGGGTTTATCGCTCCCCGGAGGATATCGCGGCCATGCAGAAGCGCGACCCCATCCCCATCCTGGCGGAAGCGCTCATCCAGAAGGGCGAGATATCTCGGGAGGAGTGGGAGGCCTATCAGGCGGAAGTGGCCAGGCAGGTCGAGGAGGACTATATCCGCGCCGAGCAGGCGCCGGAGATGGACCCCGCGCGGGTGATGGAGCACCTCTTCGCGCCGAACTCTCCGAGCACCGGCGGTTCTGGCAACACCTCCGCGCCGCCCATCAATCCCGCCGAGTCCGTTACGATGGTCTCCGCCATCAACGAGACCCTGCGCGCCGCAATGCAGCGCAACGACCGGATCATCATGATGGGCGAGGATATCGAGGATCCCAAAGGCGGCGTCTTCGGCCTGACGAAGGGACTCAGCACGGCCTTCCCCAACCGGGTCTTCAACGCCCCGCTTGCCGAAGCCACCATCGTGGGCACCGGCGTGGGGCTGGCAGCCGTGGGCTACAAGCCGGTCTTCGAGCTGCAGTTCATTGATTTCATGACCACCGGCATCAACCAGCTCATGACGCAGGTGGCCTCGCTCCGTTGGCGCTCCATGGGCGAGTGGACCTGCCCGATGGTTCTCATCGCGCCGTGCGGGGCCTACCTGCCGGGCGGGAGCCTCTGGCACAGCCAGAGCAACGAGGGCATCTGGAGCCATATCTCGGGCCTGCAGGTCTGCGTGCCCAGTACGCCGGAGGATGCCGCTGGCCTGCTCTGGAGCGCTATATGCGGCGATGACCCCACGCTCTTCCTCGTGCCGAAGCATATCTTCCGCAAACGGGTGAGCGTGAAATCGTTCCCCGCGGTGCCCATCGGCTGCTGCAGCATCCGGCGGGTAGGTGAGGATGTTACGCTGGTCACCTGGGGCAACGGCACCGAGCTGGCGGACGACGCCGCCCGCCTCGCGCACAACGAGGGCATCTCGGTGGAGATAATAGACTTGCGGTCGCTCGCGCCCTGCGACTGGGAGTGCGTGGCCGCCAGCGTGGCGAAGACCGGGCGGCTAGTGGTGCTGCATGAGGATACGCGCTGCGCGGGCTTTGGCCAGGCAGTGGTGAGCGAGATGACGGCCCATCCAGAGCGATGGAACCACTTCCTCTCCGCTCCCTACCTGCTCACGCGGATGGATATCCACGTGCCCTACTGCCCAACGCTGGAATACACGGTTCTGCCGAACCTGGATCAGGTGCTCGCGGCCATCCGCGCAGTCATGCGCTGACGCGTGCTCGGGGTAGGTCCTGGGTTCGGCGAGAGAGACTTGATGGGCCACCCATCAGGCACGGCGCCGGGTGGGCGCCGCTTCGGAGAGAGAGATGCCGCCTGTTGAGATACGCATCCCGCAGCTAGGCGAGGGGCTGCAGGAAGCGCGCATTGTCCGCTTTCTCAAGCAGCCTGGCGACACGGTGGCGCGTGATGAGCCGCTCTTCGAGATGGAGACCGACAAGGCCGTCATGGAGATTGAGTCGCCCGCGGCCGGTGTGGTCGAAGCCTGGATAGCGGCGGAAGATCAGACTCTGCCCATTGGCTCGGTCATCGGGCGCATCAGCACGGACGGCACGGGTGTTGCCGTGGCGGAGAGCGCCCCGGAAGCAGTTCAAGCTGGCGCGGAAGTGGCGGCGCGGGTTGCGCTTCCCACCGAGGGCGTCCCACCGGAGAAGGCTGCGCTCCGCAACGCCAATGTTCCCCCGCGCACACGTGCCTACGCCCGCGAGAGGGGCCTCACGGAGGAGGAGCTGGTGCAGCTGGCGCTGAGCACGGAGGGCAAGGTGCTTCCGCAGCACGTAGATGCCTTTCTTCGGGCACGCATCCAGGGCCGCTCCGAGGCGGCCAGCCAGGAGGGCGCGCTGCCATCCGGGCCGGGCCGCTACACCGAGTCGCCGCTGCCTGCCTCCCAACGGCGGCTGGCCTACCGCCTCATCCG
>CAZGLN010000227.1:0-6485 GCA_964526545.1 uncultured Chthonomonadales bacterium
ATACCGCCCTCTACGAGGCGAAGGCCCGCGGCAAGAACCGGGTGGTTGCCACGTCCGCCGCGCCTCTGCGCGTCGAAACCGCCCAGGGCTAGCCTACTTCACGGTCGGCGCCGTTTGGCCAGGCCCAAGGCCGCATCCCCCGGCGCCCCAACCTTCCGTCACTCTCAATCATTGCCGCGGAGCCGCTCAACTCGGCAAGAACGCAACATCGCCGCGGTTTCGCGTATGTCTCGTTCCGGCAAGCCCCGGGCGGTTTCTTGACATTCAGCGCCTCCTTCTCGGAGCCTCCCGCATGGCATGGGGCGCGCCGCCGGGCAGGAGCCGGCGCTATCCAGAACGAACTGCCCACCATACGCGCAGCTAGCGTAGGAGCCAACAAAGGGAGACCCCTCACGAATGCCCAGGAAGATCACCTTCATCGGCGCGGGCAGCCTCGGATTCACCCGCGGCCTCGTCCGCGATATCCTCACGTTTCCGGCCTTCGCGGATGCTCACCTCTGCCTGATGGATATTGACCAGGACCGCCTGGAATTTGCCGAGACCGCAGTCAAGCGCATTGTCGCGGCAGGCAAGTACCCCGCTACCGTTACCGCCACGCTCAGCCGCCAGGAGGCCCTCGACGGCGCAGACGGCGTGCTCTGCACCATCCTCGCCAGCCCCGTCAGCGTGTGGCGGCACGACATCGAGATCCCCAAGAAGTACGGCGTGGATACGAATGTGGGCGACACGCGCGGACCTTCCGGGGTCTTTCGCGCATTGCGCACCATCCCGCCTATGCTCGACATAGCGCGGGATATGGAGCGCCTCTGCCCGGATGCCTACCTCCTCAACTACACCAACCCCATGGCCATGCTCTGCCGCGCCATCCTGAGCCAGACGAAGGTGAAGGCCACCGGCCTCTGCCACAGCGTTCAGGGCACCGCGTCCATGTTGGCGAAGTGGATCGGCGCGCCCATGGAGGAGATTACCTACCTCTGCGCCGGCATCAACCACCAGGCCTTCTACCTCCGCTTTGAGCGCAACGGCAAGGACGCCTACCCCGCCCTGCGCGCGGCCATGGAGAATCCGGCCATCTACAACGAGGAGCAGGTGCGCAACGAGATGTTTCTGCACCTAGGCTACTACGTTACGGAGTCCAGCGGCCACAACTCGGAGTACAACGCCTGGTTTCGCAAGCGCCCGGACCTCATCGAGAAGTACTGCACGCACGGCACCGGTTGGAACCCGGGCAAGTATGCCTACATCCTGGAGCACTACCTGGAGCGCGAGCACACCTGGAAGGAAGAGACGCGCCAGTGGCTTGCCAAGAACGAGCCCATAGACCTGAAGCGCGGGCACGAATACGCTGCCTCCATCTTCGACGCCCTGTTCGGCAGCGGCCAGACCTTCGAGTTCAACGGCAACGTGCTCAATGACAACCTGGTGGACAACCTGCCTCAGGGCTGCTGCGTGGAGGTGCCCGTCTTCGCTACACGGCGCGGGCTGGACCCCATCCATGTGGGCAAACTGCCTCCACAGTGCGCCGCACTCGTCAACATCAGCGCGAACAACGAGGAGATGGCGGTGGAGGCCTCGCTCACGGGCAATCCCGCAATGGTGTTCCACTCCATCGCGTATGATCCGCTCACATCCGCCGTCTGCTCCCTGGCCGAGATTCGGTCCATGGTCAAGGAGCTCTTCGAAGTGAACAGGGACTACCTTCCGCAGTTCAAGACCGTTGACTTCTAGCCGGACCTTTTCGAGGAGGCACACCGATGCTGAAGGAGTTCAAGGAGTTCGCCATGAAGGGCAGCGTGCTGGATCTCGCCATCGGCGTGATCATCGGCGCGGCCTTCGGCAAGATTGTTACCTCGCTGGTCGAGGATGTGCTCATGCCGCCGATTGGCATGCTGCTGGGCAAACTCGATTTCGCCAGCCTCTTCATCAACCTCTCGGGAACCGCCTATACTTCGCTGGACGCCGCCAAGAAGACGGGAGCGCCCGTGATAGCCTACGGCAACTTCCTGAACACCGTCATCAACTTCCTCATCGTGTCGTTTGTGATCTTCCTGGTGGTGAAGGCGGTGAACCGCGCGCGCAGGCAGGAGGAGACGGCCCCGCCGCCACCGCCCGAGCCGACCGGCGAGGAGAAGCTGCTGATGGAGATCCGCGACCTGCTGAAAGCGCGCTGAAAACCTCCTTGCCAGCCGGTTGCGGGCCGCCTGGCACAGAGGCGAAACGAGAAGAGGGCCGCGGGCAGCAGGCCCGAGGCCCTCTCTTCTCGCGCCGCAAACAGCCCCCTATGTCTCCCTGGGTGGCTCGGGCTCTTCGTCCTTTCCCGCTTCGCCGGATTCCCGGCTCGCCGTCCTCCCGGCATCACTTTCGGTGGGCTCCAGGGCGGCCTCCGCCGCTGTCTCAGGGGCCGCGGCCGGCGCTTGGGCGGCCTCGGGCTGCGGCACTGCCGCTGGCCCCTCAGCAGTGGCGAGGGTAGCCTCCAGCCGTTCGAGCTCCAGCGGATGCTCCCGCTCCATCTCGCTGCGGCTGAGCGTACCCGTGTAGAACGAGGGGTTCATCGGGAAGCGGTCCGGATTGAAGTGCGTGTTATAGAAGTGCCACAACGTGATGGCAAGGAACGCGAGGATGGCTTCATCGCTGTGCGCGATGTAGGCGGCCGAGAGCCCAATCTCGGGCAGCCTGTTGCCGAAATAGATGGGGAACCAGAGCACCAGGCCCGAGAACACCATGATGGGCATGCCCCAGTAGACCGCAAAGTAGTCGAACTTCTCCTTGAACTGGAAGCGGTCGTACTTCGGCTCCTCCTTGCTGAATCCCAGGTAGTACTTGCTCACGTCCACGAAGTCGCGCAGGTCTTTGAGCGTGGGCAGCATGGTCATGGATTGCAGCGTAAAGCCCGCCCTCTTCCACCTCACCAGCAGGTAGATCGTGTGCCATACCCAGGTGAAGATCATGATGACGGCTGCGACGCGGTGCGTGATTCGGCTCACATCCAGCCCGCCCATGGCGAGGATGATGGAGCGCATCCAATCCACCCCCGCGAAGCGGAGCGGCATGCCCGTAACCACCAGCAGGGTGAAGCTGATGGCGAGCAAGCCGTGCTGCCACCGCTGCGCGGCGGTGAACCGCTGGTAGCGCGGTTCCGCCTTGGCCGCGGCACGCTGGCGACGCGGCCCCACGAAGTAGAACAGGAAGGCCAGCGCCGTGAGAATGACAGCCCCGAGGGCCGGCCACACGGAGTGCTGCATGCCGAAGAAAGCCATGGCCAGCGCGGCCACGAGCAGCAGGAAGCTGAGCGAGACAAGCAGACCCACCAGCCGGCCGGCCGCGGGCACATAGTCGCGCCGCAGCACCTTCAGACGCAGATCCAGCGCCACCCCACCAAGAAGGAAGAGAATGGTGCCGATGGTGAGCCACTGGAAGAAGAGCGACTCCAACTGGAGGGGCAGCGATTGCTTCACCTTGAGCCGCAGATGGTTCGCGCCGGACATGGCGAAGTTCACCTGCGCTCCCATGTGGCAGCCCTGCTGGCTGCACGTGGCGGCCGCGTTGTTACGATGCGTGGGCGCGGCGGGATTGCTCGGCGAGAGCACGTCGTGGTGCTTGTGGCAATCGGTGCAGATCGCCGCGCGCGCCATGCCGAAGCGGAGGATGGCCTTGCCGTGGAAACTCTCCTCATAGGAGTGCACGGCATCGGGATCAATCCCGTAGCGCTGCATGCGGTCCTTCTGCGCATGGCAGTTGCTGCAGAGACTCACCAGGCTGGTCCTGGTCCATCCCGGCTTGGTTACCGCGTGCGGATCGCCGCCGGGAGCGTGGCAGCCGGCGCAGGTCGGGTGGTCTCCGGGTACCTTGCTGGGCCGCGAGTGGGCGGAGAGCGCCAGGCCTTCCGCTGCCTCCGCGTGGCATGTGCCGCAGGAGGCTTTCTCCTTAAGCATCTCCGGGGTGTGGGGCGCGCCGTCTATGGAGGTGTGGCAGTCCTGGCACTTGAGATCACGATGGGGCCCGGACCGCAGCGCGGCAGTCTGAACGGGAGGCTTGCCCTCCATCTCCAGCGAGTGGCAGGCGAGGCAGGCATCCACATCCTCGCGGGCGATCTTGTGGACTGCATCCTGCTGCCCTCCGGCCATGGAGGCGACAATCACAGCGGCGCTGCCGAGGCAGCAGACTACGAGAAGACCGGCAAGCGAGCGAGGCAGTCGGCGCAACGTATCCATGCGGTGGCCCCCTGTGCGTTGGGCGGCGTTGCCGAGTGTAGATGGCCACCTATTCCGCAAAGGTTGCGACAATCCTGCCCGCCCGGCCGCATCTCCCCCAGCTCTGCCTTGCCGGCGACTGTTTGGAGCCTCCGAGCGCCCTGATGTCGCGAGGTGCTCGCCTGTGCCGCCCAGGAGACCGCACCCTCCGCCGCAAAGCCATCGGGCCGAGAGCGCGCGCTCTCGGCCCGAAACAAGGCGGTTCTCGGCAGCCTACTTGCTCTTGGGATCGCCTGGATTCGTGTCCTTCTTAATCTCGTCGCCGTTCTTCACGCCGTCCTCATCCGAATCCTTGGCCTCGATCGCCTTCAGCACCTCGGCATTGATCTTCTTGGTCTTGAGGGCCGCCATCGCTTCCTTCATATCCTTGCCATACGGATTCAGCTTGGGAGTCATGCCCACGTGGCACACGGCGCACTTCGCCTTCTCCAGCACGCCCCCCTTCTTCACTTTCGCAACGTCGGCGAACTCTTTCACCATCGTCGGCAGGGCCAACACCGCCACGGCGGGCACCACCAGCGCCGCCATGAGCAGGCCACGCATCCACTTCATCTCTCTATCCTCCACACAATGGCGTGCGCCTATGGGCGCAGCGCCCGTACAGCTCAAGCCAAGAGGCCGCGCCGTGCCGGCCAGGCACTGCAACCGGAGGCGCGACTAGTCAAGCCATGATAGCACATGGCACGATGCGCTCCCGCGTGACGGACATATGAGACTGCCGAACGCCCGTGAAAGCGCACCTTTACTCCTTAGACGAAGCGGACAGCCGAACGGACCGCACAACCGATGTATAATCTCCGACCGTAACCCATCCGCTACGCTCGCACAGCACACGAGGTACTTCCGCGTGATCCAGACCGCTCCCAATGCACTATCGGCCGCACAAGATCCGCTCCTCACAGCCGAGATGCCGCGAAGACCCCTCGGCCGCACCGGCCACCTGGCAAGCCTGCTCACGGTCGGCGGCGTGAAGTGGGATACCAAACTTAACGATGCCGAGGCCGTCAACCTGCTGCACCGGGCCCTGGATCTTGGGGTCAACACACTCGATACGGCCCACGCCTACGGCAAGGGCGAGAGCGAGCGCAAGATGGGCCTTGCGCTGGAGGGCCGGCGAGACCAGGTCTTCCTCTGCACAAAGACGCTGGACCGAACCTACGACGGCGCCATGCGGCAGATGGAGCTCTCGCTTCGGCGTCTGCGCACACAGCGCGTGGATCTGATGTACGTACATGCGGTGGATACCGAGGAGCAAGGCGAACAGGTCCTGCGGCCGCGCGGCGTGCTCCAGGCGATGGAAGAGATGCGCGCCAATGGACATCTGCGGTTCATCGGGGTCTCCGGCCACTGGGTGAAGCACGTCATGCAGCGCCTATTGCGGGAATACCCCTTCGATGCCGTGCTCTTCCCGGCCGGTCTTTTCAATCTCGCCTACGGCTACAGCTTCCTGGAAGAGGTTCTGCCGCTAGCCAGGGAACGCGGCATGGCCGTGCTCGGCATGAAGGTTTTCGGCGCGGGCCGCGTGGCGCATGCGCGCTCCATCGAGCCCTACTTACGCTACACGCTCCACCAGTCCATTGATACCGCAGTCATCGGCTTCGACAGCGTGCGTCAATTGGAGGAGGCCGTGCGCATAGTGAAGAGCCTGCCGCCGCCGTTGGATGCAGCGGAATACGCCGAACTGCTGCCCGAGTGTCTGGCCATCACCCAGGAGTGGGCAGAGGGCGAGTTTGACTGGGTTAGCCACTATCGTTAGGCCGTAATGCAGCCAAGATAGTCAGTCGAGCGGCAGCGCTTACGACGCGCGATTGAGCGCAACCGTCCGGGGAGTATCCAGCAGACGGCGCTCCCGTCGCGGCGCCGGCAACTGCAACGCCGCGCGGCCCCCACTGCACCCCATTGGGCCAAACATGCTCCCCTAACCCTGATAGAAGGACAATCGCTACCTCACCCTGCGGAACGCCCGTTCTCCCCTCTCCTCTCGCGGGAGAATTCTGGGACTGTTCCTGTCTGCGTTATTGCCGAAGCCGCAGTGCTGTTCACCCCTCTCCCCTTGCGGGAGAGGGGTTGGGGAGAGGGGCAATGGATTGTAGAGGGTCTATACAGCCCTGCCCTCAACCAGCGCACGCCTGCCGCGCAATCGGCTGGGGCGCGAGACGTGAGGCCCCTATGACCTCCCACGCGTAGTCCCTTCAAGGCAGCGTTCCTTCTGGAGCCATTGCGAAACAGGGCCGA
>CAZGLN010000228.1:0-6220 GCA_964526545.1 uncultured Chthonomonadales bacterium
GCGTGGATGCCGTAGTTGCACTCGTCCACGCCGCACCCGCAGAAGACGGTGTGCGGACGCCCGCGCTCGCCCTCGGGCCGCGCCATCCAGGCAGCCACCTCCGCGCAATACCGCAGGGCCGAGCCGCCCGCGATCCGGATACCCGCCTCCGCCCACGCGCGAAACTGCCTCAGGTCCCGCGTGTTGCCGGCGATCGGCTTATCAACAAACACGGCGCGCCCGGCCCGTACGAAGGGGAGCGCGCGCTCAGCGTGCCGGTCCCAATCACAGCCCGTAAGCAGCACGCAGTCCACCTCGCGCGCCATGGCGTCAAGGCTCTCAAAGACCTTCGGGATGCGGTGCTGCTCCGCGAAGCGCGCCGCATAGCCTGGCGGGTGCACGTCGCCGCCGTCCCAAACGCCTACGACCTCGTGCCCCATCTCGCGCAGAATGGGTATCCATGCGGCAGGGTGGGAGGTGTCCAGATCCACAAACCCGATCTTCATGAAATGGCGCTCCGTGCGGCAGGATTGGCGCGGCCGGTTGCCTAATGCCGCCCGAGACTTCCGCGGGCGTGCGGCCGCATCCTTCCCTCGAGACGAGCGCAAGGAGCAGGTCAGCGGAGCGTGCGCCTTGCGGCAGACAATTGGAGGACACCACGCGGAATTGGGTTTGGAGACCAGCCGACACCCCCGCCAACAGATCGCTGCGCACCTTCCGCTCATCAACGGATTACCCGCCCGCATAGGCATCGGCACGGCCTATCTCGGTGGTCCCGGCGACAGCGTGCGGCTTGGCGAAATCCAGCAGACACTGGATGCCGCCTATGCGGCTGGCTTCCGCATCTTCGATACCTCGCCACGCTAAGGCGCGGCTCGGCCGGTGGCTGCGCGGAGTGCGGCGCGAGTCTCTCCTGCTCTGGTCCAAGGCGCCCATACCGGAGCACCTCACGCCGCGCGAGGCCCGTCGGTATGTCCGCGACTGCCTCCATGCCAGTCTGGAGAAGCTCGGGACGCAGCGACTGGATGCCTGGTTCTTTCACGACATCGAGCGGCTGGACCAGGTCTTTGCCCCCGATGGCGCCGCCGAGGCGGCACACGAAGCAGTCGCGGAAGGTCTGGTCGCACACGTAGGGTTAGCCACGCGGCCCCATGCCCTGCTGCAAGCGGCCGCCCGCCACCCGCTCATCGGCGCGGTGCTCACCCATTCCGACTACAACCTGACGGATGTCTCCGCTGCCGAGCTCATCTCGGAGGTTCACGGCCTGGGCAAGGCCGTGGTCAATGCCTCTCCACTCGGATGGGGTCTGCTCTCCTCGCCCGACTTTCCCGAGCGGCTGCGGGAGCGGCCAGAGATGTACCAGCGGATGCGTGCCGCCGGACATGCGTGGCGAGTAGCCGAGGAGTTTGGGGTCTCGACGCTTGCGCTGGCTCTGCAGTTCCCCTGCCGCAACGCGCGGATTGATGTTACGCTCACGGGGCCGGCCACGCCGCTGGAGGTGCGCTCGACCGTGAAGGCTCTCGCGGCGCACGTGCCGGAGGAGGCCTGGCTGAGGCTTGAGCGAGATCTGTTCGCCGCTAACGGGTCGAGCGAGAGTTAGCGGTCGCCGCCGCGAAAGAGTTTGCCCAGAAAGCCCTTCTCGGCAGTCTCCTCCACGTTCTCGCCCAGACTGCGGGCGAACTGCTTCAGCAGGGCGCGCTGATCCGTAGAGAGCTTGGTGGGCACCTGCACGCGCAGAACCACGAATTCGTGCCCCTTGCCGCGCCCGTTAAGGTCCGGCGCTCCCCTATCGCGGAGCTTGAAAACGGCCCCGCTCTGGGTGCCTTCCGGGATTTCCAGCTTCTCCTCGCCGTCAATGGTCGGCACCGTGATGGAGCCACCCAACGCCGCACGCGCGAACGAGATGGGCACCTCGCAGTAGAGATCGTTGCCGCGCCGCTCAAACACTTCGTGCGGCTTCACGTGAATTACCACGTAGAGATCGCCCGGATCGCCGCCGCGGATCCCGGCATCGCCATCGCCGGCGAGCCGGATGCGCGAACCGGTATCCACTCCCGCGGGGATCCGTACGTTGCGCTCGCGGGTTTTGCGCACGCGGCCGTTGCCGGAGCACTGGCCGCACGGCGTGGTCACCACGCGCCCCTCGCCCCGGCACCGCGGGCAGGTGCTGGTGGTCTGGAAGGTGCCTATCATGGTGGTCTGCGTGTGCCGCACATAGCCGGAACCGCGGCAGTTAGGGCAGTTATCGGCGCTGGTGCCGGGCTTGGCTCCTGAGCCGCCGCAGAGATCGCAAGTCTCCAGGCGGGTGTAGCGGAAGGTCTTCTGGGTGCCCAGAACCGCCTCCTCGAGGGTCAGTTCCAGATCCTGCCGCAGATCGTCGCCCCGCTCGGCCACGCTGCCGCTCGCGGCGGCGCGGCCGCCTCCCATGCCCATGAAGACATCGAAGATATCGCCGAAGCCGCCAAATCCCGCGCCGGCAAAGGGGCTGCCCATGCCCGCCTCGGGGCCGTTGTGGCCGAAGCGGTCGTATTGCTTCCGCTTGCCCTCGTCGCTCAGGACTTCGTAGGCCTCGTTTATCTCCTTAAACCGCGCCTCCGCGTCCTTCTGCTTGTTGACGTCGGGGTGGTACTTGCGGGCAAGGTTGCGATAGGCGCGTTTTATCTCCTCGGCGCTCGCCGTCCGGGAGACTCCAAGCACATCGTAGTAGTCGCGCTTATCAGCCATTCACGTAACTAACTCAAACGCACGTCAGGAATGCCCAAATCCAGAGCGGACGAGCAACCATGCGCAAGCCGGTCCTCGCACTGCTCCATACGTCGCGGCAGGGCCTTGCGTGTCATTTTCTGTCCTCATCCGCCATATCGTCGCCCAGGCCCGCGCCGCCCGCGCGGTTCAGCTCGTCCACCGCGCTCCTCACCGTCGCGGCGCGATCCTCCGCATATTCCTCGGCTGCCACGTCCTCCATCTGGAGCATGGCGGTCCGAAGAGTGTGCGCGGCGTGCAGCAGTCGTTCGGTTGCCTCGCGGAGCGCGGCTGCGTCTCCGCCCTCCAGCGTCTGCCGCAAGGCGGTAAGAGCGGCGCGGCACTTCGCCGTAAGTTCCGCATCCACGCGGTCGGCGGTATCGCTTAGCGCCCGCTCGGCCTCGTCCACCGCGGCTTCCGCGCGGTTGCGCGCCTCGAGCAGGGCACGGCGCGCCGAGTCCTCCTCCGCGTGCTCCTCAGCCTCGCGCACCATGCGCCGAATCTCTTCATCCGAGAGGCCCGTGGACGAAGTGATCTCTATCCGCTGCTCCTTGCCGGTGGCTTCGTCCCGCGCGTGCACATGCACAATGCCGTTCACATCAATATCGAAGGTAACCGCAATCCGCGTTTCGCCTCGGCGCGCGGGCCGCAGTCCGGTGAGCTGAAAGTTCGCCAGGAACTTGTTGTAACTGGCGATGTCGCGCTCGCCCTGGTAGACCTTAATCTCCACCGAAGTCTGGCCATCGTGCGCGGTGGTGAACATCTCGGACTTGCTGGTGGGGATGGTGGTGTTGCGCTCAATCAGCTTGGTCATCACACCGCCCAGTGTCTCGATGCCTAGCGAGAGGGGCGTTACATCCAGCAGGAGGATGTCCTGCACTTCCCCGGCGAGCACCCCCGCCTGGATGGCCGCGCCGATTGCCACCACCTCATCCGGATTGACTCCGCGGTAGGGCTCCTTGCCGAAGATGCGCTGAACCAGCGCCTGCACCGCGGGCATGCGGGTGGAGCCGCCCACCAGGAGGACGCGGTCTACCTCGTTGGGCTCCATGCGGGCATCCGCGAGCGCCTGCCGCGTGGGACCCACCATCCGCTCCAGCAAGTCCGAGGTGAACGCCTCGAACTGCGCGCGCGTCAGCGTGAGGTCCAGGTGGAGCGGCCCATCCTCCCTGGAGGAGATGAAGGGCAGGTTGATGTTCGTGGTAACCACGCTGGAGAGCTCAATCTTGGCCTTCTCGGCGGCTTCGCGCAGGCGCTGCAGCGCCATCCGGTCCCTGCGAAGGTCTATCTGGTGCTCCTCGCGGAACTGCTGCACCATCCACTCCACAATCCGCTGGTCCCAGTCGTCGCCGCCCAGCATGGTATCGCCGTTGGTGGCCTTGACCTCGAAGACGCCGTTATCCAGCTCGAGCACGGAGACATCGAAGGTTCCGCCGCCAAGGTCCCACACGAGCAGCGTGTGCAGCTCTTCCTTGTCTATACCGTAGGCGAGCGAGGCGGCGGTGGGCTCGTTGATGATTCGCAGCACTTCCAGCCCGGCAATCTGTCCGGCATCCTTGGTCGCCTGACGCTGTGCGTCCGAGAAGTAGGCAGGTACTGTGATGACGGCCTGGCTCACGGTTGTGCCGAGGTAGCTCTCCGCATCCGCCTTGAGGCGCTGCAGGATCATCGCGGAGATCTCTTGCGGGGTGTACTTCTTTCCATCTATGGCCACATGGTAATCCTTGCCCATGTGGCGCTTGATGCTGCTGACGGTGCGCTCCGGGTTCGAAACGGCCTGCCGCTTGGCAAGCTGACCCACCAACCTTTCGCCGTTGCGATTGAAACCCACCACAGAAGGGCATAGCCTGCCGCCATCGGAAAGAGGGATGACGGTGGGTTCATTGCCCTCCATCACCGCGACCACGGAATTGGTGGTGCCCAGATCTATGCCGACAACCTTGCCCATAGAGTGGATAGCCTGTAGTGATTGTGCGCCGGAGTGATAGCCCGTTCCAACCCGGGTGCCGTCAGCCTATTCGTCGGTCTCGTCCACGCCCACAATGCCGACGCCGGACGCCTCCTCCTCCTCGTCACCTCCAACGAAGGGAGTATCCGAGTCGAGCAGGTCCATGGGCAGTCCCAGCGGAGCCTCCTCCTCGGCCTCGGCCGCGTCCAGCTCTTTGTCGTCGGCACGGATATCGGCCAGCAGATCGTCCTCCACGGCCTCGGACTCTGACTGCAGCGATTCGAGCACCAGCCCTCCGATGACGGGAGTGGGCGGCGCGGGAGCGATGATGGGCTCGGGCTCGCCCGTCTGCAGGGGAATGATGGCCCCCTCGGCAATCTCGTGCAGCGCGATGGTCAGCGGGTTCTTGGATTCCACCGACGTGAGTTTGCGCGCGTTCTCGCGGATCTGGCGGGCGCGTTTCGCGGCCACAATCACCAGCGCGTACTTGCTGCCCATCTGGTCCAGCTTATCCGGTGAAGGATAGATCATCCAACGGTTCTCCTTGGCGAACCACCTAAGACTCGTGTTGCGGGCGACACCGGCGTCTCGGCGCCCGCAAGCAGACTATTATGAGCGCAACCGGGGGGAATGTCAACGCGAGGAGACGGGGAAACGGCGTGCGGATGTGAACGGCCACAGCGCCCTGCCGACCTGCCAACGCCGGAACAGACCAGCTAGACAGGATTGACAAGATTTACAGGATTAGGTCGTCATCCTCTCAATCCCGCAAATCCTGTCCAACCAAAATCTCCGCCGCGGTGCGGGGCCACAGCGGGTTGAGCCCGTCTGCTGGACTGGGCGACACTCGCATATCCAAGGCAGCGGCTATGACTAGCGCGCTCCTCTCGAGAGGGTCCGGGATCTCCTCTCCCTTGCAGAGTTATCGCACAGCACGTTGTTCTCCAAAATCCCCGCGACGCAGAGGGTATCACGGGCTCGTCCGGCGCAGCTCCGTACAGCGGAGTGCCGCTACACACATCTCCTTCGCGCACGTTATGGTGTGACCTGGTCGCCGGACGGTGTGTCCGAGGCCAGTGCCTCCTTGATGGCTTCCTCCAGCGGCACCAGTTCGCTGGAAACTGTCATCCAGACCGTATCCCTGTTGATATCGAAGGACGCATGGATGAGGCGGTTGCGCATGGAGATCACGGCCTTCCACGGGACTGAAGGGATACGCTGTCGAGTCTCCTCGCTTACGCGCGCCGCGGCTTCGCCAACAATCTCCAGGCAGTTCACAAGCGCGAAGCAGCATGCCGTCGCGGTCGAGATCGGCGCGAGTGCGCCCCTCAATGTAGCCGCGCGCCTCCACGCATGCATCCAGCATGTGTCGCAATCGGATGCGGTCGGTCTCAGGCAGCATACGCCGTCTGCGCGTTTCGTACGACTTCCTCACGGAAGTACCGGCTGAGGTCCTCGGCGGTCCGCAGGTCCGCTTTGCGGCCAATCTTCTCGGAGAGCTCGAGCTCCATCTGCGCAAGACCGATAAGCCCGGGTGTCTTGCCCGGTTCG
>CAZGLN010000228.1:6249-6472 GCA_964526545.1 uncultured Chthonomonadales bacterium
GTCGCTCTCCGGTCCGAAGCTGCCGCTCAGCACGGAACCGAATAGAGCCAGCCTCCGGATGTGGTGCCTGCGGCAGAAGGCGGCGAGCTCCTCTTGCGGCATCTCAATGGCTGGAGCCTGCATGGTCATGAACCTCCCAACTCCACGCCCGACTGATCCCGCGCCGCCAACGGTGAAACAGAACTGCTAGCTAGACAGGATTGACAAGATTTACAGGATTGGG
>CAZGLN010000229.1:0-6466 GCA_964526545.1 uncultured Chthonomonadales bacterium
GGGCCGCGTAGGG
The DNA here is from genome assembly GCA_964526545.1 of uncultured Chthonomonadales bacterium. Taxonomy (GTDB): domain Bacteria; phylum Armatimonadota; class Chthonomonadetes; order Chthonomonadales; family CAJBBX01; genus CAZGLN01. The sequence goes on from CAZGLN010000229.1 coordinate 14, forward strand.
GCTTGCCTTCGCGTGTCACTCCGCCATGCTACCATGGTCTGGCCGCCTGAGAAGAAGGACGTAAGGCAGCCTCAGGCAGTGCTTAGTGTGCCATCTCCAGCCCTTCGGCGCCCTCCATCTCGCCGATGCTGATCTCGATGTCCTTCCGCTCTTCAATCTTGGCGATCTTGCCGTCGCGTATCCAGACGATGCGGTCCGAGACATCCACCATTTTCAGGTCGTGCGTGGCCGAGATGATGGTGACTCCCTGCTCGCGGTTCAACCGCTTCAGCAGCTCGATAATCTCCGTGCCGGTCTTCAGGTCCAGGTTGCCCGTGGGTTCATCGGCGAGGATAATGGAGGGGTTGTTTGCGAGGGCCCGGGCGATGGCAACCCGCTGCTGCTGACCTCCAGAGAGCTCGGATGGCTTATGGTGGTAGCGCTGCCCAAGCCCCACCAGGTCCAGCAGGTACATTCCGCGCTCGATGCCGTCGTCCGTAGAGAGGCCCGCAAAGACGGTGGGCAGCGTTACGTTCTCCAACGCGGTCATCACCGGAATGAGGTTGAAGGTCTGGAAGATGTAGCCGATGGTGTGACAGCGCAGATAGGCCAGCTCCTGTGCATCCAGCTGCGCCATATCCACGTCGTTGATAAACACGGAGCCGGAGCTGGGCTTGTCGAGGCCTCCGATGGCGTTGAAGAGGGTGGACTTGCCGGAACCGGAGGGACCCATGATCGAGATGTACTCCCCGCGAAAGATATCCAGGTCCACCCCGTTAAGGGCACGCACGACCTCGTTGCCCATGGTGTATTCCTTCACCAGGTCCCGAGTCCGAACGACGTATTCGTTGCTTGCCATCGGCTGACGCCCTTTCCCAGAGACTTATGACGAGTACCTGTAACCGGTGTGATGCGAAGCCTCGCTCATTGCGCGGCGCGCTAAATCTCAACCCTCAAGGCCGCGGCGGGAGGCATCTGCGCGGCCCGTATGGCGGGCACGATGGTGGCAATGAAAGTGAGCACCGTGCCCAGAACGGTCGAGAGGATTGCCAGCTGAAACGAGGCGCTCCAGAACTGCGAATTGAACACAACGAAACCATCCGTGAAGAGATGGATCAGGCTGATCAGGAACCACCCGATCACGAAGCCGGCGACCGAGGCGATGAATCCAAGCAGGCATGACTCGATGAAGAAGAGCTCCACGATGAGCCGGTCCAGCGCTCCTAGGCACTTCATGGTGCCTATCTCCTTGTAGCGCTCGGTTACGGACATCAGCATGGCGTTGGTGATGCCCACGGTGCATACAATCAAGCCCATGATGGAGAGCCAGGTGAGGCGGTTGCGCGCCGCGCGCTGCTCCTCCGGATTGGCCGCCGCGGCCTGGATGCGGCGAATGTCCTGGATGGTCGGTTTCAGCTTGCCCGCGGCCACCAGCGCACGCTTCTCTTCGATTATCTGCGTCTGAATGTCCGTGAAGACCGCGGTTACACGGACGGATGTGAAGAAGGCGATGCCCAGGAAGATGCCGGCGGCGGTAATCATGGAGCGCCAGAAGCGAATGCGTATGGCTTTGAGCGCGATCTCGAAGGCCTTGGAGAGCGGCAGATGAATCTGCTTCTTGATTTCGCCCGCACGGCCTGAGTTCACGCCTGCTCCAGCGCTCATTTCGACTTGCCTCCTCGTTGGTACAGCCCAACCAGCCTGCGTTCCACAAGCATCTGAAGGTAGGTGGTAACGCTTACCTCCACTTCGCGACGCGAAATGCGGTAGGCGCTGCCCGTCTTGCGGACAATCGCCTCGATAGTGTGCTCGCCATCGCACAAGTTCCACACGAAGGTACCCACTTCATCCAGCACGATGGCGCGGGTCTCCGGAAGACGAACGAAAATCGAGACCACGCGGCCTACCTTGTCCTTGCGCGTCGGTATCGTGAGAGTAGCCTCTCCCGCCTCGCTCACCTCGTACGTAACCGCCGGGTTGCGGATAGGCCGCACGCGCATCACGGTCTGCCTATCCACCTGCGGCGGCGCGATCTTCAAAAAGGGTAGATGGCGTGCCGCCACCAATCGCAGCCTATCCCCTAATGGCACGCGCATCGTGCGACCACTTCCTCCAACAGTCCCTGTGACAGGCGGTTGCGCCACAGTTGGACGATGTATATCCGATTTGCCTCCGGACATTGCCACGCGGCGGCCTCGTAGTGCACCGCCGGGCGCAGAGTCCGGAGGGCGTCCCTCCATGCGCGGAGCCGCTCCAGGATGCCGCGTGCCTCGCCCGCCGCCCGCACTCCGGTATGTCCCCGTATCTCCGTCTCCGCATGACTCATGCGCTTCAGGGCCGTGCCCGTCGTCTGCTCAAACCATTCGGCGAGCGAGAACTTCTTGAGCGTAACATTGGCAAGGCCCCACCGCTCAAACACGATACGCTCGCCGCCTCGCCGTTCGAATTCCAGCCGCACGTTGCCGGACATGAGCCGGTGCCGCACTATCCGGAAAGTGTCTGGAATCTCCACCGCCGTATCGTAGAGCGCCCACGTATTCCAGCCAGCCTCGCCGTGATCTCTGAACGAGCCGAACATCTCCGCCGCCACGGCGGAGACGTTGTCCTTGCCCTGACCAACCACCTGCGCAATCACCACTCTTCCGCACTCGGCGCAATGCCAGATCTTGCCATGGCCCACGCCGTCGCCGCTCCACTGGAAGTGGTGGGCGGTGCGCATGGCGCCGGCCTCGCGGGTAAGCGGTCGAACCTTGCAATCAAACGTCTGCTTGCGTTTGCGGGACTGTTTGGCGGCCTGCTGCAGGAAGGCGTCCAACATCGCCTTCAGGTCCGGAGGAGTCTTCTCCACCGGACGGTTCCGCCTCTGGTAGCGCTGCCAGGCGCGGTAGGCCAGCTCGACCAACGACCGCGCTTTGGGCAGGGCGTTCGGATCGGTCCACTTGACCTGCGCAAACATGGTGCCCTGCGAATCCACCTTCAGGTACCCCTCGCCGCTGCTGCCCGGAATGGCTGTAAGGTGCCAATCTGGAGGCAGCTCGAAGAGGATGCCCTGCCACCCGATCCGGCTGCGCGGATTCGTGGTGCTCCGCGACTCGGGTCTGGCCTGGGATGCGCCTGCTATTGTCCCAAACTCCTTTCAGCGCGAGCCGACCTGACCATCCGCGAAGAGAACATAGTTCTTCCCTTGATGGCGGCCGGGGCTCGGCAGGCTGGAGAGATTGTCATGGGCGTTCGGCCCGGTAAGCGTCGAGTCGAAGAGCAGCGGCGTGCCGGCGGGCGAGGCTATCTCGGAAATCCGCTTGCCGCCGACTTCTGAATTCATGGCATAGCCCTGCGTGCCGGGCGGAGCATCCGGACAGCGCAGCGCTTCCTCGTCTATGCCCTGTTCGGCGAGCGCAGAGCTCCAGTTCTCTGCGGGAGGCAGCGTGTCGTCCCAACTGCCCGCGTAGAGCTGAAGGGCGCCATAGAGCTGCCGCAGGTTCTCGGGGCATCGCGACTCCGGAGGGAGCGCGGCCGTTTCGGATGGCTGCGGCTGCTCCGGCAGCACGGATGCCGCGAACTTCCATATTTCGCGCGCCTGGAGGCCTGTATAGCCCACGCCGGCAAGGGCCACAAGGGAGCCCAGCACCCTTGGCGGGCCTGCAACGGCGGCCAGACCTCCCCCGAGGAGGCTGGCGCCGTACATCGGTGCGAGGAACGCCAGCGGTCCCAAGCCTACCTGCGTCTTGCCAACCTGAACCTGGAGCCTGGAGGCGAGGTAGAGGCCGGCCGCCCACACCACGCTGCCCGCTAGCGCAACGAGCAGGCCCGCGCCGCGTGAGCCGGCCTTGCGCGCTCCCACCATGCCGGCGAGGAACGCGCCGACGGCCGGCAGCCACGCGAGCAGCACGGAGAGGGCGGCCATCCAGAGGGCGCCTGTCCGCGGGCTGTCGCCACTCTTCTTCACTTTCGCGCGCTCCGATCAAGGATCATCTCGTTCTCATGCAGGCCTTCGCGCTAGAAGGGCAGGTAGTTCACCGATTTGGCTATCAATGCCAGGGCAATGGCGGCCATGGACATGAGTCCGGTGCCGCAGGCGAAGCCAGCCAGCAGGACCGGCGCATAGTTGCGCCACTGCTCCTCGCCGAACCGCCTCATGAAGTAGCGGCGGCCCAGCCACGCGCCGAAGAACATAGGGATGGCATCCGCTGGCCATGCCCCGACACCGCCTACCATGCCGTAGTAGAAGAGCGCGGGCAGTTTCAGGGCACCGCATATGCCGAACAACACCAGCCCCGTTACGATTCCGCCGCCTATGCGCGTTACGTTGATGCCCTCCAGCACCCACTTGGGTCCGTCCGGCTTGTTGATGGTCTGGAACATGGCGTCGAAGGTGGCCATAAGCGGCCAGAACCGCTGTGCGTATGGGTGCTGAGACGAGGGGATGGCGCTCGTGTGCCAGAAGAACGACCAGAAGACGAACGAGGCGGTCAGGAAGATGGGAAGGATGAGGAACTCCACCTTCACCAGACTGGTGAACTTCGTGCCCGTCAGCTCCAGCTCGCGGAACTTCTGCGCCAGCGGCCCATAGTCATTGAGCGGGATAGGTGCGTACCAGATATCCACATGCGGGTAGCCCGTCTTCATTACCACAATCTGCTTGAGCCAGGGGAACTGCACCGGCTGGCCGGTGAGCCCCATCATGCGGGCGCTGATAAAGGAGTTGATGGGCGTCCAGATGAAACCGAAGAAGATGAGCAGATACCAGGGGAACTGCCCGCCGTGCCCATTCGCGGCCAGCAGATACTGGGTGAGCACTACGTAGAAGCCGGTAATGCACGCCCAGATGGCCAGCGGAATCCAGATGCTGATATCGCCTCGGCCGGCCGGCACCTGCGCGAGGAGTCCGCGCTGCGAGGTGGCCTTACGCTGCTGCCAGAAGGCTTTGACCACGTAGCCGATGCCGATGAGCGCCACAGCAAGCTGCAGACCGATGCTGACGGACATCCAGAACTTGATGTCCGTGGTCTGGCGCGTGTAGAAGGCGTCGAGTCCTCGCGTCCATCCGTTGTTTGTCGCGTCGCCGAAGGCTCCCAGGCTGTGCAGGATGGAGGGCATCGGAAAGACGCGCGCGACGATCGAACCCACGAAAATGCCCGCCACGATGGGGTAGGGCAGTACGAAGCCCACCAGCACCTGGGCAAGATTGCCCGATATTCCAGTGAGCGCGCCCGGAAGGATGGTCTCGGTGCTCTGCGTGAGATCGAAGAACGGTATCGGTATGAGCTGCAGCGCGCGGTTGAACACCACGCCCGTGAAGACAGGTATGGCCACGTAGAAGAAACCGAAGACCAGGCCGGCGACCGTGCCGATGGAGAAGACTCGCCAGCGCCAGGATTGCTCCTTGGTGGCGGCTTCCGCGAGAGCCGTTGCGCCGGCCGCGGCCACGGGCGCCATCGGGAAGGGGAGCCGCTCTACATCCGAGGTGATCCGGAAGAGCATATAGCCCGCGCTCATCCAGTTCAGCCGGCCGAGCACCTCGTTCACCACAAGGAGCGTGATGGGTACCAGCCAATCAATGTGGAAGAAGGTGCGCTGGGAGAGCGCGGCCGAGCCGGCTGGCGGTACCGCCCAGGTGGGGATCTCGCTGGAGATGATGCCCGCCGTGGGCGACTGGCGGAAGTACTGTCCCCAGATCAGCCAGCCGAAGGGCCCGCCTGATACGCCGCGGTCTGCCAGAAGCACGTGGGAGAGCATGGCCGCGGTGTAGTAGAGGATGTAGATCTCCTGCCGCCGCATGGGCAGGAACGATCGGCGCATGACCTCCGCGAAGAGGACAATGGTAACCCATTCCGCGGCCGCGCCAAGCCCCTGACCGGCCACCAGGCCCAGGTAGAGCGCCCCGGGGAGCATGATGAAGCCGACGAAGAGCGCACCGATGATGGATTTGCTGGTGAAACCCTCTTCGAACTGGGGCCTTAGGCGTTCGGCCCCCTCTTCGACGGCGGCTTCTTCTACTTGCGCCCTCACCAGGGCGATTTCGTCACGAGCCAAGCGCGCACTCCTCCAGGAGCCAGGGACGCCTACGTAGTGCGCCGCTCCTGCAAGATACTCTCATGTCAACCGTCCAAACAACCGCGCACCATCCACCCCGGTCTCCATATTGCCGCCGATCGCCGCGTGCGGCCCGCTGCCTGATTCGCAATCAGCGCAATGAAGGGCCTCGCTTCCGGCTGTCCGCGTGCCGCGCGCGTGCGGCCAACTACTGCCGGGCGGTACGAACCTAAACGCCCCGCGTCTCGAAATGGGAGCGCATGCCGCGGGCGGTCCGAAACCGTTCTTCGCCAGCGATGCGGATAGCTGCCGGCCGCGCTGCACTACGTTGCGAAGCGGACGCTGCCGCATCCCCGGATCTGGCTTGAATTGAAAGTCCTTCGGGGCGGCCACGGCATCAAGCCGATGATTCTGGAGGCGGTTGATCTGCTCCTGCACGTT
>CAZGLN010000230.1:0-5877 GCA_964526545.1 uncultured Chthonomonadales bacterium
GGGCCGCCTGCGCGCAATCGGCATTCGGCCGGGCTCGCAGGAGGGCGACCGCCTTACTCTGCACTCCCTGGCGCTCGGTTCCGCTCCCGGAGGTCCAGCGGCCCTCCACCTCCAGTGGTTTGGGCTGGACGATGCGCTGCCGCGCTTCGGTGGGCCGCTGCGTGTAACCGCGCGACTGGCCAATCATGGAGGGCAGACCCTGAAGAGCGTGCGATTTGACCTCACCGTTCGCGGTCTTCCTGCCTCCTGGCGGCAGGCCTTGCCCCCTCGCGCCGTGGAGAGCCTCGGCTTCGGCGAGGAGCGCGAGCTGAGCTGGACCGTCGCGCCGCGCACGCCGAGGTTCGCGCTTGAGCTGCGCTCGCCGCAGCTGCCGGGCGGAGTTGTCCGGCGGGAGTACGACCTTCCCAAAGCCGGCGCGCGCGCGCCATATGTCCCTCCGCCGCAACCCGTCCGGCCCGACATCGAGGTGGGTGTCTACTACTTTCCAGGCTGGCGCACCTCCGGCCAGTGGGCGCCCATCATGCGCTTTCCAGAGCGCAAGCCGGCGCTCGGCTGGTACCGAGAGGGCGAGCCGGAAGTAATAGACTGGCAGATAAAGTGGGCCGTGGAGCACGGCATCACGTTCTTCGCCTACGATTGGTACTGGAACAAGGGCGCGCGCATCCTGGAGCATGGCCTGCACGATGGCTACCTGAAGTCGCGGTATCGGCATCTCCTCAAGTTCTGCCTGCTCTGGGCCAACCACAATCCACCCAACACCTCATCGCTGGAAGACTGCATCGCGGTGAGCCGCTACTGGATCGAGCACTACTTCCGCCTGCCTGAGCACCTGACAATAGACGGCAAGCCGGTGATGATCATCTTCCAGCCAAGCCGCTTCCGCGAGGATATGGGCCTGGAGACCACCCGACGGGCGCTGGAGGCCATGCGCGAAGAGTGCCGTAAGGCGGGCCTCAAGGGTCTCTATCTCATTGCCTGCGTGGGCGGCACGGGCGATGCCGCCGCCGCGCTGGAGGAGGGTTACGACGCCATCACCTGCTACAACTGGGCGGGCATCAACATGGCCGGGAGCGAGCGCTGGTCGCCCTTTGCCCGGCTCATCGAGGGCTACAGGAACCAGTGGAACAGCCTGCTCGAGAGCTGCCCGCTTCCGCTCATGACTCCATTGAGCGGCGGCTGGGATAGCCGCCCATGGCATGGCGATGCCGCTCTGGTGCGCTCCGACCGTACCCCCGCCCTGTTCGAGAAGCACCTGCGCGACGCGAAGCGCCTTATCGAATCACGCCCGGGCCGCGCACTGCCCGCCATCCTCATCGAAGCCTGGAACGAGTGGGGAGAGGGCAGCTACATCGAGCCGCACCGCGAATTTGGCTTTGCCTACCTGGATGCCATCCGCCGAGTCTTCACAAAGGGTCCGGAGCCGCACCGCGACCTCGTGCCCGCCGACGTCCGACGACCGCTGCTGGAGGTCACTCCTGCCGATCCCTCACGCGCGAATTGGCGGTTCCAGCGTGATCCGGAGGGCTGGGAGGGCACGATGAACACCACGCATCCCCGTGTGGCCGACGGTGCCCTGATGGTAGAGACCACTTCGGACGATAACGCGCTCTACAGTCCGCCTCTGCAGGTTCGAGCCGAACGCTTCCGCCGCGTGGTCGTGCGGGCTCGTCTCACCGCGCCTCTGGGAATGCCGGTGGAGGATTCCGCGCAGCTCTTCTGGGCCACGCGCACCGCGCCCACAAGCGAGGCCGCGAGCGTACGCGTCCCGGTGCGCCTGGATGGGCAGTGGCGCGAGATTGCCTTCGATGTCGGCTCGAACCCGCGATGGCGCGGCGTCATCATCCAGCTGCGGCTGGATCCCTGCAACCGCACGGGGGTGAAGGTGGAGGTGGCCTCCATCCGGCTGGATTAGGCGCGGAGCACGCTGCAGGCAGCGCGTCGGCTCCTTCCGACGGACAATATGTGCGCGATTCGGCCGCACATCAGGCTCCCAAACGCGTATTAACGAGAAACGCAGGCCGCGCGACCCATCAGACACGCCTGCCGTCGCGCAGATCACGCTTCACCGGCAAGCCTCCAATCTTGTTTGTACGCTAAGTCTATCGCCCGATGAATGAATACATCGCTCTTCTCTTGGGCCTTGCGTTCGCCTGCGTCGGCGGTGAACTATTCACGCGCGGCTCCGTAGGCATCGCACGGTGGGCACGGATACCATCCAGCATCGTTGGTGCCACCCTTGCGGCCGCAGCCACCTCCTCACCGGAGCTCTCTGTTTCCGTGATCTCCGCCTTCGAGGGCAGGCCGGATATGGCACTTGGAGCAGCGGTGGGCAGCAATGTGGTAAACATTGGCGCGATCCTGGGTCTGGGTCTCCTGATTACCGCGATGCGAGCGCCGAGGGCCGACATGGCGCGAGACTATCCGGCGGCCCTTCTGCAGCCTGCGGCGCTCGGACTGCTAGCATTCGATGGACGTCTAACACGTCTTGACGGCCTGATACTTCTCGTCCTCTTTGGCCTGTGGGTATCCGTCGCGGTGGCTGACGCGAGACGCCATCGCGAATCAGTAACCGCCCAAATGATGCAAGAGCAGGTCTCGCCCGTGCCAGCCGTCGTCTCAAGCATCGTAGGTCTCGCGATGCTAATAATTGCCGGCAGACTCGTGGTGACCGGCGGAACCGCGATCGCAGAAAGTCTTGGGGTTGGCGAATTCGTCATCGGGGCCACGATTGTAGCCATCGGAACATCGTTGCCCGAGCTTGCCACGACAATCATTGCCAGCCTGCGCGGACATCAAGATATCGCGCTCGGCACGATACTGGGCAGCAATATCTTCAATGGTCTCTTCATCGTTGGCATCGCTACAGCCATCTTTCCCTTCAATGTGGCGCTCTTTGGCGTGATGTCGGGCTTGCTGGCAGGTATCCTCACCACCGCGCTCGTCTTTCCGCCGACGAATGGTGTTCTGAGCCGAGCCCGCGGAGTAATGTTGATCGCCTTCTACGTGGTCTACGTTGTATTCCTCGCGCAGACGCGCTCTGCGCTCTGATCTGGTATACTGATAACATCTGGCGATGGAGACCGCCGGAACGGAGTGGATCCGTTCAAACCGCTCTCGCGAGCTGATGGCTCCTGACCGATGCGCTCGGGCATTCGGCGGGAGCCTTCGTTGTCTCAAGTCCCCGCCGCAGCGCGCAGACGGCACACGACGCCGTCCGGCTCGCCGCTCTTGCCTGCCCGCATCGGATGGTTTGAGAACCGATTCGGGAGTGGGCAGTGCACAACGCCTTCGCTAGGATCTGCGGGCGCATCGGGAGCCGACGCGGCGTGCCGCACGGTCTGTGGGCTATGCTGCGGCGCTTACAGCCTTCAGCTACGGCGGCGGACCGCCATCTGACGTACCACCTCCTGCTGGAGTCTGCGCCGCTCTCCGAGTGCCCCCTCTGCCACATCCTTCACACGGATATGCCCCACCGCCTTGAGACGCTGCTGACAGAGTTGGTAAACGATCCCGAATGCCGTGCCCGAAACCGGCAATCCCTTGGGCTCTGCGCGGCGCACGCGCAGGCGGCGCTCTCCCTAAACCATGCGCTTGGAATCGCGCTGCTCTACCGTGATGCGGCCCTCCAGGCCTCGGACCGCTTGAGGCTCCGCGCAGCCGGTGTTCGCCTGCGCCCCCGGGCGGAGTGCCCCGTTTGCGTTCAAACGCGACACTATGAGGCGATTCTCGTTCGGAGCATGGCGGAGCTGCTGGCCGATAAACGCTTGCAGGTGGCCTATGCAGCAGGCGCCGGCCTCTGTGTGGGCCACCTCGAGGCTGTGATTGCCGAAGCCGCCGTACCCGTGGCGAAGTATCTCGCCGAAACGGAGGGCGAACGGCTGGGCATGCTCGCCGACGAGCTCACGGAGTATGTGCGCAAGCAGGACTGGCGCTATGCGCAGGAGGTCTACGGGCGGGAAGCCGATTCGCCTCGCCGGGCGATCGAGAAGATCAGCGGCAATTGCGCGCAAGGAAACGAGCGATGGCCGACACGCTGACTACGCTGGAGTTTCAGCAGGCTTGCGGCGGGAAGGGGTGCCCTTTCTGCGCCATTTCTCGAGCGCACACACGCAAGTACGTGCGCAACCTGCTCTACGAGTACGCCACCGCCCCGGATATCCATGCACGGCTGGCGGCAAGCCGCGGGTTATGCAACGCGCATGCGTGGCTCATGCAGCACGTCGCCCAAACGGAAGAGAAGGACGGATTGGGTGTCGCACTGTTCCAGGGCACCGTAATCCAGCGGCTCGTGGCCGACCTCCGTTCCGCCCGGAGCGCCGGCGGCGCACATGGGCGCGACCTGGCAGAGCACCTGGCCGAGGCCATCCGACAGGAGGAGGAGTGCCTGGCATGCGAGCACCAGCGCGACGGCGAGGACTTCTTCATGCGGGAGTTTCTCTCGGAACTCGAGGCGCTGGGTGAGCAGGGTCCGCTCGTGGCGGCCTATCGTTCAAGCGCCGGCGCCTGCCTGCCGCACCTGCGGGCGCTCTTCGCGCGAAGGCCCTCCAACGCAGCGAGCGCATGGCTAGCCGCCCGCGCGTTAGAAGCCTTGCGGCAACTGACGGAGCAGCTCGAAACCTATACACGAAAGCATGCGGTGCAGTACCAGGACGAGCCCATGGGCCCTGAACGCGATTCCTGGATACGCGCGGTGGAGCAGTGCGCGGGCAAGAGGGCCGTGCCGATCGCCGCCGCACCCATCTTGACAAAACGCTGAAGCCATGCGCCTGCTCATCCTCTCCGATATCCACGCGAATATCGCGGCGCTCGAGAGCATCCGCGAAGAAGCGGACGCCGTTGTCTTCCTGGGCGACTGCGTGGGTTACGGTCCATGCTCCGCAGAGTGCATCGCCTGGCTGCGCAGGCATGCGATCCACGCGGTATGCGGCAACCACGACCATGCTGTTGGGTTCGATGCGGATCCTCGCTGCTCGGCGGCGTTCCGCGACATGGCACTTGCCACGGACGGCCTGCACCGCCAGATGCTCTCCGAGGGTGATAGGGACTACTTGAGAAGCCTGCCCTTGCGATGGGAATTCGACTTCGGCGGAGCACGGTTCTACGCCGTGCATGCCACCCCCTCCGACCCACTCCACACCTATCTGCCTCCCGCCGGCGAAGGGCCGGCATGGCGGCAGCAGACCGCGAACCTGGGGGCGGACTTTCTGCTGGTTGGGCACACCCATGAGCCCATCGTGTGTGAAATCGGAGGCGTTACCCTCATCAATCCCGGCAGCGTGGGTCAACCGAAGCACGGCGATCCGCGCGCGGCCTACGCGATCTGGGAGGATGGGGAAGTGCGGCTTCGGCGCACTTCCTATCCTGTCGAGCGCACCGTAAGGCAGCTCGAGGCGCTCTCCCTGCCGCCCGCAATCACGCAGAGGCTGGCGGCCATCCTGCGCACGGGAGAGGCCCAATGAGACCAGCACGCCCTGCGACGCGGCTTCTTGCGGGAGGAAGGGCATGATCACGCTCTACTGTCCCGCGTGCTACGCGGCCAATCCCGAGAATGCTGCCGTATGCCAGAAGTGCGGCGCCAACCTGCGCGAGGCGCCCCGCGGCGACTGGACAGAGCGGCTGATCTGGGGCCTCCAGCATCCGGAGCCAACTGTCGCCCCGAGGGTGGCCTGGATACTGGGCGAGCGGCGCGACGCGGCAGCCGTGCGGCCTCTGCTGGCGCTCATCGAACGCACGCGGGAGCTCGGCGCTCTGGAGGAGGCGGCCACGGCCCTCGGAAAGATTGGCGATCCGGCCGCGGTTCCCGCCCTGGCGGATCTCCTGCGCACCTCGTTCGTCTCGGTACGCGTGCGTGCCGCTGAGGCCCTCGGCGCCGAAGAC
>CAZGLN010000230.1:5887-6159 GCA_964526545.1 uncultured Chthonomonadales bacterium
GGCTGCGGAGGCGGCCCTGCGGGAAGCCCTGGCAGATCCCAGCGCACATGTGAGGGAGGCATGCGGCGCGGCGCTCCAGAAACTCCATGCAACGCGAGGTGCCGCATGACCGACGGACACGAGAGGCATTTGACGGCAAGCCTGCTTGCCATGGAGGAGACCATCCAGGCCATGACCGCTATCGGTCGCGATGGACGCAGCCCTACCAGCGGCCAGCGCCTTGCCCCGCTGCCTCCGGGCGAGTGGCAGGCGATTGCCCGCTACGCCCAAGG
>CAZGLN010000230.1:6169-6447 GCA_964526545.1 uncultured Chthonomonadales bacterium
CCGGCCCCTCCAGAACGCCGCGGAGGCGCTGCGGGCGACAATCAGCCGATTGGCGCCCGATGGTCTGCGCGAGCGCGAGAGGCCCGAGGGGCTTGGAGGGACCCTCTTCCGTCTCTCGATCCTGCTTCGGCATGTGGAGGAGGAGATTGCCGAGGGGCTCGACCCGTTGCGCATGGAGCGGCAGTTTGGAGATCTGTCTCCGGATGAGCGCGAGGCGCTTGCAGACCTCCAGACGCGGCTTCAGGCCGAGCTTTCCAGCGTGCGCGCGCACGGCCGCG
>CAZGLN010000231.1:0-6423 GCA_964526545.1 uncultured Chthonomonadales bacterium
CCTGCGCGCCGGCCTGACGGAGGCGCGGCGAATTGCCGCCATGTGCGATGCCTACCGCGTGGCGATGGCGCCGCACAATCCGCAGGGGCCGGTAAGTACCGCTGCCTCGCTGGAGTTCGGCTTCGCCACTCCGAGCTACATCATCTGCGAAGCGGTGCACCTGGATGTGCCCTGGCGCCAGGACGTAGTAAAAGAGGGCTTTGCCGTGGAGAGTGAGGGGCGGATAGTGCGCGCCAACACCAGACCGGGACTGGGGATCGAGATAGACGAGGCAGAGGTCGCCAAGCACCCGTTCCAGCAGGAGCTGCCGCAGAGGACTTTCTACCCGGATGGGAGCGTGGGCGACTGGTAGGCCGTGGGCGGCAGGTGAGGGCCGTGCGGCTCGCTGGATTATCGGCGAGCCGCACTTGTTTTCATGGCGGCTCTCCTAGGATACTGGCCGCGCGGCGTTGCCGCATCCTTCTCGCGTTGGCGGCAGATGCATCCGATAATTCCTACCAGCATCCTGCTGTTACCGTAGGACGCGTCCATGTCTCTTGCGCGTGCCATTGCAGCTCGAAGAGCCGCTCGCAGCGGTGCCTCCGCCGGCGTATGGCTGGTGGTGGCGCTGGTTGGCGTGGCTGCCGTTGCGGTCGGCTGGCCTGCCGTAACGCGCTGGCGGGCGGCCGCCGCTCAGCCCGCCTGCTTGGAGAATCTGCGCCAAATCGCCCGCGCTACCTTGCTCTACGCCCAGGATCACAACGAGATGCTGCCCATTGCCTGGGGATCCGGCGGCGGCGAGGTCTGGATGACCAGCCTCAAGCCCTATCTGGCGCGCTCAGGGGCTGCTGGTGCTGGCGCTTCCGATGTCTTTCACTGCCCGTGGGACTTTGATGGTCCCTCGCGCGCGAGCTACGCCACCAACGCGCTTGTGGCAGGGGCAGGCGCAACGCCGCACATAGATGCCGAGCGCCTCTCCGACATACCAAGCCCGCAGGAGGTCATCTGGGCGGGCGACACCGCCAAGCTCTGGCGCCGAAACGAGGGCCACTACGATACCATCACCGACTGGGTTCGGCCGGAGGTTGACCTCGGATACCCGAAGACGGACGTGCGCGCGATACGGTTCTACTGGCGTTGGATACATGAACGCGACTGGACCGACCTGCATGCAGCGCCCTTGGACTGTCCGGACGGCCTCTACCAGTGCAAGTATCCCGCGTTCAGGCACGGCAGAACGGGCAAACGCACTGGCCGCGCGAACTTTGTGTACCTGGATGGACACGCTTCGTCCGTCAAGTGGGGCACGCTCTCACTGCACAACCTCTTCCCGCGGATGACCGCGGCTCAAGAGGCCGAGGCGATGAGCCTCAAGTAAGCACACTCGCAATGAAACCCCGGCCAAAGACAACTATCCACCTGGGATTTGCCGTCACACTGCTGCTCCTGCTGGTGCTGGGTGTGCGTTCCACATGGCTGGTGCATAGCGTGGTCAACCAGGAGGCGGAGATCACTGCCACGCAGCAGCTGCTCCGCGGTGTCGAGGAGTACCGGGCGGCACTCTTCACCGCCGAGACAGCGCGGCTCAGATATCTCAGGGAGGGTCTGCGGGCTGACCGCATTGACTACGGAAGCGAGCGGTTCCGAGCAGGCGTCCTGTTCGGTGCGGTGAGCGCCGCGGGGGGACAGGGGCGCCTCACCAAGCGCGATGCGGATGCGTTCTGGAATGCAAGCGACGAAGTGCTGCGTCTGATGGATGCCAGCGTGGAGGACCGCGAAAAGGGCAAGAGTTCGCAACGCTCCGCGGAAGCAAGGGAGACGCGAATCAGGCAGCTCCAGGACTCGCTGCAGCACATCACCTCGCAGATTCGGTTCGAGAGGCTCTTGGACGCGGCGGATAGGCTCGCCATTGCCGAATCCAGTGCCAAACACCTTCAGGTTACCATCATCCTGGGCAGCAGCCTGGTGTTCGCCGTGCTGCTCATCGGCTGGATCTCCACGCACTGGTACCTGGGCCTGCGCGACAGGTACACCCGCGAGATGAACGCCAGCCTGCTCCAGCTCCAGCAGGCTTACGCGGAAGTCGAAAAGCATGCCGCCGAGGCGGAAGCCTCGCGGGATGCGGCGCATGCCGCCACCCGGGCCAAGTCCGAGTTCCTGGCCAATATGAGCCACGAGATCCGGACACCGCTGAACGGCGTGCTGGGAATGCTGGATCTGCTGCTGGATACGCCGCTCAATCGCGAGCAGCGCGAGTTTGCGCGGACCGCGCATAACTCCGGCGCGGCGCTCCTCAGTGTGCTTAACGACATCCTGGACTACTCCAAGATCGAGGCGGGCAAGCTAGAGCTCGAGTGCATCCCCTTTGATCTGGGCGCCGTTGTGCATGAGGTGGTGGAGCTGCTCGCAGAAGCGGCACGGCGCAAGGGCCTGGAGATCGCCACCTTGATGCCGGCGGAGGTCCCCTCCCTCGTGCGCGGCGATCCCGGCCGGTTTCGGCAGGTGCTTACAAATCTGGTGAGCAACGCCGTTAAGTTCACCAACGAGGGCTCGGTTACCATCCGGGTAGGGCTGGAGAACCTGGACGGAGGCATGGCCACCGTGCGGTTTGCCGTTACCGATACGGGCATAGGCATACCTCTGGAGGCTCAGCCGCGCCTATTCCAGTCCTTCACGCAGGCGGATGGCTCCACCACGCGGCGCTTCGGCGGCACGGGGTTGGGGCTTGCCATCAGCCGCAGCCTGGTTGGGCTCATGGGAGGGGAGATCGGCTTTGACAGCACGCCCGGGATAGGCAGCACGTTCTGGTTCACCGTCCGCCTGGAGGTTCAGGCGGAGGCCGCGCAGAATGCGGCGCTCGATCTGCGTGGTCTCCGCGTGCTGGTGGTGGATGATAACGCCATAAACCGCCAGATATTGGAAGAGCAGCTCAACTCCTGGGGGTGGCGGCCGGTAGTGGTGGAGAGCGGCGAAGCGTGCCTTGCCGTGCTTCAAGAGCAGCACGCTACGGAACCTTTCGCGCTCATACTTCTGGATATGCAGATGCCAGGCATGAGCGGGGACATGGTCGCCCGCCAACTGAAGCGCAAGCCGGCCTTCGCCAGAATTCCGGTCGTCCTCCTCACCTCGATTGGGATGCCCGCCTCCGCGGAAGTGATGCTGGATGCGGGATTCGCGGGTGTGCTCTCGAAGCCGATACGTCCTTCGCACCTCTACGATGCGGTAGCCGATGTTCTGGGAAGAGAGGACGGACAGGCGAAGCGCGATCTCGCCGTGAGCGAGGAGACTCAGGCCGATCGGCCAAACCTCGGACTTCGCGTGCTGGTGGCGGAGGATAACGCCGTCAACCAGACCGTGGCCGTACGGATTCTCGAGCGGTGGGGATGCGTTGTGGAAGTGGTGGAGGACGGCCGCTCGGCCGTGCAGCGCGCTCTGGAGGCCCGGCCGGACGTCGTGCTGATGGATGTGCAGATGCCGGAGATGGATGGCTACGAAGCCACGCAGAGCATCCGCGCGAAGGAGCCGGCGGACGAGCGGCTCCCCATCATCGCCATGACGGCCCATGCCATGGAGTCGGACCGCTTGCGGTGCCTCGAAGCCGGCATGGATGACTTTGTCTCCAAGCCCATCGAGCCGACGCGGCTGCTCGCGGCTCTGCGCGACGTGCTGGAGAGGCGCATAGAACGGCACGCTGCCTGATATTCCTGCGCGCCGCCAGACTTCCGAACAAGGCATGGGGGACCCTGGCACGTTTGGCCCGGGCCGCGCGCTCTCTCACTTCGGCGGCGCTCCGTATCGCGCGGGTTGGGCTAGCGGCCCCTCTCTCGGCAGCTCAAGCAGGACTCCATGCGCCCTGAGAGCGAAAGTCACGCCCGTACCCCACGGCCGACGAGATGCAGATTCCATGACTCTTCCAGACAATCTCCTGCCGCCCTGCGCGCACAGCCGCATGGCGCACCCTATCACGCTTTATGCCGAGGACCTGGCCGGGCTCCAGCGACGCTGGACCGTGCCCTACTCACCGCGCCGGCGCGAGGCGCTCCGCAACCTTCTGGACAAGTGGTCTTCATGGATCGGCGCATTGGATTTTGACTCCTTGACGCTCGAGGATTGCGTGGATGCATCTCTGCTGCACCTCCATCTGCAGTCGCAGAAGGCGAACCTGGACCGCGAGCAGGCGCGGTTCGCCGAGATGGAGGGTCTGCTGCCCTTCGCGCCGGATTTCTGGCGGATTCTGGAGGACCATGCGGACCATCGCCCCCTCGATGCGGCGGCCGCCGCGGCTCTGCTCCACGCTTGCGACACGCAGTTGGAAGCCCTGCGGGACGACCTTCAGCGGCGGCTGGAGGGGGGCGAAAGGCAGGAAGTACCGTCGCCGGCGGCGGCCTGCCGCGCGGCACGTGCCTCGGAAGCCCTGCGCAAGGAGCTTGCTGCCTGGCATGACTTCTACCGCGGCTTCGATCCCGCGTTCGATTGGTGGGTAGAGAAACCATACGCCGCGCTGGTAGAGAGGTTAACTGCCTACGAGCAGTTTCTGCGCGGAACGGTGGCGGGCATGGCAAGTGACGACTCGCTGCCTGGAGATCCGGTGGGCCGAGTAGAGCTCACGGAAGATCTGCGGCTGGCGCTGGTGCCCTACTCGCCGGAAGAGCTCCTCCAGATTGCCAGCGACGAGATGGCCTGGTGCCGCGCGGAGATGGCGCGGGCGGCCGCGGAGATGGGCTGCGCAGACTGGCGCGACGCCCTCGAGCGCGTGAAGGAAGCGCACGTGGCTCCCGGCGAGCAGCCGGGGCTCATCCGCGACCTGGCCAGGGAGGCCATTGCGTTCGTGGGGGAGCGTGATCTGGTAACCATTCCGGATCTCGCGCGCGACGGATGGCGGATGGCGATGATGCCGCCCGAGAAGCAGAAGGTAAACCCCTTCTTCCTTGGAGGCGAGACCATCCAGATCTCCTATCCGGCCGCCGAGATGGACCACTCAGACAAACGGATGAGCCTGCGGGGCAACAACCGCCATTTCGCCAGGGCAACGGTACAACACGAGCTCATTCCAGGCCACTACCTGCAGTCGTTCATGGGCTCGCGGTACCGCCCGCATCGCCGCCTCTTCTGGACCCCCTTCTGGGTGGAGGGCTGGACGCTGCACTGGGAGATGCTGCTGTGGGACCTCGGTTTTCCGCGCACCCCTGAGGAGCGGATGGGAATGCTCTTCTGGCGTTCGCACCGCTGCGCGCGCGTGGAGTTCTCGCTCCGGTTTCATCTGGGCGAGATTGACGCCCAGGAGTGCGTGCGCATCCTCGTGGAGGAGGTGGGCCACGAGCCGGAAAACGCCCGGGGCGAGGTGCGGCGCTCCTTTGGCGGGGAGTATCCTCCGCTCTATCAGGCCGCGTATCTCATTGGCGGTCTTCAGGTGCGCGCGCTCCATCGGGAGCTTGTGGGCGGTGGCCGAATGACGCACCGGGCCTTCCACGATGCCTTCTTGCAGCAGAATCAGATGCCCATTGCCCTCCTGCGTGCCGCGCTGAGCGGTGCGCGGGTGTCGCCCGCCATGCTGCCGGCCTGGCGGTTTATGGAGAGCCTGCGTTGATTCGCGCGGGTCGGTCCGCCTGGCATCCCGGGTTTGAGGGCCAAATCGGGGTGGCATCGGGAGATATCACCCCGCCGCCGGGCATCTATGCGCGCAATTGGGGCGCCTCCGCGCACGATACTGCCGAGGCAGCGGCCCAGCCGTTACGAGCCGCGGTGCTGGTTCTGGCCACGCCGGGGGCGCGTTGGCCGCTTGTGCTAGTGAGCCTGGACCTGGGCTGGTGGCGTGACGCGGCGACCGAGCTCCACGTGCGGGCATGGCTGCTCAGGCGCCTTGCCCTTCCCCGTAGCCACCTTCTGCTCGCGCTCTCGCACACCCACTCCGGGCCGGCGCTCGGACTGGGTTTTGCCGATAGACCGGGCGGCGCTCACATCAGACCCTACCTCGAATCCGTACGACGTACGGTATGGGAGCTGGCCGCGCACGCAATCCAATCCATGGAGCCGGGCATTCTCGACTGGGCGTATGGAGCGTGCGATCTGGCCGCGAACCGCGAACCGCCCGTATCGGAAGGTGGCGAGGTCCTCTGCGGCTTCCATCCCGGCGGGCAAGCGGACGATACCCTGCTTGTAGGCAGGGCGACCTCCCAATCCGGTCGGCCCATGGCGACCATCGTCAACTACGCTTGCCATCCCACAACGCTCGGCTGGACAAACGCGCTGATCTCGCCGGTCTATGTGGGCGCGCTGCGAGACATGGTTCAGGAAGAGACCGGAGCGCCGCTGCTCTTCCTGCAGGGAGCCTCCGGCGATCTGGCGCCACGCGATCAGTACACCCACGACCATGCCACGGCCAACCGAAACGGCCAGCGCCTGGGTTACTCCGTGCTCGCGACGCTCCAGGGCATGCTGCCCCCG
>CAZGLN010000232.1:0-6394 GCA_964526545.1 uncultured Chthonomonadales bacterium
AGGCAGAGAGTTTTCCCCCGCGCTCGATCCGGAACCGCTCGCCCCGCCACGTTACCGTCCGCCCCGTGAAGCTGGCACACCACACAACGAAGTTCAGGAGGTCTGCTGCGGGAAGAAGCCAGAGGCTGCGCAGCACCTCCCGGTCATGCGTACCGTAAGCCGCGTAACAGGCAGCAAAGAGCCCGCGCATGAGGAGCGTGCTCGCCACGAGCGCAAGTCCATAGCCTCCACCCACGAGGGCGCCGGCCGCGAGGGAGAGTGGAAGTGCATGCGTAACGACCGCGCCGATCCAGCCCAATGGCTGCATGGCCCGCATGGTACGCGCCCACCGCACCCGACGAGCCCACATTGCGCCGAACTTCTCGCGTCCTAACAGCGCATCCACCACATAGCCGGAGAGCGCCGTGCGCCACCCGCAACGCCCTGCAAGGCAGCCTAGCATGTAGTCATCGGCGAGATACTCCGCGATGGCCGCGAAACCGCCGATCTGCTCCAACAGCTCCCGGCGCAGCGCGATGGTGGCGCCCATGGCAAACCGAGGACCCGAGGGCCAGGCGGCCAGCACGGCGCCTGGCACGAAGTCCGTGCCGATGGCCAGCGCCTCCAGTCTGGCCGTCAGGTTCCGCGCCGCATAGCCCCGGTAGACGCACGTGACAAGGCCTATCTTGGGGTCCTGGAAAGGAAGGAGTACCTCGCGCAGGTAGCTGCTCGTGACCTGCATGTCGCTGTCGCAGAGCACAAGCAGCGCGCCCGAGGCTTCCTCGGCCATGCGGGCAAGATTGCACACCTTGCGATTGGGGCCGAACGCCTCGCCGCCGGAGGCAATCTTAAGACGCCCGCCCAACTCGCT
Organism: uncultured Chthonomonadales bacterium; assembly: GCA_964526545.1. Lineage (GTDB taxonomy): Bacteria > Armatimonadota > Chthonomonadetes > Chthonomonadales > CAJBBX01 > CAZGLN01. The sequence continues at coordinate 851 of CAZGLN010000232.1, forward strand.
GCGCTTCAGCCCCTGCGCAAGGCCGAGCGCGGGATCGTCCGGGTCGAGCGCACCCACGATTACTTCGTATTCCCGATAGTCTTGCCGCAGCAGGGAAGTCAACAAGCCCTCCAGCCCGCAGTCAACGCCACGCATCGGGACGAGTACGCTCACGAGAGGATCGCTCTCGCCAGGCTTACGGCCTCGGCCGCGCTCCCGCCGCCTCCACGCGATGCATGCGGCCACACACGCGCCATGGTACAGCCACGAGAAGAGCAGCAACGCCAGCGCACCGAACGCCGCAGCGGCCATGGCACCTAGCGCCGTTGCTCGGAGGAGACCATGGAGGCGTTACCTTCAGGATGCGTGGTATTCACACGTCGCTCGCCGAGGCCAACTACCACCACGCCGAGCATGATGACGAGCGTACCAATCCAGCGCGTAGGAGAGACCGCCTCGCCCAGAAAGAAATGTGCTAGGAGAGCGCCGAACAGGAAGCTCAGAGCCGTGAGGGGTAGCACGAAGCTGAGGTCCGCCCACGCCAGCGCCAGCGCATAGAGGCCGAAAAAGACCATCATCAAGGCTACGCCGGAGAGGACGTGGCCGTTGGCGGCGGCATGCAGCAGGAACCTGAGCCCACTTGTTCCGCCGCGCCCTACTTGCTTCATACCGGCGCTGAGCAGCGCCTCGCCCACCGAAACACAGACGACGGCGAACAGAACAACGAGTACAACCTGCAGTTTTCCGGGGGTGTCCTGCATGCGCGGGCCTCTTTGTGGGCGATATTGTACCTGTGCTCCGCGCCTCAGTCAGAGCCGCCGCCGGCCGCGTCGCGGTATGCCAGGTTGGAGTACGTCGTCAACTGCACGCCGCCCAGCCGCGCCGCCTCCCTCACCTTCGGACTGATCAGCGCGGATAGCTCCGCGTCCTGCGCGGGCTCGCCTGTTCCCGGATGTGCGTAGATCTCGCACACAGAGGCACGAAGTCGAGGAATCAGGTGGAGCAGATACGCTTCCGACACCAGACCGCTGGCCAGGTGGCCGTACACCCGATCGGCGACTAGAAGACCCGCCCTTCTCGCGCTTCTGAGGCAACGGCGCGCAAGCGCTCGGAAGAACGCCCACTCCAGCACCCTCCCCCTCGGCGCGTTGGCGGGCATCCAGAGCTCCTCGCGCGGTACGCGAATGGCGCGGCACCCCAGCGTTCCGCAGAGATCAACGAGACAATCCCAGACAACAGGGTGAACGTGCAGGTGCTGATGACCGTTCACATGGTCGCAGTGCCCAAACAGCCTGCCGAAGAGCTCGGCCTGCGCGTGAATCTCGCGCAGAACCTCACGCCGGACATCCTTAAGGAAAAATGCGCGCAATCCGGCGAGCGCGGGCGAAGGCGCAAGCGCACCATCCGGCCCGGAGATGCGCGGAATGGCTTCATGCGGCAGTGCGGCCTTCCCGGCGCTAAGCACCACATGCAGTCCGACGGCCAGGCCTGGCGTACGGCGCGCGAGTTCGCTTGCTTCCGTGGAGGCCGCACCCGCAACCATCACGCTGGTGCTCGTCAGAACCCCCTCGCGGTGGGAGCGTGCGATGGCTGCATTGACCCGTGAGGAGGCGCCAAAATCATCCGCGTTCACGATAAGGTGTGTCACATCGGCCTTATACCTCACGTGAATGCGCCTTCCTTCCTCGCGTGACTCTTGCCCACGAGTGAACCCTGCGTGCGATAAACTGAACAAATGCAGCAGATGGCATATCACTAGCGCGGCCTGAGGCAGCATGCTCAGGCGCAGGAGCAGATCATGAACGGAAGGCGAATTGCAGCCGCTGTGGCGCTTATCGCGGGCGCATCGCTTGCGCTGGCGCAGGAGAGACCCGCGAGTCCGAAACCCTCGCGTGTGGCGTTGACTGTGTACAACCAGAACTTCGCCGTGGTCAAGGAAGCTAGAGAGATTGACCTGAAGCAGGGAATTAACCCCGTGGTCATCTCGGATGTTGCCAAACTGCTCGATCCTACCACAGTGCACTTCAAGTCGCTCACGGCACCCGATGCCGTGGCGGTGCGTGAACAGAACTACCAGTACGACCTGATCACTCCCGCCACGCTGCTGAACAAGTCCGTCGGCAAGCGCATCACCCTTCGCCGCACGCTGCCCAACGGGCAGAAGGAGGAGGTGAAAGGCACCATCGTAACGCCCGTGGAGCAGGTGGTGGCGCAGACCGGCGAGAGCGATGGGCGGCCCATCCAGACCTACGGCGGGCTCGTGGTGAGGCTAGACGATGGCAGCCTGCTGCTCAATCCCACTGGCGAGATTCAGCTGCACGAGATGCCGGAGGGCCTCATCCCGATTCCCCAGCTCGCGTGGACCGTGGACGTGGCCCGCGCGGGACGGCATACCGCCGAAGTCTCCTACATGACTCAGGGCATCAGTTGGAAGGCGGATTACGTGGTCGTGCTCGCAAACGATGACAAGAGCGCGGACCTTACCGGGTGGGTAACGCTGGACAACCAGAGCGGCGCAACCTATGCAAACGCGAGTCTGCAGCTCATCGCGGGCGACGTGCGCCGCATCGAGCAGGCCCGCAAGGCGCTGCCGGGGATAGCCGGCGCGGAACGTCTGGCGGCGGCCGCACCGCAGTTCAAGGAGGAGTCGTTCTTCGAGTACCACCTCTATACCCTGGATGGCCAGACCACGGTGCGCGACAAGGAGCAGAAGCAGATGACGCTTCTCTCCGCCACGGGCGCGCCTGCCGTAAAGAAGTTCGTCTACGACGGACGGCGGGGACACTGGTCCGTGCATAACCCGGAATACCGCCCGGGCGAAGGCTACGATACATCCGCCCAGAAAAAGGTCAACGTGGTGATGGAGCTGGCCAACAAGAAGCCGGGGCTTGGTGTTCCCCTGCCGAAGGGTCGGATGCGGCTCTACAAGGCCGATGCGCGGGGCAGCCTGCAGTTCATCGGTGAGGATGAGATTGACCATACCCCAAAGGATGAGACGCTGAGGCTCTATGTGGGCGACAGCTTCGATGTCGTTGGCGAGCACAAGCGGACCAACTTCCGGCGCATCGGCGAGAAGGAAGTGGAAGAGACGTTTGAGATCATCCTGCGCAACCACCGCGAGGAGGCGACACCGGTCTCCATCATAGAGCACGCATGGGCCGATTGGCGCATCACGCAGAAGAGCCACGACCTCAAGAAGCTGGATGCCAGAACCTTTGAGTTCGCGGTGACTGTGCCCAAGGATGGCGCCGTTACCGTCACCTACACCGTGCGCACGCGCTGGCTGTAGATGCTGGGCCCCGCCCCGCCCTGGGGCGGGGCCTCCAATGTAACGCCCCGAGCGTGCGGGGCGTCTAACCGTCGAGGATTCGCGCCGGAGCGCCGCCTCGCCGGATCACGATGCACGATACCAGTCTAAGCATGCCCCGGGGAGCAGGGATGACCGCTGATCAGGCCGCGCCATCCGTGGATTCGGATGACGCCCTGATCGCGCGGGTGCGCGCAGGCGATACCCGAGCATTCGATGAGCTCGTTACTCGCTATCGCGACTACGTCTACAATATCGTCCAGGGCATCGTGGGCCGCTCAGAAGAGGCACGCGACATCACGCAGGATGTCTTCCTGCAGGTACACCGCTCACTCCACACGTTTCGGCGAGGCGCGCGTTTCGCCACCTGGCTCTATCGCATTGCAGTTAACCGCGCCGTGGACGCTGCGCGATCACGCCACCGCTGGAGTTGGCTCTCACTCGACGATTCACGCCGCGCCGCCGAAGACTCGGAGGGCGCGCCGGATGCCGGGATTGAGCAGGTAGACGAACGGGGCATGGTCCAGCGGATAATGATGGAGATACCGCCGCGGCACCGTGACGTGCTGGTTCTGCGCTACTACCAGGACCTCACCATCGAGGAGATTGCAGCGGTCCTGGGTTGCAGTGAGCAAGCCGCGAAGGTCCGGTTGCACAGGGCGCGGCAGCAGTTTCGCGCCAAATACGAGGCTCTCTATGGCAAACAAGAGCACTGAGAACATGACTTGCCGCGAGGTGAGCCAGCTTCTGCCCGCATTCGTCGAATGCGAACTCGAGGGCAGCCTGCAAGCGCGCGTCCAGGCGCATGTAGCCCGGTGCGCGGCATGCGGTGAGGAAGCGCAGCGATACAAGGGCGCCTTGGGTTGCCTGGCTTCGGTTCCGCGCCTGAAGGCGCCGGAGACTATGCGGCTGGAGATAATGGCATTGGTGCGGGCCGAGGAGAGACGGCGGCAGGCAGCCCGCCCGTTCCGCTGGGCCGCCGCCGCGGCCTGCATGCTGCTGGTGGTCGCGGCCTCCGCGGTGGTGTTGAACCGTAGCGGCCTCAACTCTGAGCCCGTCGAGCCCGTGGACCACGGGAAGGTGGTCTCGCCCACGCCTGTGGCGGCCGCGGCTGATCCCCTGCGGAGGGAAGTACCGCCTTCCGCTATCGCGAAGAACCAGGTTGTCAGTGCGCCCGTGCGAGCGCGTGATGCCTCGCCGCGCGCGCCATCTCGCGTGGCCAGCGCGCCGGTGAGCTTCCTGGACGTTAAGGCCAAGGACGGCTACTCCGCGCGCGAGAAAATCGCGATGCGTCGGCGCGCCGCCGCCGCGCTCGCCGGCTCCCAGCTCATCGGCCAAGGAGTTCCTGTCCCAGGTGCACCCAGAGGCGACGCGGGCGAATTCACTCCGCGCGAGGCTGTGGAGTACAGCCAGCCGCAGAGCGAGCGGCTGATGGTGGGCGGCAACTCCTCGGTGGTGCGCACGGAGACAGGCTTCGACCGCCAGGGGAAGATCGCTGTCATTCGGATCCGGGTAGAGAAGGACGATGCCAATCCCTCGGACAGGCTCGATGGTCCGGAACCGCAAGCGAAATAGCCTTCTCCCTCGGCGGCGCCTGTGGCTGCCTCTCCTGGCGATCACGTTCTCGGTGGGGGCGAGCCTCTCGTCGCTGGTCCAAGCGCAGACTGCGGTGCGGCGGCCTGAGGGTTCCGGCTTTACCATTCTGGAGACCGGCAAATCTCCGGATGGCAAACCGCTCTACTCTCTGGAGGCCTACGGCGCCTCCGTGCACGATCTGCTTACAGCGCTCCTCAGGCGCACAGGCTCGGATTTCACCGTCGCATCCGACGTCGTAGGGCAGGTCAGTCTGGTGCGGAAAAACGCCACGATTGAGGAGCTGCTCGGCCTGCTTCAGGCGGCCGCCAGACCCGGCTTCATCATCCAGCGTGGCGCAACCATCTCCGTCATCGGTGCGGCTGGCACGCTCACCGAAGTGCCAGGCATCGGGGATATCCGCCGCGTCGGGCCCGGCGCGCCCGCCGGAACCACCTTGCTGCCACAGGTTTCGCTGCTGGCCCGCGCCGTTACGCTCGCGATAGACGAGAAGCGGCCCGTGCCCCTCTCCCAGGCTCTTGCGCTGTTGGCTCGACAGACGGGAGCGGTTTTTCGCCTGGACAACCGGATACCCAGGGACCTGGGCTTTGCTGCTCAGGTAACCAACACGCCGCTGCAGGTGGTTTTGGATAGCCTCGCGCGCAGCGGAGCCGTCAAGTGGTCAA